>SXTU01000161.1 GCA_005791875.1 Verrucomicrobiales bacterium
GGCGAGGTGGTGCTGCGCGTCGTGAAGGAGTCCGAGACCGAAACACACATTGCTGTGAAGTTCTCCGTCGAGGACAGCGGCATCGGCATCGCGACCGAGGCGCAGGGAAAAATCTTCCAGGCCTTCACGCAGGCCGACGGCTCCACGACGCGCACATACGGCGGCACCGGCCTGGGCTTGTCCATCTCGCGGCAGCTCGTGGAGCTGATGGGCGGCAAGCTGGAATTGCGCAGCACGCTGGGCGAAGGCTCGACGTTTTGGTTCACCGTGACGCTGGAGAAGCAGCCCGGCATCACCGCTCGGGCGACGGCGAATTTGCGCCTCGCTGGCGCGCGACTGCTCGTCGTCACGGACAACGCGCACCTGCGCCACGCCTTCGCCAGCATGGCGAATTACCTCGGCATGAGCTGCGCCGGCGTGCGCAGCGGCGACGAGGCTCTGCACGCGCTACGCGACGCGGCCGCGAGCGTCACGCCGTTCGACGCGGCCATCCTCGACATCAAGCTCGCCGGTGTGGACGGCCTCACGCTCGCTCAAAACATCAAAGCCGAGTCGGACATCAGCGGGACGAAGCTGATTCTCCTCACGCCACTGGGCCAGCGTCTCGACGCGGAGATCATGCGGCTGGCCGGCCTTTCCGGCAGCCTGCTCAAGCCCGTCCGCCTGTCGCGCCTCGAGGAATGTCTGTTGCGAGTCCTCACGCATGACGATCTCACGCTCTCGCTGCCCAGCCCGTCGGAGACGGCGTTCCTCCACCGCAGCAAGGTCCCGCCCGGTGAGACGCGCCCGCTGCGCATCCTGCTCGTCGAGGACAACTCGGTGAACCAGCGCGTCGCGTTGCTCCAGCTCAAGAAGCTCGGTTACCAGCCCGACACCGCGCTCAACGGCGAGCAGGCCGTCGCCGCCGTGCAGACCAGCACCTACGACGTGGTGCTGATGGACTGCCACATGCCCGTGATGGACGGCTACACCGCCACGCACCGCATCCGCGAGTGGGAGCGCCAGAACAACCGTTCGCGCCTGCGCATCCTCGCGATGACCGCTGACGCTGGACGCGGCGACGCGGAACACTGCTTCGCCGCCGGCATGGACGACTTCATTTCAAAGCCCGTGCATTTGCCCGAGCTGAACGCCGCGCTGGAGCGGGTGAACACAGCAGCCAGCGCCGCGGAGTCCGGCTCGCACGAGCCGGCAGAAGCCGCTCTATCGCAGTCCGCTGACGGAGCCACGCTGGATTTCTCCGTGCTCAACACGCTGCGCGACCTGAGCGAGCCGGGCCAGCCCGACCCGGTGATCGAGTTGATAGATCTCTTCATGGAGGACGCGCCCGACCGCTTGCGGGCGATGGAAACCTCCCTCGATCACCACGACACCGAGGCGCTGAAGATCGCCGCGCACTCGCTCAAGGGCAGCGCGAAAAACCTCGGCGCGAAGCCCCTGGCCCGCATCTGCGCGGAGCTGGAGCATCAGACCCTTGCCGGCGACTGGGACAACGCGCTGCTCACCATCAAGGCCATCGGCCAGGAGTTCGAGAAGCTCCGCGCCGTCCTCGCGGCGGAGAAGAAGCGGTGAGAAATCTTTTGGCCCCCGCAGTCCAGCGTTGAACTGCCATCCCGTCTGTGCCAGCCTTCGGAATCACGAACGCGAGCCAGCGCAATTAAACCAACGTCCAAAACACACCATGCAAATCACCAAGCAGCTCGCAATCTTTCTCGACAACGAACCCGGGATGCTCGCCCGTGTCTGCCATGCCCTCGCCGACGCGAAGGTCAACATCTACGCCATCTCCGCCAGCGACACCGTGGACCACACCGTCATCCGCATGGTCGTGGACAACCCGCAGAAGGCCACCTTCGTCTTCGAGGAGCACGGCACGCTGGTCGTCGAGGACGACGTGCTGATGATTGACGGCGACAACCGCCCCGGCTCCCTCGCGCGCATCTGCGACAAGCTCGGCGCGGCGAAGGTCAACATCGAATACTGCTACTGCGCCACCAGCCCAGGCTCCCGGCGCGGCCTGCTCATCCTCCGGGTGAAGAACCCGCAGAAGGCGTTGAAGGTGTTGAACAGTTGAGGAGCGATCAGCTATCAGCGGTCAGCTTATTGAGTGAGCATGCCATGAAATCACCTTAACTCACTGCTGACTGCTGACTGCTGCGGGCTAAAGATGCACCCCCTCCTCTACGAGCTGAACGCCCGCTGCTGGCTGCACGATCTCTCCGCCCAGCAGGAGAGTTTTGTTCACCTCGGCAACGTGCCGGAGGAGGAGTTTGCCAACTGGACACGCCAGGGCTTCACGCATCTCTGGCTCATGGGCACATGGACGGCCTGCTCCCGCGCGCGCGAAGTCGCCCTGAACGACCGCTCTCTGCTGGAACTCTTCCGCAAGGCGCTGCCCGACTGGACTCCCGACGACGTGACCGGCTCGCCTTACGCCGTCGCAGACTATCGCGTGCCCGACGCGCTCGGCGGCGAGGGTGGCCTGCGCCAGTTCCGTGAGCGGCTGCACGCTCACGGGCTGAAGCTCATCCTCGACTTCGTGCCGAACCACACCGGCCTTGGCCATCCGTGGGTGGCGATGAAGCCGGAGCTGTTCGTGCAAGGCCCGCCCGGCGCGCGCGACACGTTCGCTACCGAGACCAACTCCGGCATCGCGTGGATCGCACACGGCAAGGACCCGTTTTTTCCCGGCTGGGCTGACACGGCGCAGCTCGACTTCCGGCGCGCGGACACGCAGGCCATCATGCAGGAGATGTTGCGCGGGGTTGCCGCGCGCTGCGACGGCGTGCGTTGCGACATGGCAATGCTCGTCCTGCGGGACGTGTTCGCGAAGACATGGACGGCGTTTCCCAGGACTGCACCCCAGGCCCCCGGCGAGTTCTGGACAGAGGCCATCGCGTCGGTGAAGCGCGAGTTCCCCGACTTTTTGTTCTTGGCGGAGGTTTACTGGGACATGGAAAGTAACCTCCAGCGACTCGGCTTCGACTACACCTACGACAAGTGGCTCTACGACCACCTCGCCTATGACAACTACGCCGAGACGCAGAACCACCTGCTCGATGTGGAGACGGCCTTCCTCGCCCGCAGCGTCCACTTCCTCGAAAACCACGACGAGCAACGCGCCGCGACGCGGTTCATCCTGGACGAGCATCGCGTCGCCGCAGTGCTGACCTTTGGCTTGCCGGGGATGCGCTTCCTCCACGAGGGCCAACTCGAAGGCGCACGCGTCCGCCTGCCGGTGCACCTCTCACGTCGCCCGGTGGAACCCGAGGACACGCAGATTTCCTCCTTTTACGAGGAGTTGCTCGCCGCGCTGAACGCCACCGCCGTCGGCCACGGCGAGTTTGAAATCCTGCGCCCCCGCTCCGCCTGGTCGGAGAACTCGACCGACCACTGCTTCGTCGTCGTGCAATGGCAGTCCGCGCCGGATGCCTTCGACCTCGTCGTCGTCAATCTCGCCGCGCAGCCCAGCCAGTGCTACGTCACGCCCACCATCACGGGCCTCGCGCGCCGCAAGTGGAAGATGGAGGACTTGCTGGGCGAGGAAAAATACTGGCGCAACGGCAGCGAGATGCTCGCGCGCGGCCTCTACCTCGCGCTGCCCCCGCGCGGCGCGCAGGTCTTCCATTTCACCCCGGCGAAATGATGCGGTCGGATGGCGGCGCAATTAACCGGAGACGATTCACCCAGCAGGTAAAGGGCTTCAAGGCGGGAAGCCAATCGCCAGCTTCGCCGCTGCGTATTCCGGGTGAATCTTCCCGTCGCGCGTGCGGATGATGAGTTCTGGCTCCACCCACGTCTGCCCGCGAAACCACTCCGGCAAATCCGTCGCGCGCATCATCCCGAACAGGCCGATCAACGGAGCATCGCCCTCGCCGAAAACAACCGGTCGCCGACGCACGATGACCAGCCCTGCATCGCGCGCTCCGGCCTCCACGCGCGCGAGCTGCACCGGTTCGTAGGGGAACACGCAGGCGAAGAAGCCGCCGAGCGCGAGGTGCTTGGCCGCCGTGACGCAGTAGTCGGCGATGGTGCCGCGCAACTCGAAGCGGCAGGCGAGCTTCTGCGGATGCTCGCTCTCCACGCCGGAGCCGGGCGGGAAATACGGTGGGCTGCCCGTGATGAGGTCGAACTGTTCATCGGCCCGCAGCACGCCCGCGTCGCGGAAATCTCCCTCGCGGATTTCGTAGCGGTCCTCGACGCCGTTGAAGCGCGCCGACTTCCGGGCCAGCGCCACGCTGGCCGACTGCGCCTCCACCGTCACCAGCCGCACCCCTGGCAACCGCCACGCCACGATCATCCCCACCGTGCCGATGCCGCTGCCGAGATCCAGCGCCGTGCGCGCCGTGGGACACCAGGTGGTGCCATACCAAGCGGTGAGGATGTCGTCCGACGAGAAGCGGTGACCGTCGCGCAATTGGAACAGGCGGAAGTGTCCGCTGATGGCGTCCAGCGACTCGTCCGCGGCGACGGTCAGGCCCGCGCTCAAGCCCGGCGGCACCGGGCCGGGTTTAGCCCAGCCCTTGAAATGCGTGTCTTCCTGCACGGCCCAAGAGTAAGGGCCAGGCCGTGGCTCTGGCCAGATGGCAAAACAGTGGCGGCGGGTCGAAATTCCTTTGCGTTGACGCGCTCCTGAAAAA
>SXTU01000162.1 GCA_005791875.1 Verrucomicrobiales bacterium
CAGTCTCGAAGCAACAACGCCGGGCGGGTTGAAGCTGCGCGGACGGCGATTCTCCCTCTCCTCGGGGAGAGGGCCGGGGTGAGGGGATACGCGTGCTGAGACTCGCCTCTCATTCGACCAATCTTCACCGAGAGTTGGTATAATGTAACGGGGTGATTGTGCTGGCGAGATTCCAATTACTCGCCGCGTAGGCAAACGCTGATTCAACGCTAGGACGCCTGCCGTTACTTCGGCACCGCATTGATGTCGAACTCGTTCTTCCCGCCGATGATGGCGCGGCCGGAGATGCGGCCTTGGGAGGACTCCTTCGTCTGTTGCAGTTTGAGGTAGTCGTTCGTCCCGGCGGAATTGTCGGAGAGGTTGGTGTTCGCGGCAGTCGTAAATTTCTTTTCCGCTGCCTGTGGCTCCGCACGGGCGACGCCGAACCTCGCACGCTGCAATGCCGGTGTGGACTGCGACGTTTGGGCTGGTGCGACGGCCTGCCACTCGCCACGAAACTCCACGGACTGGTTGAGCTTGCGGTTCACGCCAGCGGCATGGAAGCGGTAGGACGACTGCGGGTCCGCAGACTGCGTCGGCTGCGCAAGCGAGTCCTGGCGTTCCTTCGCAACGTCGAGCTGGGAAAAAACTTTCGCGCGCACCTCCTCGACGGGCGCGGGCATCACCGTGCCCTCGTAAGTCGAGCCGTCGGCGTCCACGATGCGCACGCGGTCGCCCGTGCGCTCGAAGGCAAAGTCCTGCATCACCTGCGGCATCGGCGGCGAGTTGAAGTTCTTCCGATAGCGCGCTTGGTTGTCCAACTGAAGGAACTGCTGCCGTGCCTGCGATGCTTCGGGAGTCGAATTTGCGCCAAACAACTGCGCTGCGGAAGCGGTGGAGGGAGCCGACGCGGGGGGAATACCAGCGCCACCGGACGCGCCCGCCGCAGCCGCCAGCTTCGCGCGTTGCAACTCATCGCCCGCACTCCGCTTGAGCTTCATCACCTCGCCGGATTTCTTGTCCTCGGTCGCGGACAGCGCGTCGGCGACTTGCACGGCCTTGAGCCCCTTGGCGATCTGCGTCGGTTGAGATGCCTCCTTCTTCTCCACCAGCTTTCTGTCCAAGTCTCTGGCCAGCGCAAGCGACCCGGCGCTCTCCGCGCTGCGCTGGGGATGTGCTTCGCGCATGACCAGCGGCGGAGCGGATGCGACGGCGGCTCCGCGCGGGTTGGCGGGCGGGGGACTGGCGACGGGCGCGGTGGAAGCCTTGGCAAGCTCCTGCACCTTGTCCGCCGCCGGAGCGGGCTGCTTCGCCCGCGCGGACTGCTCGCCCTCGGTCTGCTGCTTGGTCGCCGCGACGGTCGCTTGCGGCTTGGCTGTCTGAGGGTCGGAAACTTGCGATGGCGTGGACGCGAGTCGCGGATCATTGCGCAGCACGGCCAGCACGACCGCGAGGCACGCGCACATCGCGCCGCCCCAAATGATGCGCTGCCGATACCGGGCAAAAAAACTCGGCTGCTGGTGAGACATCACAAACGACCGCACGAAGTTCTTCGCCGCCTCCTCCGACGTGAGCAGTGGGCGGCTGGCCGCGCGTGCGGCTTCGCCCTGCAGCATCTTGCGCGTGGCAGGATGCAATTCCAGCGGCGCGGCAAGCTGCTCGCGCCGGCGCTGCTTGTAAGCCAGCAGGTCCTTCTCGATGTCGCGTTGTGACTCTGAGCTCATGACGAACTTGGTGGGTTGGACGGGGAAACCGCCGGTTTCCCCCCGGCAAAGATTGGCCGCGCGATTTCCTCCAGCTTGTCGAGGCACTTGCTCAGGCGCGAGCTGACGGTCTTTTCGTTCAGTTTGAGCGAGCGGCTGATCTCCTCGTAGCTCAGGTCCGCGAAGTAGCGCAGCTCGATGATCTCCTGGCATGGCCCGCCGAGCTGCTCCATCGCGTGGCCGATGAGCAACGCGCGCTCCGCATGCAGCAGTTCGCCATCCGGCCCGGGCAAATGGCTCGGCGCATCGAGCGTCAGCCCCGTCTCCGGGTCTTCCGCATGCAACGAAAGCGGCTGCCGTCCGCCGCCGCGTTTGGCCGCGCGCTGTTTCTCGAGATAGTCGCGCGTCTTGTTGCCCGCGATCCGGAAGAGCCACGTCTGCAACTGACAATCGCCGTGGAAATTCGCGATGTGCTTGATGACCGAGAGAAAAGTTTCCTGCGCGATCTCATCCGCGTCCTCCTGCGAAATGGTTGGCGATAGCTGGAACACGTAGCGCCCCACCGCAGCATAATGCAGGTCGAAAAGCTCATCCCAAGCGCGCGCGTCGCCGCGCCGACAGTGCGCGACCAGCTCGGACTCGGTGGGTGAACTCATGTGCCGCCGACGCTACCAGAGGCACACGGGCAAGGCCAGTCCCGTAGGTGACGACCTGAGGAGTCCCCAATCATCTCCGTGAAATCAGCCAAAGCGGGTTCTCCCCAATCGTTGTCTTCCCCAAACCTTTGTGTCCTCCGCGCTCTATCGCGGTTGAACTTCGGTGTCCGGGATTAGTGAGAGACTCCTCACGCCATCACCTACGGGAACGTGAGCCCTCACCGCTCCAGCACCCGATAGAACCGGCGCGGATGATTCGCTGCGTCCGCATCATCGAGCGTCAGTGAACCGTTCGTCACGGTGAGCGGGAGGTTCAGGCGGATCCAGTTGGTGGCCATCAAGTCCGTGTTCACCCATACCTCGAAGTTCCCCGTGTCGCCCAGCGTGAGCAGGCCGCCATCGTGGTCGTTGAAGAGCAGGCGTGCCGTGCCGTTGCCCAGGCGCTGCACGGGTTGCAGGCGCGGGAAGTTCAGCACGCGCAAACTCGCGGGTTGGCTTGATGCCGCGCCGCCGGGACCACTGATTTGCACCACATAACTGCCGGTGTTCGTGCGCCCCACGTTCGTCAGCGCGAGCGTCGGGCTGGTCGCACCGGGGAGAGCCACGGTGTTGCGCAGCCATTGGTAGGTCAGCGGCGGCGTGCCGCTGGCCGTCACGGTGAACGTGTAGTTGCTGCCCGCGACGACCACCGTCCCGCTGGGCTGCGAAGCAACCGCCGGGGGCGTAGCCGGCAGGTTCACGGTCAGCGTGACCGCCGGGCTGGTCACCTGACCCGCCGCGTTGCTCGCCACCACGCTGTAATTGCCCGCGTCGCTCACCTGCACACTGTTTAGGGTGAGCGTGGTGCCGGTCGCCCCCGGAAGATTGGTCCCGCTGCGTTGCCACTGAAACGCCGGCGTCGGCGTGCCCGTGGCGGCAGCGGTGAAGGTCACGTTCGCCCCCACATTCACGGTCTGGCTCTGCGGGTGTGTGGTGAAGGCCGGGGCAACATTCGCAGGCCCGTTCGTCCCGGGCGCATTCGCGTTCGCGCCGAGGAAGGAGAGCAACTCCGCGTCGCTGACCTGCGCGGGATTGGCGAAATCGCGGCCCGCGAATTGCGCCGGAACTTGCGGGCGATGATAGCGGAGATACTCGAACTCAGCGCGCAGGCCGGGGTTTTGGTCCGTGATAACGGCGGCGTTGTTCGCGAGGTAGCTGCCGGGCTGGGCTATCGGGTAGCGTGCCTGTATCCCCAGCCAATCCGTGTAGGCGACGAGGCCGACTTGCAGCGCGGCCGGCAAATCGTTGCGCGTGTAGCGCCGGTGCACGAGCCACGCGCCGCCCGCATCGCGGCGCAACGTGATGACCGCGCCGCCCAGCCGAGCGACTTGCAATTCCGCCTGGGTGGCTGGCGCGTTCGAGATGGCGGGCACGGAGCTGCTGTTCACTGTGTTCTTCACCTCGAACTGATACGTGCCGGGGTTGTTCGCCGCGCCCATCGAGAGGAAGACGTAGTTCTGCTGGCCCAACTGCCAGCCGCTCGCGCCCGTTGTGTGCGTCGTGGGCGTGCGAATCATCAGGCCCGCCAGCGAATACTCGCCGCTCGGGGCGGCCGTGCCGGCGCGGTTGCGTGGGATGACTTCGGTGGTGACCACGAAGTCGCCGGAGACGGGCTTGAAGGAGAGTTCGCCGATGTAGTCGTTAAACCAGCCGCCGGTGCGCGGGAGCATGGTCATGCGGCCCGCGCGCGAAGTGTTGATGTCACGAGCTTCGAGCTTGTCCGCGTTCCAGCCCTCGACCGTGTTCACGCGCTGGAAACTGGTGAGCGTGGACGCGTCCGTGAACTCATCGGAGAGCACGGCGAGGTCGTCGTTGAAGGGCGGCACATCATCGTCCGTGAGGGTGAGGGTGGCGCTCGCGGGCGTGCCGAGAGTTGCGCCGCCAGTCGGATTGCTGAGGGCGAGCGCCACCGTCTCCGCGCCTTCCACGGCCGTGTCGTTGAGGATGACGACGGAGAAGTTTTTGTTCGCCGCATCACCATTGGCCCAGTTCAACGTCCCACTGGCCGCAGTGTAATCACTGCCCGCCGTCGCGCTGCCGTTGCTCGTCGCGTAGTTCACTCCCACTGCGCCGGTGCTGCCGCCCGTGCGGGTGGCGGTGATGCTCACGCTGCCGGCGGCTTCACCCACGGAATAGCTCGCGGCGCTGAATTGTAGCGTGCCGGGCACGCTCACGGGCGCGCTCGTGGGCGTGACGGCTGCAAAGGTGTCGCCGAGCCGCAGTTCATCCATCGCAGCGTTGTTCTGATTGGCGGAAGACCAGAAGGCAACCGTGCGGAAGAGGATGTTAGCGCCGCCGGTGGTGCTGCGCGTGGCGGCGGGGGTGACGGGTGCGGCCCCGCCAAGCGGCGGGTTCACGAAGAGGTCTAGCTGGTCCGTCGCGCCGAACTGTATGCGCATGACCAGCAACGCCGGGACGCCATTGGTGATGGGCACATTGCCGCGCACGAACGTGAAGTTGTCCGTGCCGGGGTTGTTCACCAGCATGGACCAGTAACGCTGCCCGCCGTTGTTCGACGGGGTGGCGTAGTAGCCCATGCCCACGCGGAGATTGTTCACGTTGCTGACGTCGTCGGCGTTCACGAGCGAGACGGCGAGTTGCACGTCGTCGTCGCTGTCCTTCCGCACGAGCGCGGAAAGCCAGAGCGTCGTGCCGTCGCGCCCGATGACGGCGGGATTGCTGCCGCCGACCGAGTGATTGGTGAACACTCCCGCCACGTCGAGGCGGCGACTGGAGGTGAAGTTGTTGTAGCCGCCCACCACGTAATTGCCGCTGGTCTGCAAGTTGCCGAACGCGAGCGGCGCAGCGATGGCATTGCGGAACTGATTCGCGTTCGAGTCGAAGCCCAGCACGGCCCACGCGGTGGCGAATCCGGTGCCGCCGTTTTGCCCGTGGAGAAAAGTCCCGGCCGCCGCCGCGAACGGATCGTGCGCGCGAAGCGTGTCGCTGGCTGGCGGGTTCGCCGCGCCAATGCTGTTCAACTGGTCCGCCAGCCATTGCGCGGCGGGCGCGTCTTGGCTGGACGGGATGGTATGGCCAGTGCCAGCCAGTCGGATGAAGGTGGACGACGCGCCCGCGTTCGTCAGCGCGGTATGAAGCAGTGCGCTGGCGGCGATGCCGACTGTTGTGTCCGACTCGCCATGGACCAGGCGGAACGGCGGAGCGTCGCCGCGGACGAAGTTGATGGGGTTCACCGTGGTGAGCGTCGGCGGGTTGTTCTGCACCTGTCCGCCGAGCAGGAGGCTCACGGCGTCGCCAGGCTGGCTGGTGCCGACGAGACTGATGTCGGTCGGCCCGCTCATGTCCACGACGGCCAGCACGCGGCTGGATTGGCCGAGATTCTCGCCGGTGTCGAAGAGGTTCGTGTGGCCGGTCGTGCCTGCGAGCGCGGCGAGGTGACCACCTGCGGATTGGCCCCAGATGCCGATGCGGGCGGGGTCGAGGTTGAACTGCGCGGCGTTGGCGCGGAGCCAGCGGAGGGCGGACTTCACGTCCTGGATTTGCGCTGGGTGCGGAATGTTGGCCGGATAGCTCGGCGCAAATTGGTTCGTCGTGTAGCGGTAGCTGATGGCGGCGACGGCGACGTTGTGGTTGGTCAGGGCAAGGGCGCGGGGAAAATTTTCGTCGCCGGAATTCCAGCCGCCGCCGTGGACCCACACGACGACGGGCGTGGGGTTCGTCGCGCCGGGGATGTGAAAGAGGTCCAGCCACTGCCGCGACTGCCCGCCGGTGACGTAAGGGATGTTGTTCGTCTGCCGATAATGCGCCGGGAGCGTCTGCGCGGCGGCGGACAGCGCGGACACCACGAGCAGTGCGACCAACCCGGCGGCGCGGAGGGAGAGATTCGTTGTCTTCATTTGCCCTTCTATAGCGCCGGGCGAAGGGTTCTTACGCCGACAGGACTCAGGAGTTTGCTGTAGTCGCCGCCGAGGTGAGGGAGTGGAGGCCGCACGCCCTTGGAGCGCGACGCCTACGTCCGCACTCGGGCACCTTGGAATTCGGTAGCGGCTGCGGGCGTGCGCGTCCGCGCTCCAAACCGGGTCACCGCCTCCGCCCTACTTCGACTGCAACTTGAACTCGCCGTTGTTGCCGTTGGAGGCTTTGTAGCTGCCGTTGAGCGCCTTGCCCACGACAGTCGCGGACCATTGGTAATCGAACCCGTCCACCTTGGTCGTGCCGGAGAGAGCGGTCTGGTCGCCGTTCTTCTTCGGGGTCATCAGCGCGGTGTAGCTGATGGGTTTGCCCAGCGCGGTGCCGGTGAACTTGGCAATCCACTGCCCGTTTTGCTCACCGATGACGGTGCAGATGAGCTGGCCGTTGGTGTTGTATTTGCGGTTGTTCCACGTGCCGGACCAGGCTTTGGCTGGCTCGGCGGCCAGCGCGGACGGGACGGTGGCGAGGAGGGCGAGCAGAGCGGCGAGGGGGAGCTTCATGATGTTTGAGTTGGTTGGCGGCGGTTTGGCGGCGTCAGCTTGCACAGAGAAATAGCACAGAAAGGCTAAATCTTACGCGAAGTTTTTCGCGAGTGAGGGAATCCCGGAGAGCCAGACCGATGCGGGCTGAGGCTGTCCACGCCGTCGCACGTCAATTTCCACCGCCCACTTTTCCCCACGAGCCGACGGAGAAGAACCCAAAGATTCAGGAAGGCCAAAGATTGCGGACAGTCCATCTTTGTCTTCCCTGAATCTTTGGGTCCTCAGCCTTCGCTTCCGGTTTTCAACTCCGGCGCGCTGCGGACGTGGGCGTCCGCGCTGCTCACGGTTGCGTGATGAAGGGTGGGGCGGGGGGCTTAACGCGCGGTTGGCCACCGCCGCCGATGGTTTGCGGGCCGTTGTTCACGACGACTTGCAGGTGCCGGATGACGAGGGCGAGCTGGGCGCGGAAGTTGGGCGGTAGGTCGGCGGGGGTATCGAAGTCCGCGCAGATGATGAGGTGCGGGCTGCCAGCCTGATGCCACTCGGTGAACCACTCGCCGTCAAAGGCGTCCTTCACGTAGAGGCCGTAGTCTTGCAGGGCGCGGGCGATTTCGTAGGCCGGGCCGTTGGTGCCCACACCGAGGCGCGCGAGGTCCACGCTGGGCGGAATGGCGAGGAGCGACCCGAGGTGGACATTGCCGCGCGGGGCGAGCTTGGCGCGAAGTGCGGGGTTGTTCGCCGGTGACCAACCGGCCGGCCAGACGTGCGCGGGGCCGTCGGGTTTCGCGGCGATGGCTTCCAAGGGCGCGACGGAGCCGATGACGCGGCGGATGGGGCCGGTCAACTCCGCGCGGGTGAGACTGCCGGCGAAGGGCGTGAGGCCGCTGCCGTTGGCGCTGGCAAAGTCGGGCGGGACGCCGGAGCCGCGCAGGTCGTGGCGCCTGATGTTGCGGCCCGTGAGCACGCGGCCGGCGGCGCGTTGGGCACCGAAGATTTCGTAGAGCGTGAAGCCGTCGGCGGCGATGAGGTGGAGGTTGCGCGAGACGGCAGTGGCGGCGAGGGCGGCGTCGGGGAGGCGCAGCGTGGCGAGCGGTGCGCTTTGCCCGGCCAGGAGCAACTCGACGGGCGCATCCGTGGTCGTCTCGCGAAAGATGGGATGCGAAAGGCGCGCGGAAACGACCATGATGCCCGTGGTGAGGTCGAGTCCGCCGGGAGCCACGGCGGCGAATTGTGCCCCGGAACCAATGGACGTGTTCCACGGTGAGTCGGGGGCGAAGGGCCAGAGGACGGGGTCGCGGGACTTGGGGGCCGCCTGGGCTTCCATCGCTGCGGCCACGGCATTTAGGAGCTCGGCACGCTCGGCTCTCCGTTGAGCGGATGGCTCTTGGGTTCGCGAAACGCGCAACTCGGAAGCGAGGAAAACCACGAGCGCCGCCAGACCGCCGTAAACCACGACCCGCGCTTGATCGGTCTGAAGCCATTCCCGAAACGCGCCGGCAAGGGTGGCGAACAAGCCCGGCGAGGGGTCCTCTTTTTCCGGGCGGTAGGCCAGTGCGTTCTTGCCGGATTCCAGCAGCACTCGCTTCATCACTTCCTCGGCGGAGACGGCGTGCGTGGGGGTGCGGATGCCCGCGAGGACGGAGGCTCTCACGTGCGCGCGGCTGACCGTGGGGTTGAGGAGAAGCTGGAGCGCGAGGTCGAGACGCTCGTGGTCGAGCACCCGCCGCAGCGCTTCAGGGTCGCCCGCCAGCTCGGCCTCGACGCGCGTGCGCTCGTCGGCTGGCAACGTGCCGGCGAGGTAGGCGATGAGTTGGTCGTCGGTCAGCATGGGGGAAATGCGGAGTGCGGAATGCGGAGTGCGGAATGGCGGGGCGGCGGTGGGCCGACACGGGATTCCCGATTCGCTATGGGCAGTTCGCCGGTCATGTGGACCTCCCGAGTTTGCCTTCGACGCACTGCTTGAGCTGCGAGCGGAGGCGGAAGAGGGCTTGCCACACCGCGTTCTCCGTGCGGTCGAGTTTATTGGCGATGGCCTCGATGGGCTGGTCTTGCGCGTATTTCAGCTCGACCAGTTCCTGCATGTGTGGCGGCAGGCCGGCGACGCATTCGCGCAGATGCTCGACCTCGGCGGATTCGCCCGCGCCGGGGCCGGTCATTAGGCTGCGCTCCAGCTCGCGGGCGCGGGCGTAGTTGAACTGGTTCTGCTGCTCGCGGGCGTAGCGCTGCAACTCGGCGCGGATGAGGTTCGCCGCAATGGCCCGGAGCCACGCGCGGAAGCTCGTGCCGGCCGTGAACCCGGCGAGGTTACGAAAGGCGAAGACAAACGTCTCGTGCGCCAGCTCATCCACGAGGTGCGCGACGGGGAGCTTGAGCGCGATGAACGCGCGGAGATGGTCGAGGTGCGTGTCCACGAGCGGCTCGAAGGCGGCGGTGTCGCCCGCCTGCACGGCGCGGATGAGCGCGGCCTCGGCGGCGGAGTTGGTGGTGGCGTCGGCGAGCATGAGCTTCCGCACCGGTATAGCGGCGGAGGCTAGGGAACTTACAGGGAATTTTTCAGCGAACGCGCCGGGCAACTTCTATTTGTCAGCGGGTCAAAGTTCGCGCGTGAAATGGCGCGGCGATTGCGTGACCATCAGCCTTGCATGAAGATTTTGCTGGTGGATGACGCGGATGTGTTCCGGCAGTCGGTGGCAAACCTGCTGCGCACGCGCGGACATGAGGTCATCGAGGCGGAGAACGGCCTGACCGGCCTGAAGCTCGCGCGCACGCACCTGCCCGACGTAATCGTCAGC
>SXTU01000163.1 GCA_005791875.1 Verrucomicrobiales bacterium
GCAGCCCCGGCGGCAAGAAGCATGAGCCTCAATCTCTCGATCCTCCTCCGTGAAGGAGCAGCGCGACATCCCGAGAAATTGGCGCTCATCGCCGGAGAAGACCGCGTCACGTACGGTGAGCTCGAGCGGCGGGCGGCGCGATTTGCGGGAGCGCTAATTTCGCTCGGGCTCGGGCGCGGCAGTCACGTCGCGCTGATGATGCCGAACGTGCCGGAGTTCACGGTCGCGTACTTCGGCTGCCAGCTCGCGGGCGTCGTCGCCGTCCCGCTCAACGTCATGCTGAAGGCGGCGGAGGTGGGCTATCACCTCGGCGACTCAGACGCGGTCGCGCTCGTCCTTTGGCACACGCTCGTCGGCGAGGCGTTCGCGGGCGCACGCGACGCGCCCGGGTGCCGGCACCTCATCGTGGCGGGCGGCGGCGCGGGTGAGCACGAGGGCACGCTCAGCTTCGATGCGCTCGTCGATGCCGGCGCGGCCGTCGCCGAGCTGCCGGACACGAACCCCGACGACACGGCGGTGATCCTCTACACGTCGGGAACGACGGGCCGCAGCAAGGGCGCGATGCTCACGCACGGGAATCTCCTCTCGAACGTCCGCAGTTGCTTCACCTGCCTCGACTTCCAGGATGATGACCGCCTGCTCGTGCTGCTGCCGCAGTTCCACAGCTTCATGTTCACCGTCGGCACGCTCTGCCCGCTGCTCAAGGGCGCGAGCGTCGTGCTGGTGAAGTCCATCAGCCCGTTCAAGCACGTGCTCGACGACATCATCCACCGGCGCGCGACGATGCTGCCGGCCGTGCCCCCGATCCACCGTGCGCTCGCGGGCCTGCCGGCGGGCGTCGAGCTGCCGTCGCTGCGGCTGTGCATCAGCGGCGGAGCGCCGTTGCCGCTGGAGGTGCTGCGGCAGTTTCACGCGCGCTTCCCGAAGCTGCCGCTCATCGAGGGTTACGGCCCGACCGAGAGCAGTCCGGTGGCGACGGTGAACCCGATTCGCGGCACGCCCAAGGCTGGCAGTGTGGGCGTGCCGATCCCGGGCGTGGAGTTGAGCATCCGCGATGACAGCGGCGGCGAACTCCCCGTGGGCACGACGGGCGAGTTGTGCATCCGCGGCCCAAACGTGATGCGCGGTTACTGGAACCAGCCGGAGGAAACTGCGTTGGTAATCCGCGGCGCCTGGCTCTACACCGGCGACATCGGCCATCGCGACACTGACGGCTTTTACTACATCACCGACCGCAAGAAGGACATGCTGCTGGTCAACGGCATCAACGTCTATCCGCGCGAGGTCGAGGAGGTGATTCACCGCTTCCCCGGCGTGAAGGACGCGGCGGTCATCGGCGTGCCGGACGCGCGGCGCGGCGAGCAACCGCTGGCCTTCGTGGTGGCCGCTGAGGGCGTGACCCTCGACGAGAAGGCGCTGCACGACTTCGTGCGGGAGAAGCTGGCGGACTACAAGGTGCCGCGCCATTTCCGCCGCCTCCCCGCCCTCCCGCGCAACGCAACGGGGAAGGTGCTCAAGACGGCACTGCGAGAGATGGCGAAGTGAGAATCCGCCTGCGGCCTCCCAACGGCCATATTCGCCTTGGAAACGGTGAACAGCGGTGCGCTGGGGGCATCGCTGTTTCTTGCAGACCATCGGGAGCTGACAGAAAGAAGAGGGCAGAAACAAGGTCCCTTCTTACTGTCCCCTTCTTGCCGTCAGCCCGCCCGCGTCCATCGCCCCGCAACTCCAGCTGGATTTCAGGTTGACTCTCCTCCGCTGCGACGGCACGAAGCGCAGCGGTTTCAACACATCTCTCATATGCAACTTACCGGAAAAGTCGGCCTGGTCACTGGTGGCACACGCGGCATCGGCGCGGCGGTGGCAGTCGCACTCGCAAGAGAAGGCGCGGATGTCGCCATCGTCGGACGCACGGAGGATGATGAAGCACGGCAGACGCGGGCGGCGATTCAGGCGCTGGGCCGGCGCTGCGAACTGATCACCGCCGACTGCGCGAAGCCCGCTGATTGCACACGCTGCGTTGAGGCAACGGCGCGGTTGCTGGGTGGCGTGGATGTGGTTGTTCACTCGGCCGGCGGCGCGGTGAACGGCGGCTTGCTGGAGCTGACGCCAGAGGCGTGGCAAGGCGCGTTCGATGTCCATGTCCACGCGATTTTCCACCTGTGTCGCGCGGCGATCCCGCTCATGCGTCCGAAGAAAGAGGGAGCGATTATCCTCATCTCCTCCACAGCCGGGAAGCTGGCGACGCCGAGCAATATCGCCTATCAAGCGGTGAAGGGCGCGATCCCGCACATCACACGCGGCCTCGCCCGCGAGTTCGCCCCGGACAACATCCGCATCAACTGCGTCGCGCCCGGCGTCATCCGCACGCGCTTTCACGAGAAGATGTCGGCGGAGCAGAAGAAACTGAACCTCGAGCAACGCATCCCGCTCAAGCGCGAAGGCACGCCTGAACAGGTGGCCGACGCCATCCTCATGCTGGTGAAGAACGACTACATCACCGGGGACACGGTGACGATTGATGGTGGACTGACGATGCGGATTGCGTAGTGGGGGAAAGTATTCAGTAGCCAGTGTTCAGTATTCAGTCCTGAGGCGTGCGGAGTCCGTTCGCCCACTGGATACTGGTCACTGAAAATTGAAAACTGATCAGCTACTTCACCGCGAGGAACTTCATGCACACCGGGCTGCCGACTTCGAGCTTCGTGCCGGTGGCGGTGAGCTTGCCGGTCGTCTGGTCCACCTTGAAGAGCGCGATGGTGTCGGAGCCTTGGCCTTCGGTGAAGAGCCACTTGCCCGTCGGGTCGAGGTTGAAGTTGCGCGGCGTCTTCACTTCCGCTGGTGCGTTCTGCACGAGGGTGATTTTCCCGTCGGCGGCGACCGAGAAGACGGCGATGGTGTCGTGACCACGGTTGGAGCCGTAGAGGAACTTGCCGCCGGGATGTGCCACGACTTCCGCCGTGCTCCAGCCGGGCTTCGGACCGGGGCCATCAGCGGCGGGCAGCGTGGAGACGGTGTGAATCTCGGTAAGCGCGCCCTTCGCGGCGTCATAGCTGAACGCGGTCATGGTGAGGGTAATCTCGTTGATGACATAGGCGAACTTGCCGCTCGGGTGGAACGCGAAGTGGCGCGGGCCGCTGCCGGGTGGCACGGTGGCAAACGCGGGGTCGTTCGGCGTAATGGTGCCCTTGGCCGCGTCGAGCTTGTAGATGAGCACCTTGTCGAGGCCGAGGTCGGCGACGAAGGCGAAGCGGTTGTCAGGGGAGATGTTGACTGAATGCGCGTTGGGCTGGCTCTGGCGCTTCGTGACGCTCTTGCCTTCGTGCTGCGCGAAGCCCGTGTGACTGCCGACAGAACCATCGGCCTTGATGGGAAGTGCCACGACGCTGCCGCCGCCGTAGTTGGCCGCGAGCGCCACCTTGCCGCTCTTGTCCACCGAGATGTGACACGGCCCCGAGCCGACCGTGGACGCTTGGCTGAGTAGTTTCAGCTTGCCGTCCGGCTGAATGGCGAACGCGCTCACGCCGCCACCCTTCTTGCCGTCCACCGCCGCTACCTCGCCGACGGCGTAAAGGTTTTTCCCGTTGGGGTGAATTGCGAGAAAGGAAGGACTCGTCGCCTCACCCGCGAGTTCCGGCTTGCCGACCTCGCCGGTCGTGGAGTTGAAAGTGAACGAGTAGATGCCTTGACTCTTCTTGCCGGTGTAAGTTCCGACGTATGCGCGGAACTGAGTTGGGGTGGCCGGCTTGTCGGCAGCGGAGGCGCAGGCGGTGCTCAGGACTGCTACTACGGTGGAGGTGGAGGCGAGTTTGAGGAAGCGGTGGCGATTCATGTGGGTAGCAAACCAGACTGCCACTGGTCTGCGCAAGCCGCTGTTTTCTGCCATGAGTTGTGCTCCTTGTGAAAAAAATCACAAAACGCTTGCCGCTCCCCCTCGCGGTGCTTTACTTGCCGCGTGGGCGGACAATTTCCGCACGCTTCCACCATGCAGACCAGCACTGAACTAGGCTACAACTCGAAGATTGAGGGTGACGTGGTGGTCACGCGTGTGGATGCGGCCATCAACTGGTGTCGCAAGCAGTCGCTGTGGCCGATGCCGATGGGCCTGGCCTGCTGCGCCATCGAACTCATGGCGGCGGGCGCGAGCAAGTTCGACATCTCGCGGTTCGGCTCGGAGGTCATGCGCTTCTCGCCCCGGCAGTCAGATGTGATGATTGTCGCGGGCACGGTGACTTACAAAATGGCGCTGGCCGTGCGGCGCATTTACGACCAGATGCCGGAGCCAAAGTGGGTCATCGCGATGGGCGCGTGCGCCTCGACCGGCGGGATGTATCGCAGTTACGCCGTGCTCCAGGGAGTGGACAGCATTATCCCCGTGGACGTTTACGTGGCCGGCTGCCCGCCGCGTCCCGAGGCGCTGCTGGACGCGCTCATCAAGCTGCAAAACAAGGTGCAGAAGGAGCCGGTGCTGGCCGCCTGAACCGCCTCTCAACTCTCAACTTTTAACCCTCAACTTTCCCCGTGGCCGCCGCCGAACTCGCCAACCAGTTGAAAGCCAAATTCGGCGAACTGCTGTCCACGCCCGCCGAGTTTCGTGGCGAAGTCACCTTGAAACTTTCCGATGCCGAGCGCATCGCGGAGGTCTGCGAGTTCGCGAAGCAGTCCTTGAGTTTCGACATGCTGCTGGACCTCACGAGCATTGACAACTACGGCGAAGACCCGCGCTGGACGCTGGTTTACGAGCTTTACGGCACCGGCCACGGCTGTCATCTGCGTATCAAGACAGAGGTCAGCGAGGAGAAGTCTGAGTTGCCCACCGTCACGGGCGTCTGGCGCGGGGCCGACTGGCACGAGCGCGAGGCCTACGACATGATGGGCGTCCGCTTCCGTGGACACCCCGACCTTCGCCGCATCCTGATGTGGGACGGCTACCCGTATTTCCCGTTGCGGAAGGACTTCCCGCTGGCAGGCAAGCCGACCGACTTACCCGAAGTGGCGTTCACCAAGCCCGCACCGCTGGAAGGCGGGCCGTTCGTGACCGTCGCGGGCGGCAAGGACAGCATGGCGCGCGAGCCGCGTGTGCGCGTGCCGGAGAACTGATTTCATGGCCACCGCCCAAACCATCGAGTTCCGCGACCCCGCCTCCCGCGTGGCGGCCGGCTCCAAGTCGCTCATGCCGGAGGTCGTGCCAGCGTCCGCTCCGTCCACCGGCGGCGACGACGGCGAGCTTCACGGCGAGAAGATGATTCTCAACATGGGGCCGTCGCACCCGTCCACGCACGGCGTGTTGCGCATCATTCTGGAGCTGGACGGCGAAATCATCACGAAGGCCACGCCAGACGTGGGTTACTTGCATCGCGGCGACGAGAAAATCGCCGAGAACATGACCTACACCCAGTTCATCCCTTACACGGACCGGCTGGATTACCTCGCGCCGCTGGCGAACAACGTGGCTTACGCGCTGGCGGTGGAGAAGCTGATGGGCATTGACCAGCAGCTCCCGCCGCGCTGCCAATACATCCGCGTCATCTGCTGCGAGATGGCGCGCATCTCGGCGCACTTGCTCGGCCTCGGCGCGTTCGCCATGGACATCGGCGCGCTCACGGTCTTCCTCCACACGTTCACCGAGCGGGAGAAGATTTACTCGCTCATCGAACGGCTCACCGGCGCGCGGTTCACGACGAGCTACACGCGCATCGGTGGGCTTTCGCGCGACTTGCCGCCGGGTTGGGCGGATGCGCTGCGCAAGTTCTGCGATGAGGTGGAAGTCAACTTTGCCGAGTCCGAGACGCTCCTCACCCGCAACCGCATCTTCGTGGACCGCACGCGGAACGTCGGCATCATCTCGGCGGCGGACGCGATTGATTACGGCCTGACCGGCCCGAACCTGCGCGGCAGCGGCGTGGATTACGACGTGCGCAAGGCGCATCCGTATCTCATTTACGGCGAGCTGGACTTCGAGGTGCCCGTCGGCTCCGTCGGCGACAGTTACGACCGCTACCTCGTCCTCATGGAAGAGATGCGCCAGAGCGTGCGCCTCATCCGCCAGTGCCTCGCCAAACTGCCCGGCGGCGACGACAACGACGCGAAGGAACCCATCAACGTGCCCGACGGCAAAATCGTTTTGCCCGCGAAGGACAAGGTGCTCACGAGCATGGAGGAGCTGATTCACCAGTTCATGCTGGTGACGCAGGGCGTGAACGCGCCGCCGGGAGAAATCTATTTCGGCGCGGAGAACCCGAAGGGTGAGCTGGGCTTTTACATCAATTCGCGCGGCGGCGGCACGCCGTATCGGCTGAAGATTCGCGCGCCCTCGTTCTGCAACCTGAGCATCCTGCCGCACGTGCTGCCCGGTCACATGATGAGCGACGCCGTGAGCATCCTCGGTTCAATTGATTTTGTGATGGGAGAATGTGACCGATGACCGCAACCGAAACAGCCAACGCGCGCCGCTGGGTTCAGGCTTGGAAGGAAGCCGGGCCGGAGCTTGAACGCATTCGCGCGGAGGAAATCCGCGCGACCGACACGGTGCGTGCAATGGAACAGTTGGACGAGCTGTTCACCCACGGAGCGCTCTCCCTCCCCGTGCGTGCGTCGTCCGGCCTGCTGGAACAACAATTCTATTTCTCCCGTGACCGCCGATGAACTTGGTCTTTCAGGCTGCCGAAACGCTCCAGCAGTTGCTGCGGGAGCGCGGATGGGGCTTTTGCTTCATCGGCGGGCTGGCGGTGCAGCACTGGGGCGAGCCGCGGGTGACGCGCGATGTGGATGTGACCTTGCTGACCGGCTTTGGCAACGAGGAGCCTTTTGTCCGCGCGCTGCTGACCCGGTTTCAGCCGCGCGTGGCCGAGGCCGATTTTTGGGACAAGGCCCTTCGGCATCGCGTGGCGTTGCTCCAGCACCCGAATGGCGTGGGCGTGGATGTCGCTCTGGGCGCGCTGCCATTCGAGGAGCGGGCGGTCCAACGGGCGGTGGATGTCACATTTCTGGGCGATTGGAAGCTCCGGCTCTGCTCGGCGGAAGACTTGGTTGTAATGAAATCATTCGCCAGCCGGGAGCGGGACTGGCTGGACGTGAAGACCATTTTGATTCGGCGCGGCCGGGAGTTGGACTGGTCACTGATTTTGACCGAGTTACGACCGCTCGCGGA
>SXTU01000164.1 GCA_005791875.1 Verrucomicrobiales bacterium
CTTCACCGCGTTGCCGATGAGGTTGACGAGGATTTGCTGAACGCGCACCGGGTCGCCGCGCAGTTGCACCGCGACGTCGGGGGTCATCCACGCGACGAGTTCGAGGCTCTTGGCCTGCGCGCGATGGGCGAGCAGTTCGGCACTGCGCTCCACGACTTCGCGCAGGTCGAAGTCTGTGGTTTCCAGCGTGAGCTTGCCCGCCTCGATCTTCGAGAAGTCGAGGATGTCGTTGATGATGTGCAGCAGGGCGTAGGCGCTGGAGTGGACGGTCTCGCCAAACTCGCGCTGCTGCGGCGCGAGGTCGGTGTCGAGCAGCAGCTCGATCATGCCCACGACACCGTTCATCGGCGTGCGACTCTCGTGGCTCATGGCAGCGAGGAACTGCGACTTGAGCCGCGTGGATTCCAGGGCGGCGTCGCGGGCCTGCTGGAGTTCGCGCTCGGCGCGCTTGATCTCCGTGATGTCGCGCGAGATGCCGACGATGCCGGTGATGAAGCCGGCGCGGTTGCGCAGCGGCACCTTCGTGACAGATGCCCAGATGTCCGAGCCGTCGGCGGCGACCTGACGCTCGACCTTGTTGATGATGGGCGTGCCGGTGAGCAGGATTTTTTGCTCGTCGGCGAAGAACTCGCGCGCCTGCTCTGCCGGATGGAAATCGAAGTCCGTCTTGCCGACGACCTCGGCGGGATCCTTGAGGCCCAGCCGCTTTGCCATCGCCATGCTGCATTGCAGGAAGCGCGACTCGGTGTCCTTGAAATAGATGCGGTCCGGCACGTTGTCGAGCAGCGCGCGGAGCAGGTCACGCTCGGAGGCGAGCTGTTCCTCAATGCGCTTGCGCTCGGTCACGTCCCAGAAGATGCCCTGGATGCCCAGCGCGTTGCCGTCGCGGTCGAAGAGCGGCGTCTTGACCACCTGCACGTAGGTCTTGCCGCGCTCCGGCGTGAAGTGCGCCTCGACGGTCTCGAAGGACTTGCGCGACTCGATGATGCGCTGGTCGTCGCGCTGGTATTTCTCGGCGAGGTTCGCGGGGAAAAGATCGAAGTCAGTCTTGCCGATGAACTCCTCGCGTGTCTTGCCCATCTCCTGGCAATAGCGCTGGTTCACGAACGTGACCTTCCCGGCCATGTCCTTGCGGAACATGTTTTGCGGCAGGTTGTCCACCAGCGAGTGGTAGAGAAACTCCGAGTCGCGCAACGCCGCCTCGATCTGCTTCCGCGCCGTCAGGTCGTGGAAAACCGTCAACACCAACGGCTCCTCGCCCGCGACCTCGACGAAAGAAATGGACAACTCGACATGAACCGACCGGCCATCGCGCAACGCCAGTCGCCGCTCCATGTGCTCCGCGATGCTGCGGTCGCGATAGCCGGCGCGGAACCGCTCCAGCCGCGCCTGCGCGTCCTCGCCCTGATCGTAATGCTCAGTGTAGGGCCGGCCCAGCAGATCCGTCTCCGTCAGGCCAACGAGTCGGCAGAAGGCCGGGTTTACCGCGCGCGTGATGCCGTCCTTGTCGATCAGCCGCATCCCGTCCACGGACTTTTCCCAGATCGAGCGGAAGCGGCCCTCGGAGTTGCGCAGCATCTCCTCCGCGCGCCGGCTCTCGGTCACATCGTGGAAGATGCTCAGGATGAGCGGGTCCTGCCCGTCGTTTTCAACGAGCGAGTTGGACAGCTCAAGGATCGCCCTGCGGCCGTTGCGGAAGACGACGTTGCGCTCAAGGTGCTCGGGAATCGTCCGGCTCTGATAACTCTCGCAGTAAAGCGCGTGCAGCCGGCGCACCTCCTCGCAGTCTTGGTAGCTGACCGTGTAGCACCGGCCAACCAACTCAGCCTCGCTCATGCCCACGATGCGGCAATAGGCCGGGTTCACCGCGCGCAGCGTGCCGTCCTTGTCAGTCAGGCGCATCCCGTCGGCAGACTTCTCCCAAATCGAGCGGAAGCGCCGCTCCGCCTCGCGCACGGAAATCTCCGCACGCTTGCGTTCCGTGATGTCCTCGACCGTGCCTTCGTAGTAGCGGAGTTTTCCCTCCGCATCCCGCACCGCGCGCGCGTTCTCGGCGATCCACATGATCTCGCCGCGCGCGTTGAAGACCTGCGACTCGAAGTTCTGGATGATCTCCTTCTCCCGCATCAGCCGGACGAACTCCTCGCGCCGCGCCGGCTCCACGTAGAGCTGCCGCGAGACGTCGCTCAACGCGGCGACCAGTTCCTCTGGCGTGGCGAAGCCGTAGATCTTCGCCAGCATCGGGTTTGCGGAAAGGAACTTGCCATCCGGCGTCGTCTGGAAAATGCCGTCTGTCGCGTTCTCGTAAATCCCACGGAACATCGCCTCCGTGAAGCGCAACGCGTCCTCGGTCTCCTGATGCTTCTTGATCTCGCGCTCCAAGTCCGCGACGTGTCGGCGAACTTCGAGTTGCGTCAGCACCTGCCGGCTCAAGCGCTGCAACGCCACCGCCTGCTGCCCCGTCAGCCCGCGCGTCACGCGGTCCATCACACACAGCGCGCCGACAGCGTGACCCTCCGGCGTGATGAGGGGAAACCCCGCGTAGAAGCGCACCGGCGGCGCGTCCTTCACCAACGGATGCTCGCGAAACCGTTCGTCTGCGAGCGTGTCGCGAACCACCAGCGTCCCGGCTTGCTGGATCGTGTGCAGCGCGAACGAGGTTTCCCGAGGCACCTCGGCTGTCGGGATGCCCGTGCGCGCCTTGAACCACACGCGCCCCTCGTCCACGAGGCAGACCGCCGCGATGGGAGTGTTGCAGAGCTGCGCCGCGAGCTGCACGAGGTCGTCGAACGCCGGCTCCGGTGGCGTGTCGAGGATGCGGTAACGCTGGAGTGCCTCGAGTCGTTTGGCTTCCGCGTCATTCATGGGTGGTGACCGCGCGGCTAAAATCCCGGCCAGCACGCCGCTTGGCAAGCGCCGACTTGAACGACGAATTGCGGCGCGGTGATTCCTTCGTTTTCAATCACCCCGCCTCGTGTTTCACTCCGCCCACAATATCTATGGCCAAGATCAAATTCGGAACCGACGGCTGGCGCGCTGTCATCGCTGAGGACTTCACCTTCGAAAACGTCAGCCGCGTGGCGCAAGCGACGGCGACGTATTGGAACCGCCACTCCGTCGCCGACGTCACGAACCACGCCGTCGTCGGCTACGACCGCCGCTTCCTCTCGGACCAGTTCGCGCAACGCACTGCTGAGATCCTCGCGGCGAACGGTTTCATCGTGACGCTCACCGACCGCCCCACGCCCACGCCTGCCGTGTCGTGGACGGTGAAGAAGCAGAACGGCATAGGCGGCGTGATGCTCACGGCGAGCCACAATCCGGCGATCTTCAACGGCTTCAAACTCAAAGCATGGTTCGGCGGCTCCGCACCGCCGGAAGTGTGCAGCGCCGTCGAAGCATTGCTCGACGCCGAACCGGTCAAGGCTATGCCCTTCGCCCTCGCTGTGAAGTCCGGCCACATCACGGTGAAGGACATCTGCCCGCGTTACTACGCGGCGCTCAAGAAGCTCGTGGACTTCAAACTCATCGCTGCCTCGAAGCTTAAGTTCGCGCACGAAGCACTCTTCGGCGTCGGGGCAGGGTGCTTCGACCGACTGCTGGCCGACACGACCTGCAAAGTCACGACGCTCAACGCCGCGCACGATCCGTTCTTCGGCGGCATCAACCCGGAACCCATCGCGAAGAACTACGGCCGCAGCATGGCCTACCTCGCGAAGCACCCGCACGATCTCTGCCTCGTCACCGACGGCGACGCCGACCGCGTCGGTGGCATGGACGGACGCGGCAACCCGCTCTCCACTCACCAGCTCATCTGCCTGTTGCTCCGGCACTACGCGGTCAACAAGCAGGGCAGGGGACGCGTGGTCAAGGCGCTCACCACCACGAGCATGGTGGACAAGATGTGCGCCGCGCTCGGCCTCGAACTTGTCGAGACCGGCGTGGGCTTCAAATATATCGCGAGCGAAATCATCAAGGGCGGTGTGCTGCTCGGCTTCGAGGAGAGCGGCGGCATCGGCTTCCCCGGCCACGTCCCGGAGCGCGACGGGATTCTCGCCGGCCTGATGCTCCTCGAAATGCTCGTCACCGAACGCAAGCCGTTGACCAAGCTCCTTGCGCAGTTGGAGAAGGACTATGGCCCGCACCGCTACGGACGCATCGACACGCACTTCCCGCTGGAGAAACGCGCCGCCCTCATGGAGTTCTGCAAAAACAACCCGCCCTCCAAGCTGCTCAAGTCGCCGCTCGCCGATGTGAAGAGCTACGACGGCGTGAAGTTCTGCGGTGCGGACGGCTCATGGCTAATGCTGCGCGGCTCCGGCACCGAACCCATCCTCCGCATCTACGCCGAGGCGAAGTCCGAAGCCGACGCGCAGAAGCTGCTGAAGCTCGGCGTAAGCCTGACGAAGCGCGTCTGAGCCGCGCTACTTCGCAACCACGGGCTGCGGCTGCGCCTTCTCCCACTCGGCCTTCGAGACTTTCTTAACCTGGTGCAGGAAGACGGAGACACCTTTCTTGTTGCCGGAGATCACGTCGGGTAGGCCGTCACCGTTGATGTCGCCGGCGGTGATCTGCGTGCCGACGCCGGAGTTGTCGTCAATCAAGTGCGGGATGAAATCCACGGTCTTGTCCGCACTGCGTTGGATTTTGAACCAGTAGAGGACCGCCGGGGCGTTCGGTTCCGCGTCACCGGCGGGACCGTGCGCCCAGAAGCGCTTGCCAGTGACGAGGTCTTTCACGCCGTCGCCGTCCATGTCCACGAGCGTCTGCGAGTGGAGCTGGGAGAACTTCACGCCGTAGCGGTTGTGCTCGGGCTTGTTGTTCATCACGAGATGCTCGCGGAACTTCACCGCGCCGCCTTCGCGCTGGCCTTCATACCACGCGAGGCCGTAACCGTGCGCGTCCCAGCTCGTGATGACATCGGCGATGCCGTCGCCGTTCACGTCATGGACGAGCATCTGCCCGCCGCCGCGCAGGCCGGTCGGCGCGAAGGGAACGGCGTGGAATTTCCACTGCTCGCCGGCGCGGTAGTCCTTAGGCTGCTCCCACCAGCCGTCGCGGTCGAGGATGTCCGCGCGTCCGTCGCCGTTCACGTCGCCATAGCCGTAGCCGTGCGTGTAGCGGAAATACTTCTTCGCGTCGGTCGGGGAGATGGCGCGGAACTTCGCGGGCTTGGTCGGGTCTTTCCAGTCGAGTTCAGCGAAGCCGAGCTGTCCACCGGTATGGACGATGAGTTCGGGCTTGCCGTCGCCGTTCATGTCGCCGAGTTGCGGGGATTCATTGTCCGTCACGGCGAAGATGACGTGGCGTGGCCAGTGGCCGGCGACGCCCTTGGGGTTCTCATACCACGCGGTCTCCTTCCCGGGCCACGAATAGACAAGGATGTCCGGCCAGCCGTCGCTGTTGAAGTCGTGCGTGAAGGTGAGGAAGTAGTCGGAGTAGCCCTTGGCGGGGTCGTAGGGCTTGGCGGCGGGTGGGGTGTATTCCACGCGCTGCTTGAAGTCCGGTCCGAGAAAGAGGTAAGGACCGGCGACCACGTCCTTCTTTCCGTCCTTGTTGAAGTCCGCGAAGTCCGCGCCCTCGCACAGGAAGTTCGTCGTGACGAGAATCTTCTGGAACGAGTGCAGCGTGTAGTCGGCGGCGGGCGCGGCGCACGCGAGCGACAGGCCGGTGGCAAAGGCGAAGAGGAACTTGTTCATGGGCGGCATCATTCGGCAGCAGCCGCGCGCCGGTCAAGTGTCGGGGCGATTTTCTGATGGAGCCGGGGAAGGGCTTTGCGTCAAGCTGCCGCCGTGGAAGTCATCATCCAACCCACACCCGAAGCCGCCGCCGAGCTGCTGGCGCGGCTCATTGCCCACGACCTCCGCGCCAACCCGCGCCTCGTCCTCGGCCTCGCCACCGGCCGCACCATGGAGAGCGTCTATGACCGGCTCGCGCGGATGCACCGCGAGGCTGGCCTGAGCTTCGCCGACACGTGCACGTTCAACCTCGACGAATACGTCGGGCTGCCCGCCAGCGACCCGCACTCGTATCGCCACTACATGCAGGAGCACCTGTTCCGGCTCGTGGACGTGGACTTGCGCAACACCCACCTCCCGCACGGCGACGCCGCCGACCTCGACGCCGAGTGCCGCCGCTACGAGGAACTCATGAAGCAGTGTGGCGGCATTGATTTCCAGCTCCTGGGCATCGGGCAGACCGGCCACATCGGCTTCAACGAGCCGCTCTCGGCGCTGCATTCGCGCACGCGGGTGAAGGCGCTCTCGCCCGTGACCGTCGCGCAAAACGCCTCCCTTTTCGCGGACCCGTCCAAGATGCCGCGCCGCGCCATCACCATGGGCGTGGGCACCATCCTCGAAGCCCGCCGCGTCGTGCTGCTGGCCACCGGCGCGGGCAAGGCGGAGATCATTGCGAAGGCCGTCGAAGGCCCCATCACCTCGATGATTTCCGCGACCGCACTCCAGATGCACGCGCGCTGCACCGTCATCGTGGACGAAGCCGCCGCCGCGAAGCTGCAGGGCGTGGACTACTACCGCTGGATTTTCGCGAATGAACCGGAGTGGGAGCCGTATCGGAGCTGACGTGGGGCGCATCTCAGTTTCTTGCACGTGTTTCCGAGTTCCCGCAGTAACGTCAGGTTTTCTGCACGCCAGCTTGGTTTTCGCGTAGTGGGTTTTCGAAGGAAAGCAGGGGGTTGCAAGAAACTGAGATGCGCCCGCTGACCGTGCTCCGTGGAACTCCATGCTTGCCATGCTCCTGCCCTTGGCTAGCCTCCCGCTTCCGCTGCGGCTGCGAGGCTGGGCGTCGCGTCCGAATCCAGACACTCTATGGCAAACGTAACCGAAATCCGCAAAGGCATGGCCATCCGCCAGGGCGGCGACGTCGTCGTCGTGCTTGAAGTCACCCACCGCACTCCCGGCAATCTCCGCGCCTTCGTGCAGATCAGCATGCGCAGCCTCAAGACCGGCAAGACCTCCGAGCTACGCTTCGCCTCCGGTGAGAAGATCGAGGTCGTCCCCATGATGACCACCAAGATGGAGTTCAGCTACAAGGATGGCCAGGACTACGTCTTCACCAACCCGGAGAACTACGAGACCGTCACGCTCACCCCCGAGCTTGTTGGCGACGTGAAGAACTTCCTCGTCGAGAACGGCGGCTGCACCATGGTCTTCGTCGAGGACAAGGCTGTCTCGGTCGATCTGCCCTCCAGCGTCATCCTCACCGTGGCCGAGGCCCCCGAGGGCATCCGCGGCGACAGCGCCAACAATATGCAGAAGCCCGCTGTCCTCGAGACCGGCGTGAACATCCAGGTCCCCCTCTTCATCAAGCAAGGCGAGAAGATCAAGGTGGACACCCGCACTGGCAAATACATGGAACGCGCCTGACCGGTCCTCGCTCCAAGTTTAACTTTCGAGTCTCGAAGGCCCGCCCACCGGCGGGCCTTTCTCCTTCCTGGCCTTCCCTCGTCCGGCCAAGTGAGGACGCGAGACGCTAACCCTTCTTCTTCTTCGGTGGCGGTGGCGGCGCAGGCTTGTTCGCCACGGTGAGCCACGCGACGTGGCCGTCGTTGATCAGCCGGTCGCCGCGCGTCCCGCCGCCGCGCAGGCTGTAAGTGGCCGCGCGGCTCAAGGGCGGGCGAACCTCGGGGGCCGAGAGCATGATTTCAATCGGCCCGCTCGAAGCCTTCGCGTCGGCGCTCGCGATGAGTTCCACCTGCACCTCGCCGCTCTTGTCGGGGACAGCGGCGGGCTTCGCGGTGACGCCGTCGGGCAGGCCCTTCACGCTCAGGGTGAGCTTCTCCTTGAAGCCCTCGTTGCGCGAGAGAGTGATCTTGATCTCGTTGGTCTTGCCATTCTCCACGAAGAACGCGTGCGTCGGGATTGTCGCCGTGAAGTTCGGCGGCTGCGCGACGTGCTCGATGCGATAGATGTGGTCCCAGCCGCCCTTGCCATACATGTCGGTAATCGCCATGACGTATGTCCCGTCTGCCGGTGCGTTCCAGCCGAGCTTCGGGTCAGTGCCATCGCCGCTCTCCTGCTGGACGAGGGGAACTCCATTCGTGTCCTCCATGCGCAGCCGCGCGGCTAGCGGCGAGTGCAGAGCTGCGGCGCGCACCTGCCAGTTGAAGCGCTCGTTTTTCTTCGCCGTGAAGGCGAAGCGGTCCACATCTCCAGGCTTGCCGATGCGCCCGTTCAACGTCGCGGGCAGCACGATCGGCTGCGCGGCCGCGGCCGTGTCGTTCGGTTCCACCTCGGTCACTTCGTTTGTCTCGCCGACATCCACAACAAGCGCGTCGCCGGTCAGCGCGGCGGCGAGGAAGAGCAGTTGGTCGGCTGCCTGTGTGTGCGAGGCGTCCACCATCTGCGTCGCGCCGGCTTTCTCCAAATTCCAACCCAGCAGGCTCACTGCCGACTTCGCGCCGCGCTTCACGCCCGATGGAAACACAAGGCGCGCGAACGGCCCGGTCGTGACCGTGAGCCGATAGACAAACGCAGCGCTGCCCTTCGCCGCGACATCCGCAGCAGGTGGGTGCGCGAAGCCATACACCTGCACGGTGTAGGTGCCCGCGCTCTTGGCCTGCCACGCGGCAAGCGCGTCGAGGTTGTGCGTGTCGTGGTTGAAGGCCACGCGCACGCCGCGCTCGTCGAGGATTTGCACGACCGGGTCCACGGAGCTGCCCAGCGCGTAGGCGTCCACGGCGGCGACGATCCACTTTCCCTGTTCCGCCGTGACGGCGAAGGAGTCCACGTCGCCGGCTTTCTCCAGCTTGCCGTTGACGACTACGACGGATTTCGCGAGTCGCTGGGCCTTGCGGAAATCATCGTTCGGCTCGACTTCCAGAATCTCGTCGCGCAGGCCGACGACGAAAGGCCTCGGCTCCGCCGCGCCGTCACCGTTGTAGAAGCGCACCAGATGCGCACCCGGCAGCACGTCCGCACCGATGGTCACGGTGTAATTCCCGCTGTTCGTGGCCGGCTTGAAGACGAGACCACTGTGATCGGTCCACGCGCTTACTGGCCAGCCGTCGAGCTTGCCGCCGACGTTGACGCTGACGGTCGCGCCCTGCTTGCCGCCAGAGGGGAAGAGGAATTCCGGCGCGGGGGCAGCGGCTTGGGTGCAGACGATAGAGAATAGAGAATAGAGAATAGTGGCTAAAAGCCGGACGCGCACAAACATGGGGAGACGGACTGTGAGAGATGCGGACGTAATCACACCAAGTCCCCGTCGCTGCGGCGGTTGAAGGCGGCTTCGTAGAGGCCGACGAAGTCCGCGACCTCGATGCGGCGCGGGTTGAAGCCAGCGGTCCACTGTTTCGCGGCTTCCTCGGCGAGCAGCTTGATCTTCGGCGGTTCGACGCCGCAGTCGGAGAGCGAGCGCGGGAAGCCGGCAAGATTGAGCAGCGATTCGAGGCGGGCCAGCAGTGCTTCGAGCGCGGTCGTCAGCCCGCCCTTCACGCTCGCCAGCTCGGGACCGGAGGCGAGTTCCGCGTAGGTGAGGAGCGCGTCGGGGTCCTCCGCGTTGAAGCGAATGACCAGTGGCAACATCATCCCAACGGCCTGCCCGTGAACGATGTTGTAATGCGCCGTGAGCGGGTTCGCCGCCGAGTGGGCCGCGCCAAGCATGGAGTTCTCAATCGCGATGCCCGCGTAGGCCGCACCCAGCAGCATCCGTCCGCGCGCCTCGATCTCCTTCGGATGCTTCAAGACCTGCGGCAGGCTCGTGACGCACAGCCGGAACGCCTCGCGCGAAAACATCTGCGAGAGCGGGTTGCGCCTCGTGGTCACGGCGCTCTCGACGGCGTGCGCGATGGCGTCCACGCCCGTGCAAGCGGTCACGCGGTGAGGCTGCGAGAGGGTGAGCGCGGGGTCGAGGATGGCGATGCGCGCGGCGGCCTTGGGATCGAGGCAAGCCATCTTCTGGTGCGTCTGCTCGTCTGCGATGAGCGCCGCGGACTGGCACTCGCTGCCCGTGCCGGCGGTCGTCGGGATGGCGATGAGCGGCAGCATCGGCTTGCGCGCCTTGCCCATGCCCCAGTAGTCCTGCATCCGGCCGCCGTTGGTGAAGATGAAGTTGCAGCCCTTCGCTGTGTCCATCGAGCTGCCGCCGCCAAGACCGACGAGCAAATCCACTTTCTCCGCAGCCGCGACGGTCACGCATTCATCCACGCACTTCGTCGTGGGGTTTTCCTTCGCGCGATCAAAGAGGCTGACGTGCAAGCCCGCCTTCGCGAGCGACTCCTGCACGCGCGCGGCGTGGCCGGCCTTCACGATGCCTGCGTCGGTGACGAGCAGGACGCGCTTGCCGCCGAGCTCCGCCGCGAGTTTGCCGACGCGCTCGACGGTGTTCGCTCCGAACACGAGCCGAGTGCGGGGAACGAAGTCGAACAGCCCGGCGGGAGCGGAGGAGTGGCCTGCTGAAATCATGTGCGCTTAGAGACTGGCCGAGAATTCCGGCTGTTCAAGGATTTATCCCCGCCACGCTACGTCGCATCCAGCACGCGCCACATATACCAGGACGCGATGGAGCGGTAGGGCCGCCAGCGCTCGCCCTCGGCCAGAAGTTCCTTTGGCGTGGGAAGGTGTTTCCAGCCGTAAGCCTTGGCGAAGCCGCAGCGCACGCCGTAGTCGCCCACGGGCAGCACGTCGCGGCGGCCCAGTGTGAACATGAGAAACATCTCGACGGTCCACGGCCCGACGCCGCGAATCTCCGTGAGCCGCGCGACGAGTTCCTCATCGCTCAGGCGCGCGGCCTCGCGCCGCGTCGGCACATGACCAGTGGCGGTCTTGTGGGCGATGTCCTTGATGGCGGCGGTCTTTGCGCGCGAGAGGCCGGCGCCGCGCAACTGCTCGTCGGAAGCGGAGAGGATGTGTTCCGGCTGGGGAAACTTGGCGTCCGGGAACAGCGCGACGAAGCGCTTGAGAATGGTCTTGGCCGCTGTGCCGTTGAGCTGCTGGTGCGCGACGGCCTGCACGAGCGACTGAAAAGGCGGGCAGTTCCGACGCGGTCGCATCGTGCAAGGCCCCACGTCGCGGATGATGCGCGCAAGGACGCGGTCGGCCTTGGACAAGTGAAGCTCGGCAGCGCTGTGCATCGCTTCAGTGAAGCGGACACTCTTGTCCGCTGTAAAGTGCCGGCTCCGATGGAAGGCGGGACATGAGTGTCCCGCTTACCACGCGCGCTCGATGCTCCGGCGCTGCCAGAGGAACTCGAACATGTTCCCCTCGTGCGGCTGGTCCCACGAGATCTTCATCGTCGAGACGGGTCCGATGTTCAGCCGGTCAATCTCCGCGAAGTCCGTGACGGCCTCGATGAACTGCGGATCCTTCGTGATGACGCTGGCGGCCAGTGTGTATGCGATCTTGTGCAGCATCTCCGACTGCGGGCAGGTCACGACGCTCGCGTAAGGGCAGAGGAATTCCTTGTTCGCCAGAGGGTGCGCGAAGCTGTCGCACAGCACGATGGTCGGCCTCATGTAGGTGCCGCCCTCAAAGGTGACCTTGCGCGGGCCGTTGCGATACTTCGCCGTCACGTCGGTTGCGCCGGGTGTCTTCAAGGCGTCTTCAATCTGCGCGTCAATGAAGTCGGCCATCTTGATGTTTGCGAAGCCGGAGAGCTTGGCGTTCGGGTCATCGCTCCGCGTCGGGGCGAACGGCCCGAGCTTCTGCGCAAGGGCCTCTGCGATCTCGGCTGCGTATTTCGGCACGACCACGGCGGAGGCATTAATGCAGGAGCGCCCGCCGTTGTCGGAGATGGCCCCGGCGATCACGTCAATGTAGTCGCGCCAGTTCTCGATGGAGTCGTCGCCGATGAGAAACTTGCTCCAGCCGGGTCCATGGAGCTGGATGGCCGGGTTGTTGGCGTATTGGGCCATTGTGTTCTTGTCGCCGAAGATGAGCGCGCGGCCCGTGCTCTTGAGAATCTCGCCCGCGCCTTCGTGGTCCGTCGGATAGAAACCAAATGCCTCCGCCGGCACGCCCGCCGCGATGAACGCCTGGATGAGCCGGTAAGGAGTCCACGGCTCCTCGCGGCCCGGCTTGATGACCACAGGCGTCTTGAGCGAGATGGCGGGAATCCAGAGGGAGTTCACGGCTGGCGAGTTGCTGGGCATGACCAAACCAAGCGCAGCGCACGTGGGGAAGTAACTCAACTTGGTGCCGAACTGCTCGCCCGTGCCCTTGTCGAGGATGCTCAAGTCCAGCCCACGTGAGAGGCCGTTCAGGACAAACTTCATGTTCGTGAGCGCGAAGTGGACCTTGGCCATGTTGCGCTGGACCATGTTCCAGGGCAGGCCGCTGGTGCAGCTCAGGGTCTCGATATATTGCTGCGCGGACTGTGTGTGCCCCTGGTCGCCTAGCGGCAGCGTGCCGTTGAGAAAGTGCTCGCCGGCCTTGGCGGACATCTCGATGAGCTGGGCGCAGGTGAACTTCTTCAACGCGGCGCGGGCGGAGCTAATCTTCGCGAGGTCGCGGCGCACGATGCCTGCGTTGACGTTGGAGACGAGGGCTTTGACCTCGCCGGTCTTGTGGTCCTTGACCTCGAACTTGTCGAGGGACTCGTAGTTGCGGCCCAGCCGGAAAACGGGGAGATGGGGAACGGTGCTCATGAGTTGATACGTGCGCGTATCATTTCAGGAGGATGACGCGCGGCGCAAGCTCGTATTTCAGCTCCGGGATGGCTGTCAGGACGTGTTCACGAAGCGATGGCATGGAAAACGGGGGCAAGAGACTGAATCTCGCTGGGAGCGGATTCCTTTTACAACACTCCGGCCGGATCAGCCCATCAAACTGGCGCGGCAGCGCGTGGCGATCTTCGCGGTTCGACATCGCCCGCGTCTCGTCGCTATGGTTCGGCTCATGGCAAACCAGCACGGCCACCGCCTTCCGCGCCTCGCACACGACGGCGAAGACTGTCAGGGCATTGGTGGAAAATGATGCTCCGCAAATCCATCGCGCTCGCGTTCACGCTGGCGCTGCTCACGCTCGGGTCTTTCTGGCCGGTGCGGATGCAGGTGGATCCCTCCTTCTGGGGTCGCGTTTTCGATGTTGGCCACATTCCGATGCTGGGCTGGCTGGCTGCGGTGCTGCTCTACGCGTTGCCGGAGCGCGTGCAACCGAGCACGCGGCGGCACGCGCTGGCCCTTGCGCTCGCGGTGGGGTTCGCCGCAGTGGTGGAGATTCTCCAGCCTTTCTTTGGGCGCTCGAAGAGCCTTGGCGACCTGGTCAATGGCTCAACCGGCGCGGCGCTGGCACTCACGGGCATCGCCGCGTGGCAGCGCACGGGGAACTGGCTTTGGCGCGGGTGCCACGCAGTCGCCCTCGCTGCCGCGCTGGCCGTGGCGCTCTGGCCGGCTTACGTGGAGTGGCGTGGTATTCGGTGGCGGCAGACGCACTTCCCCTCGCTCGGCGCTTTTGAAGATGAGGCGGAGTTGAAGCTCTGGCGCTCGCAGGGCGGCTCGCGCGGACATGCAACAAACATCACGCTCACCCGTGCTCGCGCGTCGCAGGGCGAGCGGTCGCTGCGGGTCGTCGGCGTGGCAGGGGACTGGGCCGGCGTGAACTACTCGGCGGGTGACAAGGACTGGACGCCGTTCCGCGCCCTGTCGGTGGACGTGTTCAATCCGCGCGAACCGTTCACGCTCTTCGTGCGCGTGGATGACAACGGCAACTGCGCGACGCTCGCGGACCGTTTCGAACGTGGTTTCGAACTCGTGCGCGGCTGGAACCGCTTGCGCGTGCCGACGTCGGAGCTTGAGCGCGGGCCGAAAGAGCGGCGGCTGAACATGAAGGCTGTCCGGCGCGTGGCGGTCTTCACGGGCGATGGGGAGCCGCAGCGGTTCTGGTTTCTGGACAACGTCCGCTTGGAGAAGCGAGACGGGGAGCAGGATCAAGATTAGGATCAGGAGCACGAGGGCCAGCCGGGCCGCTTCGCCTCTTGCTCTTGGTCATAATCCAAATCTTAATCCTCCCGCCGCCGCGCATGAACATCGCCTATGTCACGGGTGACGACCCGCACAACCTCAAGAGCTGGTCGGGCCTCTCGCACCACATCGCCGAGTCGCTCAAGCCGCACGGGGCGAAGATTCATTATCTCGGCCCGCTGGAGTCGGAGGTGTCGCCCTTCATGGGCGTGGAGCGCCGGTTCTGGAATCTCTTCGGGAAGCAGCTCCTCGAGAACCGCGAGCCGTGCATCGTGGATGGCTGGGGCCGGCAGGTGACGGAGAAGCTCAAGGGCCTCGACGCCGACGTGATTCTCGCCACGCACACGGAGCTGCTCTCGGAGTTCGAGAGCGATCTGCCCATCGCCTACTGGAGCGACTCGAACTTCGGCTGCATGCTGGACGCGTATCCGTATTTTCAGAGCCTCAATCCGTTCGCCATCCGGCGCGGGCACGACTACGAGCGGCTTGCGTTGCGGCGGGCGGACTTGGTTTTCTACGCGTGTGATTGGGCGCGCGACGCGGCCATCAATCTCTACGGCGCGGACCCGGACAAGGTGAAGGTCATCCCTTTCGGCGCGAACATTGAGTGCGATCGCACCACTGCGGACGTGGACAAGCTCATCGCCGCGCGGCCCAAAGACCGTTGCAAACTGCTCTTCCTCGGCAAGGTCTGGGCGCGCAAGGGCGGCGACACGGCGGTGGCGGTGGCGGAGGAACTCAACAAGTCTGGCCTGCCCACGACGCTCACGCTCATCGGCTCGCAGCCGCCGGAGGGAACGGTGCTGCCGTCGTTCGTGCGCAAGACTGGCTTCATCAACAAGAGCGACCCCGCCGGGCTCAAGCAGTTCAACGACCTCATCGCTGAGTCGCACTTCCTCATCCTGCCGTCGCGGGCGGAGGCGTTCGGCATCGTGTTCTGCGAGGCGGCTTCGTTTGGCGTGCCGAGCTTGGCGACACGGGCGGGCGGCATCCCAACGGCGATTAGAGATGGTGGCAACGGCAAGACGTTCCCTCTCGGTTCGCCGCCTTCAACATACGCCGCGTTCATCCGGCAGCACTTCGCGAACTACGCGGGCTACGAGTCGCTGGCCCGCTCGGCTTTCCGCGAATACGAGACGCGGCTGAACTGGGGCGTGTCCGGCGCGACGGCGATGGGGCACTTGCGGACGATGCTGGAGAACCGTCGCCGCTGACCGGGGTGCGTCGTGAGCAAGTCTTTCAACCTCGCGCTGGCACAGGTGCTCGTCACACCGGGCGACGTGGGCGGAAACCTTGCGCGCGCCGCGGAGCGTATCGCGACAGCCGCCAGGCGTGGCGCGGACATCGTGCTGCTGCCGGAAGCGCTGGATTGCGGTTGGGCGCATCCGTCGGCCCGGGAGTTCGCCGGGGAGATTCCAGATGGGGACGCGTGCCGGCAACTGCGCACTGCTGCGAAGGAGAACGGTGTGTTCGTCTGCGCTGGTCTGGCCGAGCGCGAAACACGGAGCACGCAACACGGAACACGTTTCTTCAACTCAGCCGTGCTCATTGAGCCGAGCGGGGATGTCATCCTCCATCACCGGAAAGTCAACGAGCTGGATTTCGCACGCGAACTTTACTCGGTCGGTGACCGTCTCGGCGTGGCGGAGACGCCTTGGGGCCGCGCGGGCCTGATGATTTGTGCGGACGCGTTCGTGCCAGGGGAGGTCATCAGTCGCTCGCTGGCGATGATGGGCGCGCGGTTCATTCTGTCGCCGTGCGCGTGGGCAGTGCCGACGAATCACGACAACTCGCGCGAACCCTACGGCCAGCTCTGGCTGGACAACTACGGCCCGGTAGCGCGCGACTTCGGCGTGTGGATCGCCGGGTGCAGCAACGTCGGTCCCATCACGGCAGGCGAGTGGGCAGGGCGGAAGTGCATCGGAAACTCGCTGGTGTGCGGGCCGGGGAAGCTCATCGCGGCGCAATGCCGGCATGGCGATTCTGCTGACGAGATACTCCTGCTGCAGATCGAAATCGCCTGACCGGAGATGGTCAGGCTTGGGCGGCGGGTTCTTCTTCCACCTGCTGCTGCTCCTGCTGCTCCTGCTCGGCGAGCGCGGCGTCGGCTTCCTCGACGGGCAACTCCTCGAAAGGGGCGGGCGGCGGCTCCGCGTTGATGGGCAGCAGAATCGAGAACTGTGTGGAGCAGGCGGGGCCGGGAGAACGCAGTTCAACTTCTCCGCCCGCGGCGCGGACGATCCCGCGGGCCAGATGGAGGCCAGCGCCGGTGTGTGGCGGCGTCTTCGTGGTGAAATAGGGATCCCAAATCTTCTCCTGAACCTCCTTGGGGATGCCGGGGCCGTTGTCGCGAATCTGGATGACGACGTTGTGCTCGGTCTGTTCCACGAGCGCCATGATGATGGGCAGGCGGTGCTGGTCGTCCTTGGGCTGCTCTTCCTCGCTCTCGTCCTCGAAGCGGCGCTTGATGACCGGACCGCGCTCGGTATGCGCCTCGATGGCGTTGTGCAGGAGGTAGAGAATTGCTCGGCCAAGCTCGCTGCGCATGCCCCACCACTCGACCGTCGGGTCGAGCTGCTGGTCGAGCACGATGCCGTAGTAACTGAACTCCGGCTCGAGAAGCTTGGTCATGTCAGCGACCAGCTCCGCAGGGCGGATCAGTTGCTGGCTGCGGCTGTAAACCGAGACGTTCACCAGCCGGCGGAGGTGGTCGTTCACCTTGCGGAACTGCGAGTGCAGCAGCAGCAGCCGCTGGTGGCTGTCGTCATTGAGGCGGTCGTCCGCCACGAGCATCTGCAGGCTGGCCAGCGCGTGGGCGAGGGGGAAGTGGATGTCGTCCAGGAACGACGCCGAGAGCTGGCCGAAGCGCTTTTGCCAGTGCGTCGTGGTCATGCCGTGCTGGAAATCCGTCATCTTCTTCTGAAGCTCCATCTGGGCCTGGCGCTGCTCATCGGGAGCCATGAGCTGCACATTCAGTTCGTCCCTCAGCATCTTCATCTGGAGCGCGGCATGGACGCGCACGGCGCATTCGCGCGGGTCCACCGGCTTGGTCAGATAATCAAACGCACCCAGCTCGATGCCTCGGTTGGTGTCCTCCGACTTGATGTCACCGGTGACGAGAATGATCGGGATGTCCGCCGTGCGGGGATCGTGCTTGAGCGTGCGGCAGACCTCGAACCCGTCCATGTTCGGCATGGACACGTCCACGATCGCGAGGTCCACGAGATCCTTGCTCAGGAACTCAACCGCCGAGCTGCCGCTGCCGCATGTGAAGCATTCCGCGTTCAGTGCCTTGAGGCAGTCCCGAAGCTGGCGGAGCGCGTCGGGGGTGTCGTCCACGGCGAGGATGCGTGGTCGGGTAATGGTCGCCGGCTTCGCACCGGCCTTCGGAGCGGGGGGAGCGCCGGGACGGGGAGGCAGCGTGCCCGGAGACCGGGCGGGCGGCGGCATGACGGCGACGGACGACATTGCGTGTGGGTGTCACCTTAGAAGTGGGTCGGAGGGTTAGCAAGTGGCAGTTGAGTTTCACAGAAACGGAAAGAGTTGACGCCGCACCGAGCTTGCCCCGTTAATGCAACGACTGGTTTTAGCCGCAAACCACCTAACCCAACCCTCCGAACCGACATGAGCACCAACCTCCTTTCCAGCCTCAAGCAACACACTATCGTCGTCGCCGACACGGGCGACTTCGAGAGCATCCGCAAATATCAGCCGCGCGACGCCACGACCAATCCCAGCCTCATCCTCAAGGCCGCGCAGATGCCGGAATATGCCGCCATCGTGGATAAGGCGCTCGCCGACGCGAAGCAAGGCGGCACGACCGGCACCGCACTTCTTGGCGCGGCGATGGACCAGATTGCCGTCGCGTTCGGCTTGGAGATTCTCAAGATTGTCCCCAACCGCGTCTCGACCGAGGTGGACGCGCGCTTGTCCTTCGACACCGTCGCATCCGTCGCGAAGGCCCACTCTCTCATCGCCCGCTACGCGAAGGCCGGCATCGCGAAGGAGCGCGTGCTCATCAAGCTCGCCTCAACTTGGGAGGGCATCTGCGCCGCCAAGGAACTCAAGCAGGACGGCATCGCGTGCAATCTCACGCTGCTCTTCAGCTTCGCTCAAGCCGTCGCGTGCGCCGAGGCCGGCGTGCAACTCATCTCGCCGTTCGTGGGCCGCATCCTCGACTGGCACAAGAAGAGCGCGGGCAAGGACTTCGTCGGCGCGGAAGACCCCGGCGTCATCTCCGTCACCGCGATTTACAACTACTACAAGCGCCACGGCCACCAGACCGAGGTGATGGGCGCGAGCTTTCGCAACGTCGGGGAAATCCTCGAACTCGCCGGCAGCGACCTGCTCACCATCAGCCCCGCGCTGCTCGAAGAGATGCAGAAGACCGCCGGCACCGTGGCCCGCAAACTGGACCCCGCCACCGCTCCCACCTTGGGCCGCGAGAAAATCTCCCTCGATGAGAAGTCCTTCCGCTGGCAGCACAACGAGGACGCGATGGCGACGGAGAAGCTCTCCGAAGGCATCCGCCTCTTCGCCGTGGACACCCTCAAGCTGGAGAAGTGGGTCGCGGAGAAGTTGAAGTAGCCCCGTGCCGGCGGTTTGCAACCGCCATCCGTTGGCCACAACAGCAAGACGCGCCCTCGAATCCACCACGCGCAACACGGCGATTGCAAATCGCCGGCACGGGCCTCACGCCAACAGCTCGCGCACGACGCGCCCGTGCACATCCGTCAGCCGGTGGAAGCGCCCGCCGTGATGGAAGGTCAACCGCTCGTGGTCTAGCCCCAGCAGATACAGCATCGTCGCGTGCAGGTCGTGCATCTCCATCACGTTCTCCACCGCGCGATAGCCGAACTCATCCGTCGCGCCGTAAGTCATCCCGCCGCGCACGCCGCCGCCCGCGAGCCAGACCGTGAAGCCCTGCGGATTGTGGTCGCGCCCGTCGCTGCCTTGCGCGAAGGGCGTCCGCCCAAACTCGCCAGCCCACAGCACCAACGTGTCGTCGAGCAGCCCGCGCGACTTCAAGTCCTTCAACAGTGCCGCGATGGGCTGGTCCACGATGAACGCGTTGCGCTCGTGGTCCTTCTTCAAGCTCCCGTGCTGGTCCCACGGCGCGACGAAGCGAATCCCGCTCACGCCGCTGACCTCCACGAACCGCACGCCGCGCTCCACGAGCCGCCGCGCCTGCAGGCACTGCCGCGCGTAACGCGCCTTCAGCAGGTCCGTCGAGTCGGTGCCGTAAAGCCGGTGCGTCGTCGCACTCTCGCGCTTCAAGTCGGCGGCCTCCGGCACCGCTGTTTGCATCGCAGCGGCCAGTTCGTAATTGCGAATCGCCGTCTCCACCGGGCTGCGTTGCGCGCCGAGTTGCGCGGCGAACGCGCGGTCATTCTCCGCGATGAACGCGAGCTGGTTCGCCCGCGCCGCCGCCGGGCCGGACGCGGCGAGGTTCTCCATCACCGAGCCGCCCACGAGATTGAACTGCGTCGCCTCGTAACGCGCCGGGAGGAAGCCGCTGCTCCAGTTCGCCACGCCGCCGATAGGCATCATACCGCCGTTGAGCACCACGAAGCCCGGCAAGTTCTCGGCCTCCGTGCCGAGGCCGTAATTCGCCCACGCGCCGATGCTGGGCCGGCCCTGCATCGTGCTGCCCGTGTGCATGAAGTAACACGCCTGCGCGTGTTCCGGCGACGCGCTGGTCAGCGAGCGGATGACGCACAAGTCGTCTGCGCAGCCGCCGAGGTGCGGGAAGAGCTGGCTCACCGGCGTGCCCGACTGCCCGCGCGCCGAGAACTCCCACGGACTCGCCAGCGTCTTGCCGATGGCATCGAACTGCGTCGCATCAATCCGCATCGGGAACGGCTTGCGGTGCTCAGCGCGCAGCCGAGGCTTCGGGTCAAACGTGTCCACCTGCGAAGGACCGCCATCCATGAAGAGGAAGATGACGCGCTTGGCGCGTGGTGCGTGGTGCGTGGTGCGCGAGGAAGCCGAGTCCGCCGCCCGTCCGGACAACCCGGCGAAGGCTAGTGCGCCGAAGCCCGTGGAAGCCCGCTGCAACATCGCGCGGCGGGACAACACGCCCGTAAGAGGCGACGTGAGGAGTCTCTGACTTTGCTTTGTCATGGTTCGCTGCGACAGAGTTCGGGAGTGCCACGCACATGGACTCGCTTCGGCTCCCTAACATTACCACCCGGCTTTAGCCGGGTGAACGCGCGGCTTCGGAGTGGAAAACTGTTTAAGCAGTTTTTCACGGGTGACATCTCACCCACCCGGCTGAAGCCGGGTGCTAATGAGAGCGGCTCACTCACCGGATAGAAAATCAGAGACTCCTCACGTCGTCTCCTACGGGTTGCGTTCATTTGAGGTAGAGAAACTCCTTCAGGTTGAACACCGCGTGCGCCAAGTCTTGCCACGCCTTCTTCTCCTCGCCGAGCGTAGTGGTTTGCTGCGCTAGGAAGGCGGCGGCGCGCGTGACCTCCGCGTCGGGGGCGGGGCGGCTCAGGGCGGTCGCGTAAAGCCAGCGGATGCGGGCGGGCGTGTCGCCGGGCTGGGCGAGCGTGCGGGCGGCGAGGTGGCCGGCTTGCTCTAATACGAATGGGTCGTTTAGGAGCGTCAGGCTTTGGGTCGGGACGTTCGTGGCTTCGCGACGGCCGGATGGGGTGGCGGGTTTGGGCTGGTCGAAGGCAAAGAGGAACGGGGCCGGGTGATTGCGGCGGACTTCGAGGTAAAGACTGCGGCGGGCGCGGCCATCGAGCGGGCCGTCCACCGGCGTGTAGTCGTCGCGCTGGCTGGGCGGGACCGTCACCGGCACGCCGGCGCCAAACTGCGTGCGGTCGAGCCGGCCACTCGCGGCTAGCAGGGCGTCGCGGAGCGACTCGGCGTCTAGGCGGCGAAGCGGGGCGTGAGAAAGAAGACGGTTGTCGGGGTCGCGTTCGGCAGCGAGGAGAGGAGTCTCCGTGCTCATCGCGAAGGCCCGGCTCGTGAGCATCAGCCGCAGCATCGCCTTCGTGGACCAGCCTTGCGCGATGAATTCGCTCGCGAGCCAGTCGAGCAACTCGGGATGACTCGGCGCCTCCGCGAGTTGCCCGAAGTTGTCCGGCGACGGCACAAGGCCCGTGCCGAAGACGTGTTGCCACAGGCGATTCACCATTACGCGCGCCGTGAGTGGATTGCGGAGAACGTCCTCGGCCATCTCCCGTCGTCCGCTCGTGCGCGACTGGTAAGGCGCGCTGGCGAAGGCGGCGAGGAATTGGCGTGGCACGGGGTCGGTGGGCTTGCCGTGGTCCCCGCGCGGGAAGAACGGCGTCTCGAACGGGGGTGCTTCATCCGAGACGGCGACGACGCGGGTGGGGACGGGAACGCGGGCTTCGAGTTCGCGGAAGCGCGTGATGAGTGCGGCAAGTGAACCTCCCTCGCCCCCACCGGGGGAGAGGGATTGAGGGTGAGGGGGCAGGGCGTGCGGAGTAGTTGGTGAACCGCTTGGCGAAGGTGCGCCTTGCCCCCTCACCCCAGCCCTCTCCCCCGATGGGGGCGAGGGGGAAGAAGCTGCGGTGTTATCGAGCAGGCCGAGGCGGAGGAGCGCGTTGAGGAAGTTGGCTTGGGCGTCATCGCATGAGCTGTTGGCCCAGGCTGCGATGGCGCGCTGAGTGGCGTGGACGAAGTTTGGAGCGCGGACGCCCACGTCCGCAGCAGCTGCTGGTGCTGGTGCTCCCGAAGTTGCTGCGGACGTGGGCGTCCGCGCTCCATCGAGTTCGCTCGGCCACGCGGGCGGCTCCGGCGGCTTCTCGCCGTCGTGGAAGATGACTTTTGCGATGCCAGCGGCGGAGCGGCCATCGGTGGGCAGCTTGCTCGCGTCGCGCACGATGCCGAGGTAGGGGAAGTCATCGCGCGGCGTCAGCTCGATGTAGGCGCGGCGCCCGCGCCAGGTGTCGCGCACCGTGAGCGTGACCCAACGCAGCGCGCTGCGGTCGTTGAGCTTGGGCGTGACTTGCCCGAAGAGCAGCGAGTCGCCCTGGAAGTTCTCGATGACGAGGCGGACGCGGGCGTTGTTATCGCCGGTGACGAGGGCGGCGATGAACTTGTTGGTGAGGGTGAAGTTGGAGGAGCGCAGTGTGCCCGGGTGTTTGTCGGAGAGCAGGTGGGAGAAGCGCCCGGAGGGGTAAATGGCGGCGAGCACGTTCGAGCCGGTGGTGGCGAGGGAGAAGTCTCCGGCGGGCGTGTGCCGCGTGAAGCCACCAGTGGCGAACCAGCCGGGGTCCGCGCCAGTGGTGAAGTCGGCGAACTTGCCGGCGGTTTGCAACCGCCGTTCTGCCGTGCTGCTGGGCGCGTCGGACAGCGACTGCAAGTCGCCAGCACGGAGCGCGCGGAGCAGCGGGGCGAGCCGGGATTTGTTCGTCTCGGCGGCGGCGAAGGCGCTGCGCCAGCGGATTGCCTCGGTGGTCTGTGCGACCGTTACCCCCTCCCCCCGGCCCTCTCCCCCGGTGGGGGCGAGGGAGGAGAGGGCGGCGGGCCAGTGTTCGATTTGCTGCTTCCAATGCGCCGCGAGCGCCGCGCGGATTTCTACCTTCAACTTCGCCAGAGCCGCGTCGTGTGCGTGGAGTCTCTCCGGAGCATCCAGCACGCGCATCGAGGTGCGGGTGCTGGCGAGGATGCTGTAGAGGCCGTGGAAGTCGCGCTGCGAAATGGGGTCGAACTTGTGGTCGTGGCAGCGCGCGCAGGCGACGGTCAGGCCGAGGAACGCCTTGCTCATCGCGTCAATTTGGCTGTCCACGACGATGACCTCTTCGCCCTTCACGTCCACCGGCGTTTGGTTGAACTCCACCAGCCGCCACCACGCGGACGCGAGCAGGGACTCGTTCAAGCCACCGGCCCAGCGTGGCTTTTCCAGCAGGTCGCCGGCGATGTGCTCGCGCACGAACTGGTCGTAGGGCAGGTCGCTGTTGAACGCGCGGGTGAGCCAGTCGCGGTAGCGCCACGCGTGCGGGAGGAAGGCGTCGTGCTCGGTGCCGTGCGTGTCGGCGTAGCGGACCACGTCCTGCCAGTGGCGGGCGAAGCGTTCGCCGAAGTGGGGGGAGGCGAGGAGGGAGTTGACGCGATTGCCGATTGAAAACTTGCGGACGAATGCCTCGGTTTCCTCCGGCGACGGCGGGAGGCCGGTGAGGATGAAGTGCAGGCGGCGGGCGACGGCGCGGGATTCGGCGGGCGGGGCAGGCGAGATGCCGCGTTCCTCCAGCTTCGCAAGAAGGAAACGGTCAATGGCGTTCGTGCTCCACGCGGTGTTTTTTGGTGTCGGGACGGCGGGGCGGGTGACGGGTTTGAAGGCCCAATTGGGCTGCGGTTGCGTGGTTGTCGCCGCACCGAGGGGTCCGACAAAGCCGAGTGACAGCACGAACACAAGGATTCGGGAGTGTCGGGCAGTGCGCTGAGTCACATTGGAAGTAAACAGGAAGGGGGCGGTGGCGGCAAGTGCCCGTGCCGGCGGTTTGCAGTCGCCGGCGCGGGCTACTTCCGCTCCGGCCGACCTTGGATGATGTCGCCCAGCCGTTGATTAAGCTTCTCCTGATCGTTCGCAGCCTCGCCGATGGCACCGATGCTGTCACCGACGCGGTTGAGGAGGTCGGCGCGTTTCTCAGCGTCGCTCACGACTTTGGCGGTGAAGTGTTCGCTCGTGCCGATGCCGGGGCCAGTCACGTTGTTGTTGTCGCGGGCTTCAATCCAGTATTCGAGCGTCGCGCCCTCGGGCGGCTTCGGGTTGAGCGCGCCGACTTTCCAATCATAGCGGCGGCGCAGGGCGCGCGAGGGGGTCTCCAACGTGAGTTCGATGCCCTTCTCCTCGCCGCCGTCCACGGTGTAGCGCAGGAAAAGCTGCTTCACAGTGAAGTCGTCCACGGCCTCGAAGCCGATGGGGACGGTGGCTTTCTGCGTGATAAGTTCCTCTTTGCGCTCGGGGTAGGTGATGCGGACGACGGGCGCGCGGTCGGGCAAAACTTCGAGGCGATAGACCGCGTCGTCCTTCGAGCGGAAGCCGTATTTGTCCTCCAGATGAATCGAAAAGCCGGTCAGTGCTTCGCTCGTGATGGGGATGCTCACTTGCACCTCACGGGTGTTCTTCGGGTTCATTTGCAGCGGCAGGCTCAACGGCTGCGCGTTCGTCGAACTGGTCACGAGCACTGCGCCTTTCGCAACTTCCTTCGTGGGCGTGAGCGTGAGGTTGAGCTTGCTGCCGACGAGCAGGGTCAGGTCGCCGAGCGAGCGGCGGACGGTGCCGAGGCCAGTGTATTCCGGGTAGATTTGCAACGCGTCGAGCTTCGCGATGCCGGGGCGCTCGACGGCCTCCACGCGCGCGGAGCGGGATTTGCCGTCGCCGATGTGGAAGGTGTAGTCGAACGTGTCCTGCACGTTCTCCATCGCCTGCGCGAAGTGCGCGCGGTTGGTCTGGCTGCCGTCGAGGAGGAACTCCTGCGTGCGGCCGGAGGTGAACTTGAGCACGAGCTTGGCGCGCTCGGGCACCAGGCCTTTCGCGAGGGCGAAGAGGTTCACGTTGTCGCCGCGCGCGATGCGCAGGTCGCCGCTGGTCTGGCCGATGCGGGTCTTGCGCGGGACTTCGACTTCGCGGGAGAGGAACGCGCGGCTCAACAAGTCGCGGCTAACTTCTTCGCCCTTCCAAAACACCACGCCGCCAATCGCAACAATGACCACGGCCCAGCCGACGAGGCGGCGAAGCTGATGCGTGGAGATGACCGCAGTGAAGTCCAGCGGACGGGCGATACGCTCGGTCTCGGCGACAAGTGCGCGGACCAGCGCGGGGGCTTCGCCGGACTGGAGCGCGCCGGGGCGGGTGAGCTGGAGCGCGGCGATGAGGCGGGTGCCGAAGGGTGAGTTGCCGCGCTCGACGAGCAGCGCGATGTCGTCGTCGTCAGGCTGGCGGAGGAAAGGGATGAGGATGCGGTGCCAGATGACGTGGCCGGCGGCAGCGAGGTAGCCGAGGAAGAGCAGGAGGCGGACGGCCCACGGGAGGTCGAGGAACCAGTCCGCGGCCATGCCGATGCCGAGCGCGAGCACGAGACCGCCGAGCAGCAGTGCCAAGCCGGAGCCGGTCTCGACGCCGGTCTTCTTCGAGCGCACGGCCGCGAGCTGACCCGCGAGCTGGGCGCTCGGTGGGACAGAGGCGGTGCGTTGTTCCGGGGCGGCGGTCATTTCAAGTGCGACAGTTTGCGGAGCACCCACTCCGTCGTGACCACGCCGAGGAGCAGCAGGAAGTAGAGCGGGCTGGCCCACAGCTCGACTTCCATCGGCGAGCGGACGCGCTCGGTCTTGGCGCGGATGCTGTCGGGCAGTTGGAAGAGCGTCTCCTCGCGGAAGAACTCGCCGCCGCTGATGCTCGCCATCTCGCGCAAGAGCGGCTCGTTCATCGCGGTGTCGCCCAGTTCGAAGCGCGGGGTGGTCACGTTGAAGTCCACGCGCGTGTCGGGGTCACTCTCGATGCCGAACTTGTAGTTGCCCGCCGCCGGCGCGATGAACTCGCCGCGATAGACGCCGGGCTGGTCGGTCACGGGGCGGAGGGAAATTTCCGTCGAGCCGCCGCCGTCGCCGGTGCGGATGGTGTAGGTGCCTTTGACCACGGGGTCATTCACCGGCTCGAAACCCGCGCGGTAGAGACGCGCGTAAACCGCCACGCGATCGCCGCTGACGAAGTTCTGCCGGTCGAGCGTGAGCTGCGTGCGGCGCGAGCCGGCGGTCATGTGCGGCAGCGCGAGGCGTTGCGCAATCTGGCCCCAGAAGGTCGTGTAAATCTCGTCGCCCGTGTTCTTGCGCCAGCGCCAGGTGTTGTCCGTGCCGACGAAGAGCGACTGGCCTAGGCCGTATTGCTGCACGGCGACCACGGGCATCGGACCGAAGCGCGAGGCCTTGAGCGGGTCGGGGTCCACGACGAGCACCTCCGCGCCGGGCTTGGCGCGTGAGACTTTCGCGACCCAATAAACCGGCGGCAGTAGCCTCCAGAGCGCGACGCTTTCGTCCTCCTTGTCGCCGAAGCGCAGCATCGTGGAGCTGCGGCCCTGCGCGGTGAGCGTGAGGCGGACGGGCTTGTCGGCGGTGCCTTCGGTGGTCTCGGCGGCGGTGTTCACGGCGTCGAACTCGACCGGGAGAATCTGCTCGATGGGTGTGTTGCGCCACGCGTTCGGGCTGAAGCGCTTGCCGGCGACCATCAGGAACGAGCCGCCGAAGCGCGAGACGAACTCATTCACATTGCGCTGCTGCTCGGGCGTGAGCTGCTTCGGGTCCACGTCGCCGAAGACGATGAGGTCGAAGTTGAACAGCTCCTCTTTGTTGACGGGGAAACGTTCGAGATAGGGCGAGTTGGCTTCGCGCGCGATGGCCGGCGCGCCCTCGAAGAGCACGCATTTCAAGTCCACGCGGCGGTCGCGCATAAACATCGCCTGCAAGTAGCGGAAGTCCCAGCGCGGCGACTGCTCGACGAGCAGCACGCGAATCTTCGCGTCAATCACCCGCAGGTGCTGCACGCGGGAGTTGTTGTCCTTCACCGTCTCGTCGGGGCGCGCCTCGACGCTGGCTTCCAACTCGAAGTCGCCAATCTTGTCGGGCGTGAAGCGCAGGGCGACGACCTGTTCGCCGTCGGGGCCGAAGGTGATTTCGCGCTCGTCCACCTTCGTGTCACCGAGCTTGAGGACAACTTTCGCCTTCTCGCCGGCGAGGCCCTGCGAGCGGACGCGCACGTTGGCGAGCACTTCGTCCTTCACGAAGCTGACCTCGGGCGCGAAGAGATTGGCGACGATGATGTCGCGCGGGCTGGTGATGCCGACGCCCCAGATGTAAAGCGGCACGCCGTCCTGCTTGAGCTGCGCGGCAATTTCGCGCGGGGAGGGGCCGGAGTTTTGACCGCCGTCGGTGATGAGCACGACGCCCGCGAGCGGTTGGCCGCGCTTGAGTTCGACGGCCTTGCGGAGCGCATCGCCGATGGGCGTGGTGGCGGAGTTGGCGTCGAGTTTGTCCACCCACTCGAACGACGCGACCTTCGCCTTGCGGCGGGCTTTCTTGCCCTCAGCGTCGGGTTCGGAAATGTCGTTCTTGCCGCGCGGCAGGGCGTTCACATCGGTGCCGAAGCTGAAGGGGACGAGGTCGAACTCGTAGTCGAGGCGGGGCAGCAGGTCGAGTTGCTCGTTCTTGAGGCCGGCCTTGAGGAGGTCGAGGCGGGCGATGGCTTCGACCTCGCGGAGGCGTCCAGCCTGAGGTTGCTGGGTGAGCCCTTTGGTCGGGTCGGAGAGGCCTTTGACGAGCGCGGCGCGCTTGACGTCATCGGGCGTCACGCGCGGGTCCTTGATTTGCATCGAGGCCGAGCTGTCCACGAGCAAGAGCAAGGTGCGGCGCACGCTGCCTTCGACCGTGAACGCGAGCACGGGCCGCAGCAGCAGGAACGTGAGCAACACGAGGAACGCGACGCGCAAGCCCGTGAGCAACCAGCGGCGCGCGGGCGTGGTGGCGGGCGGCCATTGCCGATAGGTCCAGACTCCCAGCCCTGCGAGCACGAGCGCGAGCAGCACGACCCACCCAGCCCCGACGCCGCCTTGGAAGGCGAGTCGGACGGACGCAAGGTCGCCAGCGGCTTCCACGCGCGCACCGAGAAGTTTGAGGAGCAAGTCGGTCATGCCAAAGCGGCGGAGTGGTGGAGTGATGGAGTGATGGAGTGGTGATGTGCGGCGAAGCGCATCACTCCAATACTCCAATGCTCCATTACTCCGTTCATCATTTTGCGCGGCTGAAGTATTGGGCCAAGAACGTTTCCAGCGCGGCGAGGGCGAGCACAGCGATGAGAATCGGCAGCCAGAACTCCGCGCCAACGCGGGCTTTCTCCACCCACTCGCGGATGTTCAAAGTCGGGTTCCAGCGCTGCACGGCGGCCACCAGGCCGAGGGCGGTGACTTCGTCCACCGGGAGTTCGCTGAGATTGGATTCGGACGGGTCGGGCTGGACAGCGAACTTGATGACGGTTGGCGGGTCGGCGATGGAGACTTCGTAGATGCCGGCCTTGTCCGTGGCGTCGTAGCTCAGGACGGGCGTGCCGTTGACCAGTTCGATGCGGCGCAAGTCGCGCGTGCCGGTCGCCGCGCCGGGGGCCATCACGATGGCGTCCTTGTGCAACAAGTCAGCGGTCAAGCGGCGGGCGAACTGCGCGCCGACGCGGACGTTCGCGCCGTCGTCGTGGCGCTGGATGAGCGTGCCGAGGGTGCGGTGGAGTAGGGGAACGAAGGCGGGCCGCACGCCGAGGTCGTTCCACGCCGTGTCCGCCGTGCTGGCGAACAGGACCACGCGGCCCAGGCCGACGGCGCGCTCGGCCATGGCGATGGAGCCGTCGCTGAAGCGGAGGATGGCCTTGGGCGCGGCGAGCGAAGCCAACGTGTTCGTGGTCGAAGCAGTCTTCCCACTTTCTCGCTTGCCCGCTTTCTCACCAGCCTCGCCCGTCGGAGCCGCGAGCAGATTGAGTTCGAAGGTGCGGAAGAAACGGGCGCTGGCGAGCGTGCCGGCGTTGCCGTCGTTCCACAGTGCGACGATGGGGTGGTCGTAGCCCTTGGTTTGGAAGGACAGGAATTTCTCGTCCTGCGCCGCGTCGCCGCGCGGCTCGCCGAAGGTGGCGGGGAGCAGTTTGCGCGCGGTGGCGAGCTGGGCGTTGTAGAAGGCGGTGTTCACCTTCGCGCCGGGGAAGATGAGCAGGCCGCCGCCGCGCTTGACGAAGTTCTCCATCGCGATGGCGGTGTCGGCGGAGAAGTCGGGGACGTTCGCGAGCACCACGCTGTCGAAGTCATCGAAGCGCGTGCCGGCCATGTCGGCGGGCGCGATGGTGGAGGTCTTGACGTAGTATTGCTCGGCCTCCTCGGCGGAGACGGGCACGAGCGCGTGGCCGAGGAAGAAGGTCTCGGACTCGCGCGGTTCCGTGCCGGGTTCGCCGTCCACCATGAGCACGCGAATCTCGCGGATGGCGCGGATGGCGAGCGTGCGGGCGTCGTCGCCGGGAAAGCGGTCGCCGGGGATGCGGACGGTGATGTTGTGCCAGCCTTCGGTCTTGAGGCGGGTGTTGAGTGGGACGCTGCGCGTGCCACCAGGCGGGATGCTCGGGATGGTGACTTCGTCGGCGGACGTGCCGTCCACGAGCAGCGAGACCTTGATGTCCTTGACCTCTTGCTTGGCGTAGTTGGCAACTTGCGCCTCGAAGCGCAGCGGGCGGTTCAGCGGGGCGAGGCCGCTGCTCAACACGAGACCGCTGACGCCGAGGTTGCGTTCCTCGCTGTCGCTGACGAGGACGAGATGCGCGGAAACCTGCTGCTCGCCGGTCTGCTCCTTGGCGGTCTTCAACGTCTTGTGGATGTCGCCAAGCTGCCGCCAGCCGGCGAGCTGGCCGTCGGTGATGATGTAGATTTCTTTGCGGATGGCGGAGCGGCCTTTGAGCGTTTCGAGGGCCTTCTCAATCGAGGGGAACAGGTCGGTGGCGCGGTCGGAGAGCGGAGCTTCGCGGACGGCTTTGCGGGCGAGGTTGAGGTCGTGGGTCGGTTCCTTGATGACTTCCTTCGCGATGTCGGAGGCGAGGATGACGGCGGCGGCGGAGCCGGAGGGAAGCGCGTCCACGGCTTGCTCGGCGACTTTGCGGGCCTTGTCGAAGCGCGTCTGGACGCCGTCGGAGACGCCCATGCTCGCGGAGTTGTCGAGGACGATGACGGCGGTGACCTTGGACTGGCCGAAGACATTGTGCGTGGTGGAACGCATCGCCGGGCGCGCGACGGCGAGGGCGAGCAACGCCAGCATGAGGCAGCGGATGGCGAGGAGAATCATGTCCTCGACGAGCATCCGGCGCTGGTTCTTCTCGGTGGAGACCTTGACGAAGCGCATCGCCGCCCACACGACGCGCTGGAAGCGGCGGCGGTTGAGCAGGTGAATGATGATGGGCACGGCGATGGCACCGGCACCGAAGAGCATGAAGGGGTTGAGGAAGCTCATTTGACTGAGGTCTTCATGCGGAACGCGAGGTAGCCCGACAGCACTTCATGCAGCGGCTGCCCCGTGTTCACGGGGACGAAATGGACGTGATTCTTCTCGCAGCCCTGACGCAGCGTGGTGCGGAAGCGTTCGACCTCGGCCTGGTAGCTGGCGCGGATTTCCTGCGGGCGGGTGAGGATGTTCGGGATGGCTTCGAGGCCGACGAACTCGACGAGGCCGTTGAACTTGAACTCCAGTTCCGCCGGGTCCATCAGGTGGAAGACGACGACCTCGCTGCCGCCGAAACGCAGATGCTGGATGCCTTCGAGGATTTTCTCCTCGTCATCGAAGAGGTCGCTGATGATGACGGCGATGCCGCGCCGGCGGACTTGGCGGGCCATCTCATGCAGGATGGCGGCGATGTTCGTCTGCCGCTCCGGCTGGAAGGCGGCGAGCGTGGCGAGGACCTTGTGAATCATCGCGTGGCTGTTGCTGCGCGGCAGATACTCGCGGGTCTCGTTGTCGAAGATGTCGAGCGCCACGGCGTCGCGCTGATGGAGGATGAGGTAGCTCAGGCAGGCGGCGAGCATCTTGCCGTAGGCGAGCTTGGGGTAGCCGCCGGAGCCGTATTTCATGGACTCCGAGCCGTCGAGGAGGATGTGCGCGACGTAGTTGGTCTCCTGCTCGAACTGCTTGATGTAATAGCGGTCGGTGCGGCCGAGGACCTTCCAGTCGAGGTAGCGGAGGTCGTCGCCGGGGGCGTATTCGCGGTGCTGGGCGAACTCGATGGCGAAGCCGTGGTAAGGCGACTTGTGCTCGCCGGCCATGTAACCCTCGACGAGATAACGCGCGTGCATCCCCAGCGTCTCGGCGCGGGAAATCGCGACGGGGTCGAGGAGCGTGGCGAGGGTGGCGGCGTCCATTACCGGAAATGAAGAATGGGGAATGGGGAATTGCGAATGTAGCGAACGAGCCGGCGGTCAGGCGTCGGATTCGTCACACGAAATTTGCAGTTCGACATTTCAACCGACTTTCTGGTCCTTCGGAATCGCCTCGAGAATCTTCTTCACCACGTCGTCGGCGGTGATGCCTTCGCTCTGGGCGGCGAAGTTCGGGATGATGCGGTGGCGGAGGATGGGGGCGGTCACGGCGGCGATGTCATCGCAGCTCACATGAACCCGGCCGTTGAGCATGGCGCGGGCTTTCGCGGCGAGGATGAGGTTCAGGCTCGCGCGCGGGCCGGCACCCCAAGAGAGGAATTTCTTGCAGTAGTCGAGTGCCTCCGGGGTCTTGATGCGCGTCACGCGGACGATGCGCTCGGCGTAGTGATAGACGTGGTCGGCCACGGGCATCCGGCGGACGGTGGCTTGGAGGTCCAGAATCTCTTCCTCGGTGAGGACGGCCTGCGGCTTCTCGATGGGCGCGCCGGTGGCCATCTTCATGATTTGGAGTTCCTCGGCCGTGGTCGGGTAGTCCACGTTGATCATGAACATGAAGCGGTCAAGCTGAGCCTCGGGCAGCGGGTAAGTGCCTTCCTGCTCAATCGGGTTTTGAGTGGCGAGCACGAAGAACGGGTTCGGCAGCGCGTGGTCCACGCCGGCGATGGTGACTTTGCGCTCCTGCATCGCCTCGAGCATGGCAGCCTGCGTCTTGGGCGGCGTGCGGTTGATTTCGTCGGCGAGGATGA
>SXTU01000165.1 GCA_005791875.1 Verrucomicrobiales bacterium
CGCAGCTTCAACTCGCCCGGCGTTGTTGCTTCGAGACTGAATGACTGGCTCCCTCTCCAGGAGGGAGAGGGCTGGGGTGAGGGGGAAGGCATCCACCAGCATCCGGGCCGCGTTCTACTGGATTTCAACCACACTCGGTATTACATATGCTCCGTCGTCTCAATGCCCAGCGCATCCAGGCCCTGCTTGAGCACACGGCCTGTCAGCTCGCACAGCAGCAGCCGCGTGGCGCGCTCGGCTCCCTCGGCCTTGAGCACCGGGCAGCCCTCGTAGAAGCGCGCGAAGAGTCCGGCGAGGTCGTAGAGGTAGTTGCAGAGGAAGTTCGGCCGGTATTCTTCCGCCACCGCTTCCAGCACCAGCCCGAAGTTCATGAGCTGCTTCGCCAACGCGATCTCCTCCGGCACATTCAGGCTCACCGCTGACCGTTGACCGCCGCCCGCTGAATGCTCCTCGCACTTGCGGCGGATGCTGCGCAGCCGCGTGTAGGCATACAGCAGATACGGCGCCGTGTTGCCTTGCAGCGCGAGCATCTTGTCCCAACTGAACTGGTAATCGCTCTGCCGGTTCGGTAGCAGGTCCGCGTATTTCACCGCGCCGAGGCCGACGACGCGGGCGATTTCCTTCCGCTCGGCTTCGGGCAAATCAGGGTTCTTCTCGGTCACGACCTTCAGCGCGCGTTCCTCCGTCTCGTCGAGCAAGTCACCGAGTTTCACCGTGTCACCGCTGCGCGTTTTGAAGGGCTTGCCGTCCTCGCCGAGAATCTTGCCGAAGCCGACGTGAACCAGCTTCACCTTCGCTGCCGCTTCCGGCTGCCAGCGGGCGAACGTGAGGAACAGCTTGCGGAAGTGCGGGGCCTGCCGGTCATCCACCACATACACGATCTCGTCCGGCGACCACGTCCGCAGCCGGTAGTCCACCGTCGCGAGGTCGGTGGTCATGTAGTTGAAGCCGCCGTCGCTCTTGCGCACCAGCGCGGGATCGGGAATCCACTCGCCATCGCGGTTGACGAGGAAGGGGTCGGATTTCTGCGGCATCGAGCCGTCGCTGAACACGCCCACAGCTCCCTCGCTTTCGCGGGCGATGCCGCGCGCGCGCAGGTCATCCACCACCGGGCCGAGCTGTGGATTGTAAAAGCTCTCCCCCAGCGCGTGATCGAACTTCACACCGAGCCGTCCGTAGATCGTGTCGAACTGCGCCTGCGAGACGCGGATCATCTCCTGCCAGACTGCGGTGTTCTCCGCGTCGCCGGCCTGGAGCTTCACCAGCTCCTGCTTGGCTTCCTCCAGTCGCGCAGGCGTCGCGTCGCAGTCGGCGTTGATCACCTTGTAGAGCCGTTCCAACTCGGCGATGGCGTCGCGTGCGAGCGCGTCGCGATCAAGGATTTGCTTCCAACCCAGCAGCAACTTGCCGAACTGCGTGCCCCAGTCGCCGATGTGATTGTCCGTGATGACGCGGTGGCCGAGCAGGCGGAAGACGCGCTGAAGCGAATCGCCAATGCCCGTGGAGCGGATGTGGCCGACGTGCATCGGCTTGGCGACGTTCGGCGAGCTGAAGTCAATGACCACGGTGCGTGGCTGCCTGGCCTTGGCGAAGAACAGGTGCTCCCCGCGAGCGGCGGTTTGCAGCACGGCAGCCAGCGCAGCGGGACGAATGCGGAAGTTCAGAAAACCCGGCCCGGCGATGTCCACGGCGTCGCAGAGTTCGGTCACATCCAGCGCGGCCTTCACCTGCTCGGCGAGCTGGCGGGGGTTCAGTTTGCGTTGTTTGGCGAGCGGGATGAGCGCGTTGGACTGGTAATCCCCGTGGCGCGCGTCCGGGCAGGGGCGCACAAGGATCGCGGTGGTGTCCGCGTCCGGCAGCACGGCGCGGACGGCGGCTTGGAGACTGGCTTGGAGCTTCAGGTGCAACATGAGTTCCGTAAGGGCGCGCAGGCTAAACAACGACGCTGGGGGGGGTCGAGTGGAAAGGCCGGTTTCAAACCGTAGGAGACGAGGTGACGAGCCTCACTCTGTCCGCGACGGAAGAAAGTTAGAGGCTCGCTACCTCGTCTCCTACCGACTGGCGGCGGGTGTCAACGCGCGCGGCCACACCGCGTCGCGGCCATCCCAGATGTCGCGTTGTCGCGAGACCGCACCGGTGTCCGTCGCGTCGCCGCCGTCGTCTTTGAAGTCCTCGTTCACGGACCAGAGGGTGAAGGTGCCATCCGGGTTGAGCCGGTAGCGGAGCGGCTTGCCATGCATCCAGTCCATGGGCACGGCAGAAAGAAACTCCGGCACGAGCTGATCCAGCGTGGCGGGATGCCGCCCGTGCTTGCGGCGGTGCCGTTCTTAAGCGATGGCGGCGAGCCTCAGTTCCCGGCGCGTCTCGAAGCGGACGGCGGTTTGCATGGCTTTGTTGAAATTCGGAATCGCCATGGCCGACGCGAACAACAGCTTTCCGCGCCAGGACTCGAAGACGAGCATTTCTGCCTGTTTTGCGGCGAGATCGGGCTGGGCTGCCGACCAACTGCGCAGTTGGTGGGCCTTGCGCAGCGCATCCAGCAGGCGCTGCATGCTGCGAAGGTAGAACGGTTCGTCGGCGTCGCTCAGAAAGATCCGCCACGCGACGGTGGTCATCTGTTCGCCCGCCCGGCTCCAGCCGGTGGAGCCGCCCGAACCCCACGCGTATGAGAAGGTTTCCTGTCCTGTCCGCAGGTTCACAAACATCCTGTCTATGCTTGCACGCTCGACCTCGAAGGCCCGGATCAGGCCGGGCAGCATCGCGCCGGACGTCAGTCCTCCTTGGATGCCGGAGAGCTGCGCGTCCGTGAGGCCCGGGTGTTGCAGCGTGGCCCAAGTGGAGTGCAACGCGAGGCCGCCGATGGCGACCCGGATCATCTGGTTCATCACGGTGAACTCCTCGTCGTGCCATGCCGTGAGGTGGAACAGGGCGGTGAGGTTTGTGACGGCCCCGTCCGGCTGCTGGGCGTGCAGGGATGAGTGTTTGCAGCTGCGAGCCATTGCGCGATCGCCCGTTTCTCCACGAAGCACTTGGGCATGGCGGTCGAGTGTTCGTAGCTCCAGCCGAGGTCACGGTCGGGCACGCGAAGGAGGGCGTGGACGTCTGCGAGCACTGGACCGGTCGCGGCGATTTCAGCGGCGAGCTCCTCCTAATCGTAGAGGATCAGGCCACCGGCAGGCACGCCGCCGGGAATGGTGTGGGGCCTTGGCGCGGGCAATGCAGGTGTGGGTGGCGGATAAATCCGCTTTCCCCACAAGCCGGGTTGCATCCAGCTCGCCTCCCCCACGCCGTTCCCGAGGTAGCGGAAGTGCTCGATGGTGCTGAGCGAAGCGCTTTGCGCCGCGAGCAACCGGCCCAGCCGCACTAGATCGTCCGTGCGGTTGGTGACTGGCCCGGTGCGTTTTGGAATCAACTCGGCGATGGTAAACTTCTCTCCCTTCGCCCGCATCTCCTCCTTCCACTTCTCGACGGAGGACTTGCTCCTTCCCGCCGAGAAGACGCCCATGAGCACCGCGCACAGGAGGAAGACGGCGACCAGCAGGTAGAACTTGCGGTTCTGGGGTTGCACGCAGCGCGAGCTTACGGAGGCGACGCGGCGAGTGGCAAGGGTGCCGACGCGCTGCGATTCGCGTGGCCACCTCAGGGCGCAAGGCGAGGATTCTCCAACAGATGTCGGGTCCTACTTCTTCGCCTTCTTCAGCGCCGCCTTCGTCGCCGCCTGCAAGTCGTCTAGGTCCGGCTTCAGCTCTTCCTTCGTCTCCCGGTTCATGCGGTCAATGAAGAGAATTCCGTGCAGGTGATCGGCCTCGTGCTGGATGCAGCGCGCGAGCAGGCCGCCGCAGCGGAAGGAAAGCGGTTCTCCCTTCTCGTTCGCTGCCGTCACGTCCACGGACTCGGGGCGCTCAATGTGGCCGTAGAGCTTCGGAAAGCTCAGGCAGCCTTCCGAGCCGTCCTCGGGTGCGCCGATGGGCCTCACCACTGGATTGAGCAGCACGAGCGGCATGAAGGCGTTCGGGTCGGTGGGCTTGCCGTCGAGGTGCAGCGTGGAGGGACGGTCCTCGATGGGCCGGATGTCTATCACCGTGAGCTGGAGCGCGTGGCCGACCTGCTGCGCGGCCAGACCGACGCCGTGGTGCGCCTCCATCGTCTCGAACATGTCGGCGATGAGTTGGCGGATTTCAGGCGTGACCTCGGTGACGTGCGCGCCCTTCTTGCGGAGCACCGGGTCGCCATATTTGCGGATGGGGAGTTTCATGTGGCGGGTGGCAGGTGGCAGATGGCAGATGGCAGGTGACAGGCGTTTGTCCGTCAGCGCTTGGCTGCTAATTTGCGTTCGGCGGTTACGATGGTTTTGGTCAGACCGCCGATGATTTGGTTGAGTGAGGAAGTGCGCTGTTCAAGAACGTCCGCGGGCAAGAGACGCGCGCAGCGCTCGAAGCGGCCCCGGCTTTCGCGGGCGGAGCCACGGGCGATGCGGAGGTAGTGCGGCCATTCCTTGCCAAAGCCGCGTGCGTAACCCTCCTCGATGTTCGCACAGATCGAGTCAAGGCTACGCACCTGCTGGCGAACCAGCTCGTGTCCTCGAACATCACGGTTGAGGATATCGAAGTCGTCCCAAATGGCGTCGAACAACTTCCGCGCCGCCTGATAGACGCGGTAGTCCTCAAGGCTGTCGTTCAAACTGGCTTTGGTTTCCATGCGCTCGTTGGGTTCGCATCCGCCTTGGCGTCCTGACTAACGACTTGTCACGGGTCACTTGTCACATGGCACTTAATCAACCTTCACCCCGGCAATCTGGAGGATGCGGTCGAGGTCGTCGTCGTTGAAGAAGCGGATTTCCACCGCACCTTTGCCCTTGCAATAGCGGAGCGCGACCTTGGTGGCGAAGCGTTCCTGCAACTTGGTTTCCAAGCTCGCGACATGGACGTCACGCGCGGCGGCGGGCTTGCTGCCAGTCGCGGATTTGGTCGGTGCCTGCGTGCTGGATTGTTGGAGGCGGGCGACGAGGTCTTCGGTCTGGCGGACGTTCAGGCCGTCCTTGAGCACGCGTTCGGCGGCGAGCTTCTGTTCGGCAGCGCCTGTCAGGCCGAGGACCACCTTCGCGTGGCCGACGGAGAGCTGGCCGTTACGAAGGTAGCCTTGCAGCTCCGGAGCGAGCTTGAGCAGGCGCAGTGCGTTGGCGACGACGGCGCGGCTCTTGCCGACCTTAGCGGCAGCCGTCTCCTGTGTGAGCTGGAACTGCTCGATGAGCTGCGAGTAGCCGAGCGCTTCCTCGATGGGGTTGAGGTTCTCACGCTGGAGGTTTTCGATGAGCGCGAGTTCCACCACGGTGCGATCGTCGGCCTCGCGGACAATGACCGGGACGGTTTTCAGGCCGAGGAGTTTCGCCGCGCGCCAGCGGCGTTCGCCGGCGATGAGTTCGAAGCCATCGCCGCGCGCGCGGACGATGAGCGGCGAAAGGATTCCCTGGGACTTGATCGAATCGGCCAGCTCGCGAAGGGCGTCCTGGGCGAAATCCTTGCGCGGCTGAAAGGCGCACGGATGCACGCGCTCGATGGCAACCGGGCGGACATGTTCGCCGGGCGCGGGAGAAGGCACCGCAGCCACAGCGGGACTCGGCGGGGCGACGGCTGGCGCGAATTTCGCACCAGCGGCTCCGCCTCCCAACAGCGCGCTGAGGCCGCGTCCCAAGGCAGGTTTAGACATGGCGGTGAGAGTGGAAAAGCACGACGGGGTTGTCGAGCGGGTTTCTGTCGGTGCTGACAAAATGGGTGATTGCCTCGACCCAAGCGTTTGCTACTGTGACCTCCGCAATTCACACATGCACTGCACGAGTCGCCGCGCCTGTCTATGAAAGCAATCGCCCCATCTCCGCGCCATGCCCTCACCGCGGGCTTCACCCTGATCGAATTGCTGGTGGTAATCGCGATCATCGCGATCCTGGCGGGGATGCTCTTGCCTGCACTGGCCAAGGGGAAAATGAAGGCCACTGGCACCGCGTGCATGAACAACCAGAAGCAGTTGGCCATCGCCTTCCTCGTCTATGCCGGTGATCACGACGACCGGATGGTGCCCAATGCGGCGGGCGGCGGGTATTGGCCGGGGGCACTTGATGCGGCGAACGCGCCCGTGCCGCTGCCCTTCGCGGCGGGCACCGGCTTGGCGGCGCAAGACAACGTCCACCGGGGCATCGCAGCCGGCCTGCTGTTCAAGTATGCCGGCGGCCTGAACACCTACCATTGCCCGGGTGACAAGCGCACGGGCCTGCCGACCGGAGCGGGCTGGGGCTGGGACAGCTACTCGAAGCAGAACGGGATGAACGGCGGCGGATGGCAGGGAGCAGCGCAGCCGCCATATTTGCGGCAAGTGGAGGTCCAGAACCCGTCCGACGCCCTCGTGTTTCTCGAAGAGTCCGACCCGCGCGGATACAACAATGGCACCTGGGTCATTGACGTGCAGCCGGCCTTGCAATGGGTGGATCCGTTCTCTGTTTATCATGGTGACGCCAGCAGCCTCGGCTTTGGCGATGGTCACGCTGAGGTTCATCGCTGGACCGACGCACAAATCTTAAACGCAGCCCGCCAGTCAGGTCGCGGGATACAATCCTTCTTCCCGCCCGGGGCGAGCGCCACCAACCCCGATTACATGTGGGTGCATTACCGCTATCGGCACAGGAACTTCGTCCCCCTCTGATCGTTTGCCCCCGCGCGTTGACGCTCCCTCCGTCGCGCAGTAGCGTCCGCGCATGATTGATCTGGCCGAAGTCCTGCCGCGCCGCGTCGACCTGACGCAGCCCAGCGTGCGCGCATCGCGCCCCCCCGCGCAGGTGGACGCGCTCGTCGGCGAAATCCGCGCGCTCAAGCGCCAGCTCAACGCCGTCATCCTCGCACACAACTACCAGGTGCCGGAGATTCAGGACGTAGCGGACTTTGTGGGCGATTCCCTCGGCCTCGCGCAGCAGGCGGCGGGCACGAGCGCGGACGTGATTGTCTTCTGCGGCGTCCACTTCCTGGCCGAGACGGCGAAGATTCTGAACCCCGGCAAGCTCGTCCTGCTGCCGGAAAAGGACGCCGGCTGTTCGCTCGAAGAGAGCTGCCCCGCGCCCGAGTTGGCGAAACTTCAGGCGACGAATCCCAACTTCTACACCATTGCCTACATCAACTGCTCCGCAGCGGTGAAGGCTCTCAGCGACGTGATCGTGACCAGCGGAAACGCCGTCAAGATCGTCAACGCCGCGCCCAAGGACCGCGACCTCCTCTTCGTCCCCGACGAAAACCTCGGCGCGTGGACGATGGAGCAGACGGGCCGCCCGATGACCTTGTGGCGCGGCAACTGTTACGCGCACGTCGAGTTTCAGCGCGACAACATCCTGCGCGCGCGCGCCGCGTATCCCGACGCGAAGATCGTCGTCCATCCCGAGAGCCTGCGCGAAGTCCGCGACCTCGCCGACGCCGTCTGCTCGACCGAGCGCATGATCACCTACTGCAGGGACAGCCCGGCCAAGCGCTTCGTCATCGTCACCGAGTCGGGCATCATCCACCGGATGCAGAAGGAATGCCCCGGCAAGGAATTCCTCTGTGCCCCAGTCTTCAACGTCATGCAGATGCCGACGGACAACTGCCGTTGCAGCGAGTGCCGTTACATGAAGCTTAACACGCTGGAGAAACTGCGCGACTGCATGAAGCACCGCTCGCCCCACCTGGAGCTGCCCGCCGACATCATCGCCAAGGCCCGCGCCCCCATTGAGCGGATGCTGGAAATCTCCGCGCGCGCCTGACGCGGGACGCGCATCGGAGCGCGGCGCACTTTTACCTTCCCTTTACACCGTCCATCTTGACGGAATCCCGGCGCGGGCGTTTTCTTGCCGAGGTTTGAAGCCGCCCCGTCAATCCGTCCTGCGCCACCTGCTCGCCTTCACCCTGGTGGAAACCATGGTGGCGACCCTCATCATCGCCATCCTTGTCGCGCTGCTGATGCCGGCCATCATGAAGGCCAAGTCCAAGGGATTTCAGACCTTTTGCAGCAGCAACCTGCGCGGCGTCGGCATCGGCCTCATCAGCTACGCCGAGTCGCACGACGGCAATTTCCCGCAGCAGGTTCCCATCTCGCAAGGCGGCTGTGCGCCCTTGGCCACGAACTCCATCCTGCCCGGCGGCCTGATCTCGCGCGATGTGCGGCCCTTCACGCTCGCCGCGAGCACACTGGGCAGCCCCAAGATCCTCAGTTGCCCGACCGACCGCGGCAAGCGGCCCATCCTGAGCTTCTCCGCCGTGCACAGCACCAACGTGAGCTTCTTCACCAGCGTCCGGGCGCGGCGCAACAACCACAACACCCTCCTCTCCGGCGACAACAACATCCGCTTCGTCCCCTCCGGCATTTCGCCCATCGGCTTCCGGCCCTACTGGAGCACGAACCGCCACGACGACAGCGTGAACATCCTCTTCAGCGACGGCCGTGTGCAGGGCGTCAGGAGCAACGACCTCCCGCAGGTCTTCTACACGGCGGCGCGGCCCGGGCCGTGAAATGGTTGATTGCCCGAGTGGCACCCTCCGTCAGAGAAAGCGCCATGACCCGCGCGATTGCCGTCCTCTTCACCACCCTTTCGCTCGCATCCGCCGCTGAGAATCTCCCGCCCGTCGGGCTGCCGCGATTGGAGCGCACGAACTTGCTCGTCTATCGCGACGTGGCCGGGAACATCCAGCGCGTGAAGTCGCCGAAGGATTGGGAGCATCGTCGCGCGGAGATCGTGCGCGGGATGGAGCGCGTGATGGGCGTTCTGCCTGGTGCGGCCAAGCGCGGCGCATTGGAAACGAAGGTGGAGGAGGAAGTGGATTGCGGCAGCTACGTGCGGCGGCTGGTCACGTATCAGAGCGAGCCGGGCGGGCGCGTGCCGGCTTACTTGCTGATCCCGAAGGACGTGTTGAGCGGAAAGAAGAAGGTCCCCGGCATCCTTTGCCTGCACGGCACGGACAACAAAACCGGCCACGGCGTCGTCGTGGGCATCGGCGGGAAGCCGAATCGCCAATACGCGTCCGAGCTGGCAGAGCGCGGCTTCGTCACGCTCGCGCCGTCGTATCCGCTGCTGGCGAACTACCAGCCCGACCTCAAGGCGCTGGGCTGGGAGAGCGGCACGCTCAAGGCCGTGTGGGACAACATGCGCGGCCTCGATCTGCTGGAATCGCTGCCCTTCGTGAACGCGAAGGTGGGCTTCGGCACAATTGGCCACTCGCTCGGCGGGCACAACTCGGTTTACACGGGCGTCTTCGATGCGCGGCTGAAGGTCATCGTGACGAGCTGCGGCCTTGATTCGTATCTCGATTACATGAGCGGCAACCCGAAGGTGTGGGAGCCGGAGAAGGGCTGGTGCCAGACGCGTTATATGCTCAAGCTCGCGGGCTACAGCGGACGGCTCGCGGAAATCCCGTTCGACTTCCACGAGATGGTCGGCGCGCTCGCGCCGCGCGTGTGCTTCATCGCCGCGCCGCTGAAGGACTCGAACTTCAAGTGGGACAGCGTGGATCGCGTGGTCACAGCCGCGTCGCAGGTTTACAAGCTGCACGGCAAGCCGGGCAACTTGATCGTCGAGCATCCCGACTGCGACCACGACTTCCCCGAGGCGATGCGAGAGAAGGCCTACCAGCTCTTCACGCAGCACCTCCGTGTGCCGTAGCCGATGTGGCGGCGGTCCGCGACCGCCGTCCTTGCGTGGTCCATGTTTCCCGAGGCGCTCACAGCGCCGCTACAGCCGCCCGGCCTACTTCACGGTCGCAGCGGGAGCAGGGCCGACACGCTTAAAGTCCTTCGCCTCCTCGCGGTAGTGGATGCGCTTGTTGGTCAGCAGCTCGCGTCCCGCCATGTCGAAGTCCACGACCTTCGGCAGCCACGCGTTTGGCTCCACGCGCACGCGCTCCAGCAGCAGCTCGAACTTCCGCAGCACGCCCACGATGCCGCCGATGAGCGTGACCTCCTCGGTCAGCCAGAACTTCATACGCGCCAGCTCCCAGTCCTCCGCGTCCACCCAGACCTTGCCGGCGACCTTGTTTGCCACACGGTCGGCCACGTTCTTGACCGGCAGGTCTTTGCTACGCGGAGAAAACTCCACCACCCACGTCGGACGGCCGCGCAACAGCTCCTGTCCCGTCACCTTGAACGTGTAGCGCGCGAGCATCTCGTCGGTGAACTGCCACTCCTTGTCGCGCTTTGTGGCCTCGGGACTGCGCGCCGGCTTTTTGCCCGCGCGCACGGCGGCCTCGCGTTCTTCCTCGGCCTTGCGCTCCTTGTCCGTCAGCGGCTTTCCGTTTTTCTCCACGAGTCGCGCGAAGGGCACGCCGTTGATGGGAAACCATTCCTGCCGCGAGCGCTTGCTGTCCTCCAGCTTGCCCTTGCTGTCGAACTCCTCCAGCGCCCGCGTCTTGCCGAACGTGAACTGCGCCGTCGTGTTCTGCGTGCGCTCCCACTTCGAGCGCGCGACGACATTGGAGGCGAGCTGCTCGAAGGTGGGCGAAGGCTCGTTGGTCGCGGCAAAAGACGAGAGCGCGGAAAGGAGAATGACCAATGTCCACTGACCGCCCCACGCGCCCGACCGCTCATTCGTCATTGGGCCTTGGTCATTCATTGGGCTTTGGGAATTGGAAATTGGGCATTCCTCTCACGGCTTGATGACCCTCACCCGATGCGCCTGGCTGTCGCCGATGAAGACGCTGCCGTCCTTGTCCACCCAGAGGCCGTGCAGGCGCGCGAGCTTGCACTTGAGCGGGTCGCCGTCCGGGCCGTCGCCCTCGGTGCCGGTGCCGGCGATGAGTTCGAGCGTCCCGCGCTTCACGTCCACCATGCGGACGCTGTGGCTCTCGGTGTCAGCGAGATACGTGTTGCCATTGGGGGCGACAGCGATGCCCTTGGGACCGGAGAGCGTGGCCTCCTTCGCCGGGCCGCCGTGGCCGGTAAAACCCTTCTTCCCCGTGCCCGCGATGTGCTGAATCTTCCCGGCCTTGAGGTCGAACTTGAACACTTGGTTGCCCTCGCGCGTGGCGAGCCAGAGGTTGCCGGCGGCGTCGAAATCCAGCGAGCGCGGGCCGTTGAGCGGCGTGCCGGCGATAGGCAAGCCGTCGGGCGTGGGACCGGCCTTGCCCGTGCCTGCGAAGGTGCTGATGACGCCGGTCTTCATGTTGACCTTGCGGATGACGTGATTGCCGATGTCGCAGATGAACAGGTCGCCGGCGGGGTCGAACTGGATGCTGTGCGGCGACTTGAAGGTCGCGTCCTTCGCCGGTCCACCGTCGCCGGAGTAACCGGGCTTGCCGGTGCCCGCGAACGTCGTGATGACGCCGGACTTCATGTCCACCTTGCGCACGGCGTGGTTCGCCATGTCCACGATGTAGAGGTCGCCCTGCTTATCGAAACGGATTTCGTGCGGGAGGTTGAACGTGGCTTGGAGCGCGGGGCCGCCGTCGCCGGTGTGGCCCTTCTGGCCGTTGCCCGCGACGGTGTGAATCTTCCCGTCCGCCGTGACCTTGCGCACGCGCTGGCCGGTGTATTCGCAAAACCAGATGTTGCCATCCGGCCCGCGCACGAC
>SXTU01000166.1 GCA_005791875.1 Verrucomicrobiales bacterium
AGGCAGTCGTCGCAGCCGTAGATGCGGCTGCCGACGGCGGGTCGCAGCTCGACCGGGATGGAGCCTTTCAGCTCGATAGTCAGGTAGGAGATGCATCGGCGCGCATCGAGCTGGAAGGGCGCGGTGATGGCCTGAGTCGGACAGGCTGTGATGCAGCGCGTGCAGGAGCCGCAACGGTTTTTCTCCGAAGCGTCCGGCTCCACCTCCAGCGTCGTGAGGATTTCGGCGAGGAAGAACCAGTTGCCGAGGCGGCGGCTGATGAGGCTCGTGTGCTTGCCGACGAAGCCAAGGCCGGCGCGCTGCGCGAGGTCGCGTTCGAGGAGCGGTCCGGTGTCCACATACCACAGCGAGCGCGTGTCCGAACCACCAAGCTGATTCACGAACTCGGTGAGCTGCTTGAGCGGCTCCGCCAGCACATCGTGGTAGTCCGTCGAGCGGGCGTATCGGGCGACAGTGCCAGTGTTCAGTGGCCAGTGTTCAGTATTCAGTGAGGGACGGAGCGCCTCCCCACTGGGAACTGAACACTGATTACTGATTACTTCCCCGTCTGCCTTCGCCGCGTAACTCACCGCGAGGCAGATGACACTCCGCGCCCCCGGGAGCACCTGGGCCGGTTCCACCCGCTTGTGCGCGTTGCGGGCGAGGTAGCCCATTTCGCCGTGCTGGCCGGACTCCAGCCAGCTTTGGAAATGCGCGGCGCTCCCCGGCGGCGCGGCGGTGGTGAACCGGCAGTCATCGAAGCCCAGCTCCCGGGCGCGCTGGCGGATGGACTCCTTCACAGCCTCGGCGGGTCGTGCTGTGCCGAGCGGAAATTGTGCAGCACATGGGCGGCGATCTCCTTGATGGAGCGCCGCTCTGTGCTCACCAGCACATCGGCCTGCTTGTAAGCGGCCTCGCGCGCGGCGAGCAGGGCGCGGATCTTCGCCAGCGGGTCGGGAGCCTGGAGCAATGGCCGGTGCGCCTGGTGTTTCGTGCGCTGGTAAATCGTCTCGGGCGTGGCCCAAAGGCAGACGACGAACGAATGCGCCTTCAGGCTGGCGAGGTTCGCCGGATCCACGACCAGTCCGCCGCCGCTGGAGATGACCTTGCCGCTCCAGCCCGCCATCTCCGCCACGAGGTCGCTCTCGAACTTGCGGAACACCGCCTCGCCGTGCTGCGCGAAAATCTCGGGGATCTTCACGCCGGTCCGGCTCTCGATGACCTCGTCCGTGTCCACAAACTCGAACTTCAACTCGGCGGCGACCAGCCGGCCCACGGACGATTTGCCCACGCCCATGAAGCCAGCCAGCGCGATGTTGCGAATCTGGCGCGGCACGCTCATACGCGCGAGCATGGCGGAAGGGTTTCGCTGAGGCACGAAGTTTCCCCGCAACTCCAGTTCCTGCTCCTCGGCTTCGGCGTGGATACTGGGATCAGGATTAGGATCAAGAGCAGGAGTGAAAACAACCCCATGAACATTTGACCCGCCCCGCACCCTCTCCTAAGCTCCGCGCCCTGATTATGAAGGTTCTGATTTGCGACCCGATTTCGCCAAAGGGCATCGAGCTGTTCCGGCAGCGGCCTGAGTTCCAGGTCGCGGTGCTGGACAAGCGCCTGTCCGAGGCCGAGCTGCTGCCCATCGTTGCTGATGTGGAGGCGATGGTCGTGCGTTCGGAGACAAAGGTGTCGAAGAAAGTCCTCGAAGCCGCCACCAAGCTGCGCGTCGTGGGCCGCGCCGGCGTGGGCGTGGACAACGTGGACGTGGAAGCCGCCACGCAGCGCGGCGTGGTGGTGATGAACACCCCCGCCGGCAACACGCTCACCACGGCGGAATTGAGCTTCGCGATGATTCTGAATCTCGCCCGCAAAGTCCCGCAGGCGCACGGCTCGATGGTCGCCGGCAAGTGGGACCGCAAGCTCTTCATGGGCGTCGAGCTGCACGGCAAGACGCTCGGCGTGCTCGGCGCGGGCCGCATCGGCACCGAGGTGGGCAAGCGCGCGCTGGCCTTCGGGATGAAGGTGCTGGCTTACGATCCGTTCCTCACAGAGGGCCGCGCCAAGGCGCTCGGCTTCGAACTGGCCACGGACGTGGACGCGATCTACGAGCACGCGGACTTCATCACGGTCCACCTACCGGTCACGGAGCAGACGCGCGGGATGATGAACACAGCCGCCTTCTCGAAGATGAAGCCCGGCGTGCGCATCGTGAACTGCGCGCGCGGCGAGATCATCGCCGAGAACGACCTGCTCGCCGCGCTCGACTCGAAGAAGGTCGCCGCCGCTGCGCTCGACGTGTTCTGCGTCGAGCCGATGGCGGCGGATCATCCGTTCCGCAAACATCCGTCGCTCATTCTCACGCCGCACTTGGGCGCGAGTTCCGAAGAGGCGCAGGAGAAGTGCGGCATCGAGGTCGCTGAAGTCATCACCTCCTACCTGCTCACCGGCGAGGTGCGCAACGCGGTGAACCTGCCGTTCCTCGACGCGCGGACCTTCGAGCAGGTGAAGCCCTACATGGCGCTCGGCGAGGCGCTGGGCAAGCTGCTCGCGCAGGTCGTGCCGCAGCAGGTGGACCGCGCGCACATCACCTACGGCGGCAAGGCGCAGGAGCTGCCGAACATTGATCCGATCACGCGCTCGGTGCTGATGGGCTTCCTCGCGCGGGCGGCGGTGAAGGACTTGAACCACATCAACGTGCGCGGCATCGCTGGCACGCTGGGCATCGCCGTCGAGGAGAAGCGCTCGAACGAGCCGGTCACGTTCAACGAGTGGCTACACGTGCAGCTCTTCAAGGGCGAGGAGAAGGTCGGCTCGGCGGGTGGCACGTTCTTCGGCTCGCCGAACAACCCGCGCATCGTCCGGGTTTTCAGCAGCGCGCTGGAAATCCCCATTCACGGCACGTTCCTGATGTTCAACAACTCGGACCGGCCCGGCATCGTCGGCTACGTCGGCACGCTGTTGAGCAAGCACAAGGTCAACATCGCGAACCTGAGCCTGAGCCGCGACCACGCCGGCGGCCACGCGCTCTCGGTCTTCCATGTGGACAGCGAGCCCCCGGCAGAGTTGCTCGAAGAACTGCGCCGCGATTCCGTCTTCAGCAATGTCCGCGTGGTGAAACTCTGATAATGACCAATGCCCGATTCCCAATGACCAAAGAATGCCCAATGTCGAATGCCCCGCCCACGGCCGGCGGCGCTCGTTGGACATTGCGTCATTGGTCATTCATTGAGCATTGCGCCATTGGAAATTGCCCATACATGAAGACACTCCCAGCTCTGCTCGCCACGGTTCTCGCGTTCCCCGCCCTCGCCGCCGACCCGAAGGCTCCCAAGTCCCCGGTCGCGCCGCCGTTGCCCAAGGCCACGGTGAAGGCCGACGATTTGTTCCCACCGACCGTTCTGGCGCGGGGCAAGGGTTTTGAGGTCAACAGCAAGCAGCTCGACGAGGCGTTCCTGAACTTTCGCACCGCCGCCGCCTCGCGCAACCAGCCGCCGCCGCCGGAGGACAAGCGGCTGGAGACGGAGAAAAAGCTGCTCGACCGGCTCATCGTCGTGGAAGTGCTCAAGCGCAAGGCCGCGCCCGAGGACAAGGCCAAGGGCAAGGCCTCCGCCGACAAGATGCTCGCCGACTTCGTCAAGCAGGCGGGCTCCGAGGACGCGTTCAAGCGCCAGGTGCAGGCGATGGGCATGACACCCGAGTCGTTCACCACGCAATTCACGGAGCGCGCCATCGTGGAGGAAGTAGTGAACCGCGAAGTGCGGGAGAAAGTCCCCGTCACCCCGCAGCAGCAGCAGAAGTTCTACGACGAGAACCCCAAGCGCTTCGAGCAGCCGGAGACAGTCCGCGCCGCGCACATCCTGCTAGCGACGCGCAACCTCGCCACCAACGCCGAGCTGACGCCCGAGCAGCAGAAGGCGCAGCTAGACCTTGCGAATGCATTGCTCAAGCGCGCCCGTGCCGGCGAGGACTTCGGCAAGCTGGCGAAGGAGTTTTCCCAGGACCCTGGATCGAAGGAGCGCGGCGGCGAATACACCTTCCCACGCGGCCAGATGGCGATGGAGTTCGAGACCGCCGCGTTCGCAATGCGCGCCGGCCAGATCAGCGATGTGGTCACAACCAAGTTCGGCCACCACATCATCAAGGTGCTGGAGCGGATCCCGGCGAAGAAGGTTGAGTTCGAGAAGGTCAAGGACCGCATCAAGGAGAACCTCCAGCAGGAGGAGGCGGACAAGCAGTTGCCTGCGTATCTGGAGAAGGTCAAGCAGGAGGCTGGCGTGGAGATTCTCGAAGCGAAATATAAGTAGCGTGTTCCGTGCTGCGTGTTGCGTGATTCCGGCAGGACGCGCTCGAACCAAGGCACGGAACACGGAACACGGAACACGTGCCCCCACTTCCAGTCAGACTCCCCATCACCCTCACCATCGCCGGCTCTGACAGCGGCGGCGGCGCGGGCATACAGGCGGACCTCAAGACCTTCGCCGCGCTCGGCGTCCACGGCACCAGCGCCATCACCTGCCTGACGGCGCAGAATCCCAAGGGCGTCTCCGCCATCCAAGCCGCCAAGCCCGCCATCATCCGTGCGCAACTCGAGGCCGTCTTCGCCGAGTTGCACCCCAGCGCCGTGAAGACAGGAATGCTCTTCGATGCCGCCATCATCCGCGAAGTCGCGAGCTTCTTCGGCAGGCTTCGCGGACCAAAGCCGCCGCTCATCCTTGATCCCGTGATGGTCGCCACCAGCGGGGCGCGCTTGCTGAAACCCGTCGCCCTCCGCGCGATGCAGGAGGAACTGCTGCCCCTCGCCACGCTCGTCACACCGAACTTGGACGAAGCGGAAATCCTCGTTGGCACAAAGCTGAAGTCGATGGACGACCTGCGGGCCGCCGCGCTCGCGATTCACGAGCGCTTCCACTGCGCCGCGCTGGTCAAGGGCGGTCACTTGCGCGGCCTGCGCGAGGCGGTGGACATTTTATACGACGGCAAGACCGAGCTAATTCTCTCCGTCCCATTCGTGCGCGGGGTCTCCACGCACGGCACCGGCTGCACCTACTCCGCCGCCATCGCCGCCTACTGCGCCCTCGGCCACGACCTGCCGAGTGCTGTGCAACTTGCCAAGGACTTCATCACGCGCGCCATCGCAGACAGCGTTCGCGCCGGAAAGCACTCCGTGTTGAACCCTTTCGCGGCCGGAGCGCCGGCTTCCAAGCCAGCTTTGCGCGCTCGAATTACAGGCACGTGAGTTTCCGAACAAGCGTGCCGACTGGACGCGAGCGAGCAACTTCCTCTGAGCGACCACGATTCGAATCCGCACCTCCTCGCTGGTGCATCGGATACGCAAAGCCGGTTTGAAAACCGGGGCTCCTCGCTCAATCAAAGTCCGAGCAGCTCATGAAGTAATGGCAGCGCGGGCAACGGAACTTGCACTTCTGATTTTCCAGCTCATGCCCGCAGCGCGGACACCAGCGCCAGTATTCGCCCGCGCCCGCCGCTTGCTCCGACGCCGCAGATTCATTCTGCGACTCGCTTGGGATGGGAGCTCGCTTCGGTTCCGGCACACGCGTTTGTTAGGCCTTGCCGAAGCGACTTGCAAGATTGCGAGCGCGGTGCGGTTGACCAGATGGATTCGCAGGGATGGGAGCAAAACCCAGTCTCCGTGCGCGAAATCCTCTCCGAGTGCGCGGATCAGCTCGGGACTATCCCGTAGATTCTCGCCGATTTTGCGCGCAGGCCTGACTCCGGCATTCGCGCTGCTGAGAGGGGTGTCGTGTTCAACATGCTACCAATCGCCCGGCGATGCGCGGCATGCCCATCAGTCGCCGCCCTCCTCGCGGCGACGAACAGTCCACAAATATCCCCCTGACGCGAGCCAGGCGTTCCCGCCTGCTTCTCGCTCTTCGAAAACGACACCGGCGGCTGCGCAAGCAGCCGCCGGTTGCGCTTTTCCGCTTCGCGCCGCGCGCGCCCTCTGCTATCCCAACCCCCGTGACCAGCCCGATGCCCAGCGTCCTGCTGTTGATTCCCGCCTACAACGAGGAGGAACGCATCGAGCCGACCCTCCGCGAGTATGGCGCGTATTTTCGCGCGAACTATTCCGGGCGCTTTGAAATCCTCGTCGTCCTCAACGGCTGCCGCGACAACACCTTCGCCGTCGTGCAGCGCGTCGCAAAGGATTTCCCCGAAGTGCAGGTCGAGAACTTCCCCGCGCCCATCGGCAAGGGCGGCGCGCTCATCGAGGGCCTCCGTCACGCGCCCAAGGTGGACCTCATCGGCTACGTGGACGCCGACGGCGCGACGCCGCCCTCCGCCTTCCACCAACTCATCGGCCACACCGCTTACGCCGACTGCGTCATCGGCTCGCGCTGGCTTGAGGGCGCGGTGCTGCACCAAGCCCAGCCGTGGTTCCGCCGTTTCACCAGCCGCTGCTTCCACGCGATTGTGGAAAGCCTCTTCTGGATGGACATCGCGGACACGCAATGCCCTGCGAAGGTCGCCCATCGCACCGCCATCGAGGCCGTCCATGCCCAACTCCGCATCGCCGACCTCGCCTTCGACGTGAACCTGCTCTACTCGCTCAAGCACGCAGGGTTCAAGGTGCTCGAACTCCCGACCGAATGGACCGACAAGCTCGGCAGCAAGGTCACCAACTCCCTCTTCCGCTCATCGGCCATCATGTTCTTCTCCACCGTGAGGCTGCGGCTGGTTTACTCCCCGCTCTACACGCGCCTGCAACCGCTCCGCTGGGTCGGAGACTGGCTCTACCGCGCACTTCGGGCACCGACGCTGCCGAAAAGCAAGTAGGTCGCGAAAGTCGGCGCTGTTCGTCACGAGCACTTGCCGCGAGCCGTGACGGCGGCTTAGGCTGGCCGCACTGATTCACCATGAAGCCACTGCCATTTCTCACCGCTCTATTTCTCGCCGCCGCCTCAACTGCCTTTGCCGCTGACAAGTCGCTGCTCGACGGCGTCAAGCGCATCGTCTTCCTCGGCGACAGCATCACCTACGCCGGTGGCTACGTGGACATTCTCGAAGCCGCCTTCCGCGTCGGAAATCCCGACCGCGCCGTGCAGTTCATCAACATCGGCCTTCCCAGCGAGACCGTCAGCGGCCTCAGCGAGCCGGGCCACGCGGGCGGCCAATTCCCCCGGCCCACTGTCCACGAGCGCCTCGACCGCGTGCTCGCGAAAGCCAAGCCCGACCTCATCGTCGCGTGCTACGGGATGAACTGCGGAATGTATTACCCGCTCAGCGACGAGCGCTTCGCGAAGTATCGCGAGGGCATCGAACTTCTCCGCAAGAAGGCCGCCGCAGCCGGCGCGAAAGTCATCCACCTCACCCCGCCCGTTTTCGACCCCGTGCCCATCAAGGCGCGCACGCTCCCCGCCGGCCTCACCGAATACAAGCAGCCCTTCGAGGGCTACAACACCGTGCTCGGCCGCTACTCCGAATGGCTCGTCAGCCAGCGCGCGCAGGGCTGGATCGTCGTGGACACACATTTCCCGATGGCGAAATTCCTGGGCACTGAACGTGCGCGTGACCCGGCCTTCAAGCTCGCGGGCGACGGCGTCCACGCCAACGCGACCGGCCACTGGCTCATCGCGCGCGAGGCTCTCCGGCAGTTCGATGCGCCCGAGGACAAGCTCGCCGAGGCCAAGGACGGCGCGGGATTCATTGCCTCCATTCACCCGCACGGCGCGGAGCTGCTCAAGCTCATCGCGCAGCGGCAGTCGGTGATGAAGGACGCCTGGCTCACCGAGTGCGGCCATCTGCGGCCCGGCATGAAGAAGGGCGGACCCCTCGCAGATGCGCGGTCGAAGTGGACCGAGCTGGAGCAGAAGATCGCCGAAACGGCGAAGGCCAAGTAGCGCGCCGCAGCTTCCGAGGTTCAGGCTTTGGACTCTTGGACTTTGGACTTTGGCCCCCCATCCCTGCCCCAGGTAAAAAAGATGGCCGTCCCCAGCAGCGCCACGCACGCCACCGCCAGCACCTTCACGACGAGGCCGAACGCGACCATTGGCTCCAGCCCGGTCAGCTTCGGCTGCACCCACCAGAGCCCGCCCGCAAAGCCCGCCGCGATAATCACCAGCCACGGCACGATGGCGAAGCGCTCGCGCGCCAGCAGGTTTTGGACAAGCACGTTTGCCAGCACTAGTCCCAGAATGCTCCACACGAACCACGGCACCAGCGGCGCGGCCGGAAGAAGCTCATCAGGATTTCGGAAATATACTATCCGCAGCGGCCACGTAGGCTTCATCGAACACACCGCCGCCACCGCGCCGCCCAGCGCCAACGTGCCCAGCAACGTGTGCCGCAGCGCCGCGTCCTGACCGTTGCCCGCGCCTCCCGCGATCTTCGGAAACATGACCGACGCGAGCGGCAGCGTGAACTGGCTTAGGCCAAACCCGACAATCACCCCCGCCCCGTAAAGCCGGGTCAGTTCCCTGTCAAACTGGCTCTGCACAAACAGCGTGTCTGCCGCGCCAATGAAAATGACCGCGCCCAATCCCAGCGTCAGCGGCACTACTCGCGCCAGCCAAGGACGCCAAACGAACGTCCCGCCTGGCACAGCCCGCACCTCACGCGTCGCATACCACGCGAGCGCCACAGCCACGAACTGGCTGAACAGCGACGCGGACATACCGCTCGCCGCCTGCCCGCCCAGCAGCAACACCAGCACCACCACCATGCCGAATCGCCCGATGCCATCAATCACCAGCGTCCAGCCCAGCCCGGCGAAATCCTGCCGCCCTTGCAGCACCCCCCGCAGTATCGGCAGCCAAAGCGTCGTCAGCCCCAACCCGAGCGTTGCCAGCAGCGCCTTCGGATTACCGATCTTCAACGTCTCGCAAATCACATCGCTCGCCGCCCAGCCAGCGAGGAACATCACCAGCCACAGCGCGCTCATCGACCACAGCAGCGACCGCACGGTTGCTGCGAGATCGGCCTGCGCCACCGGCTCCTTCGCCGTCGCCGTCTGCAATGCGAGCACCGCCTGCAAACCCGCCGCCGGGATGCCCAGCAGGATGAACAGCTTCAGCAGCGTCTGAAAAACTCCGTATTCCGCCGCCTCCATCGTCGCCGCGATGGGGTGAACCGCGAACATGAACAACCCGCAGCCCAGGTTCGCCGCAACGAGCCAGCCGGCCTGCTTGAAGAAGTGTTTGCCCGAGTCAGCACTCATGCGGGGAGAATGGTTTCCAGCGTCACCGGCACCTGCTCCGGCGGCTTGCGCTGCGGACGGGTGAAGAGGCCGCGCCAGAAGCCCATCCCGTAGCAGAGATGCGCCACCACAATCAGCGGCGCGACGCGCCACCAATCCGCCCCCGTAGCAGCCGACGTGAGGAGGCTCTGACTTGATTCCGGGTTTGAATGGAGCCTTCTCACGTCGGCTGCTACTGAGTGCATGGTCTGCGCTATCACCGCGACGGCGTAGAGCGCGAGCGGCCACAGCAGCAAAGTCGGCAGCAACGGCGTGAGCACGAGGTAGAGCAGTAAGAGCGGTGGCACGAAGTTCGGCGCGGAGCCGAGCGTGGGGTGCAGCCGGAACTGCTCGGCCCGGCCGCGTCCGTAGTTCATCAGCATCTTGCAGAACGCCCCGAGCGTGCGGCGCGGACGGCGGTGGACGATGAACTCCGGGTCGTAGAGCAGCGTGCCGCCGCGCTTCTGGAGCTCGTCCATCAGCGCGTTCTCTTCGTTCGGATACAGCGCCTCGTCAAAGCCGCCCGCTGCCAGCAACGCCTCGCGTCGGCCCATGAGGTTGCAGAGAATCAACTCCTTCTCTCCGCTCGTCCGCGCCTTGCCGACCGGCGTGTAGCGCGCCCGACTCGGGCCGAACGCCAGCCAGCTTCCCATCACGGTGGCGAAGGCTTGCTCCAGCGGCGGTGCGTCCGCCGGGCACACGTTCGGCCCGCCGACCATCACGACCTTCGCGTCCGCGAAGTGCGCGAGCGCGCGGCGGAGGTTGTCCGGCGGCGGGAGCGAGTCATCGTCGAGAAAGTAAATCAGATCGCCCTTCGCTGCCCGGAGCGCGGTGTTGCGCTGCACGGAGGGTTGCTTGCCACGCGCGATGATGATTTCGAGGCGATCGGCTGGATGAGCCAGCGCCTTCGCTGCCGCGAGCGCCAGCGGAGCTTCGTCCCCCGGCCGCGTCGGGATGATGACGGTGACGAGGGGAACACTCATGCGCGGAAGGCGACGCGGCCGTGCCGGCGATTTGCAATCGCCGCGTTGCGGGTGGGTAGCTCGGGGCCGCCTCGGAGTGCTGCTTGCCACGGACGGCGGATGCAAACCGCCGGCACGGCCGCTGTGTTCCCGGCGCGTTTCATCGGTGGCTGAAGAAACTTCTCACGGCTGGTCACGCAGGAATTTGACCAGCAGGCGCGTCAGCCGTTCGAGCTGCTTCAGTTCCACCCACTCGTCCGCCGTGTGCGCCTGCGCGATGTCGCCGGGGCCGAGGAGCACGCTGGGGATGCCGCCGCTGGCCAGCACCGCCGCGTCGGAGAAGTAATCCACGCCTTGCGGCCGACGCTGCCCCGCGCAACGCAGGAGCTGGCGGACGAGCGGCAACTCCGGGTCCGTCTCCAGCGCGGGACACGGGGCGTTCTTCGTGTCGGTGAGGGCGGCGGCAATCCCGTCCGCCAAGTCGGATTGCACACCCAACCGCCGCAGTAGCGCGCGAAGCTCGGCGAACACGCCATCGCGCGTCTCGCCCGGCAGCGTGCGGCGGTCAATGAGGATTTCGCAGCGGTCGGGCACTATGTTCGGCTGCTTGCCGCCGGCGATGAAGCCGACGTTGACCGTGGCGTGGCCGAGCAGCGGGTGCGTGCGGCGCTTCAACGTGGCGGCGTAGCGCGTTTCCAATTCCTCCACCACACGAGCCATCGCGTGGACGGCGTTCTTGCCGAGGTGCGGCTTGGAGCCGTGCGCGGACTTGCCGTGCGTGGTGACGCGGAGCCACAGGTCGCCCTTGTGCGCGGTGATGACTTTGCAGAGCGTCGGCTCGCCGACGATGGCGAGCGTAGGGAGGACACTCTTGTCCTCCGTGCCGCGCTTGGAATTCCTAGAACCGGGGGACAGGAGTGTCCCCGCTACGAGCGCCCGACTCCCGCTCTGGTTGTTCTCCTCGTCCACCAGCGCGGTGAGGATGATTTCCGTCTCGCGCGGGCGCGGGCCGCTGGCGGCGAGTTCGAGCAGCGCGGCGAGGTAGGTGGCGATGCTGCCCTTGGTGTCGCACGCACCGCGACCGTGCAGGCGGCCGGCCTTCACCACGGGCTTGAAGCGCGCTTCGCCGTCCACGCCCACGGTGTCCATGTGCGGAGCAAGGAGGATGCGGCGACGAACTCTTCCTCCGGCGGGCGTGAGGCGGATGAGCAAGTTCGAGCGGCCGGGGAAAACTTCCTGCCACTCCAGTTCCAGCCCGGCGCGGTCGGCGGTGAAAGCGAGGAAGTCCGCGACGCGTTGCTCGCCGGTGAGGTCATCGCGGTCGGGCAGGAACGCGGGGTTCACACTGGGCAGCGCGATGAGTTCGCGAAGCAGCTTGTGGGCGGCAAGGGGCATCGGCGCGCCGAAGGTAGGCGGCGGCAGGCAGGGTGTCGAGCCGGAGGGATTTACTCCGACACCATGTGGCTGTGCAGCACGCCGATGCCTTCGATAGCGGCCTCCATCTTGTCGCCGGGCTTGAGGTAGGTGCCGGTGGTGTTGCCCACGCCCGAGGGCGTGCCGGTGGAGATGATGTCGCCATGCTCCAGCGTCACGATGGCGGAGACGAACTCGATGATGGCCGCGACGGGGAAAATCATCTGCGCGGTGCTGGAGTTCTGCCAGGTCTTGCCGTTGACCTTGAGCGTGAGGCCGAGCTTCTGCGGGTCCGGTAACGCGTGGGCCGAGGTCACGCACGGGCCGACGGGGCAAAACGTGTCGTGCCACTTGCCGTGCTGCCAGTCGAAGAACGAATCCTTCTCGCGCTTCTCGCGGCCCGGGTTCGGGCGGAACTTCCGGTCGGAGATGTCGTTCACCACGGTGTAGCCGGCCACGTAACCGAGCGCGTCGGCCTCCTTCACGGCCTTGCAACGCTTGGCCATCACCACGCCCAGTTCGCATTCCCAGTCCACGTGGTTGGGCGACACCTTCGGGATGACGATGGGCGCGCCGGGATGGTTGAGCGTCGTGGTCGGCGGCTTTTGGAAGAGGTAGGGAAAGGTCTTCGCGCGCTCGGTGGCCTGACCGCCGCCCTCCTTGATGTGCTCGTTGTAATTGCCGGCGAGCAGGATGATTTTCGGCGCACGCGGGATGGGCGTGAGAAGTTGCACCTTGTCCAAGGCCAGCGCCGCGCCGTCCGCGACTCCACGATTGGCCAGAAGCCAGCCGCCAAGCTCGCGCGCGGCGGCGGAGTGGCTGCCACCCGGCAGCAGCGCGAGCAGGTCGTCGCCAGCGGGCAATGCCACGTCCTTGTGCGTGTGCTCGCGATGGAGGCGCGCAGCGGCGTCCAGCGGGACGAGGGTGGAATCAAAGTAGAAACCCGCGCGCGGATCGCGGCCTTGGGTGAAACGGCAGAGACGCATAGTGAGAGAACAGTGAGCGGACTGCGGCTGCCGGTCAACGCGGGAGGACTATCCAATCTCGTGCCTTCATGCTTCACTCCGCGCGGCCCATGCGGAAAATCGTTCATCTGATTCCAAAGCCGATTCTCTTTGGCCTGCTCGGCGCGCTCGGCTGCGTGCTGGGCTGGGCGGCGGGCGAGCCGTTGCTGAAAGTCATCAAGCCGCCCACGACCAAGGAAGGCGACACGGCGGAGGGCCAACCCGCCGCGCCCGTGCTGGTCTTTAGCAACGAGCTGCAGAAGCGCCTGCAACGCGAGGAGGCCAAGACCGGCGACGTGCAGATTTCGCTGATGTGGGACAACTTCAACGACCTCGACCTGCATTGCGTGGACCCGACGGGCGAGCGCATCTTCCACGGACACAAGAAATCCGCCTCGCGCGGCGAGTTGGACGTGGACATGAACGTTTCCAACGGACCGAAGTCCGCGCAACCCGTCGAGAACATCTACTGGCCCACCAACGGCGCGCCCGAGGGCACCTACCAGGTCTTCGTGAATCACTACGCCACAAACGCGCCGGTGAACGAGACGCCCTACACCATCGCCATTAAGCAGGGCGGTATGGCGCGGGAATTTCGCGGCACTATCCGCCACGGCCAAACAAACATGGTGCATACCTTCGAGGTGAAGAAAGCCCCACCGCCCGCCGACCTCGCGAAGCTCAACCAACGCCAGCCGCCCGCGCTCAAGACCACGCTCGTCATCGGCCTGTGGACTGCGCTGCTGGCCGTGGGCATGGCCGCGCTGCTCGTGGCGGCGCAAAACTTCCTCCTCCGGCGCGCGCTGTTCAACGGGAAGGAAGCCACGCTGGTGCTGGGCGGCGGCGTGGTGGCCGGCCTCATCTCCGGCGCGGTGAGCCAGCACCTCTTCGCGCTCGGGGCGAACAGCCTCGCCGCTCAACTCAGCGAGACCGAGGCCGAGCGCGTGCTGCCCATGATCTTCAAGACCGGGCAGGTCGCGGGCTGGTCGCTGCTGGGCGCGCTGCTGGGTTTCGGCCTCGCGTTCTTCATCCCGAACTTGCCCAAGTTCCGCGCGGGCTTCGCGGGTTTGATCGGCGGCGGCTTGGGCGCGGCGGCTTTCCTCCTCGCCCTGGCCAAGTCCGGTGAAGTCTCCGGCCGGCTCGTTGGCGCGGCAATTCTCGGCCTGACCATCGGCCTCGTCGTGGCGCTGGTGGAACGGCTCGCGCGCGAGGCGGCGCTCATCGTTCACTGGCACGAGAACGAGCGCACCGTCATCAACCTCGGTGCGGAACCCGTCATCCTTGGCAGCTCACCGGAGGCGCACCTGTATCTGCCCAAGCACAAGGGTTTCCCGCCCATCACAGCCATCGTGACCTTCCGCGAGGGCCGCGTGCAGATGGAGAACAAGCTCTCAAACTCAACGCACACGCTCGCCGCCGGCAACAAGCTGCAAATCGGCGACCTGTGGATTGAGATCCAGACGGACACGAAGTGAGGGGGGAGAGTGATTAGTAATTAGTGGTTGGTGACCGCGTGGCGGCTTCGCGCGCGAGCCTCGGACTAATTACTAACCACTAATCACTTCTCCCCTGCCCTGCCCCCCGCACAGCCGGCGCTCCCATCCGGACCAACTCCTTGCGCACATGCAGCCGCCAGCAGTGCGTGACGTAGCTGGACGTCGGCAGCGGCCGGGGCGTGCGCCACTCCAGCCGATACCACGGGCAGCGCGGCGCTTCGTGGTGGTGGACGTGGCGGTTCAGGTTGAAGAGCGGGAGCGTCACGCGATATTCGTTCGTCGAGGACGGGTCGTCTGAGTGGCTGTAGTGCTCGACGGCGGCGCGCAACGAAACGGGGACGAGGAGCGTCACGAGATTTATCGCCAGCATCTTGCCCACGACATCCGCACGGCCCAGTGCGCACCACAGGGCTATGCAGCCCACCGAGATTGCGAAGCCCGCCAGCATCCGGCCTGGACGCACGAACGGCAGGCGACCGCGCAAGGCGTCGGCCAGATAAACGAAGTGCTTCACCATCTCCAACTCGCGCCAGAACCCGCCGACAGCCCCGCCCGGCGCGTTGCGCGGAATCAACTCCTCCTCCGGCGTGTTCAGGTGCCGGTGATGCGCGAGGTGCGATGCGTGGAAGATTTTGAATCCGCCGAAGAGCAGCAACATACCGTCCCACAGCGTGAAGACTTGGAGGTTGTGGCGATAGCGGCGGAAAGCCGTGCCATGCAGGTATTCGGGCAGCAGGACGCCGATCCGGTGTCCGACCAGCACGCCGGGCAGCAGCGCGAGCCAGAACGGCAGCGCGAGCAGCAGCCACACGTAGAGCGCGCTCAACCCGAGCAGGCTGCCGTGCTTGAGCCAGGCGGCACGGGAACTGCGGAGGAATTGTTGCCAGGTGTTCATGGAGTGAGAGGGACAACAGACGCGAGGGCCTCGACCAAACCGTCAAGGTCCGTGGACTTGATTTCGCCCAGCAAACAAAGTTGGAGCCAACCGCGCTCCTGCAGGTGCCGGCTGCGCGAGGCCCCAATCCAGCCGAGGCGTTCCAGCGCATCTGCGACGGCGGTGACTTCGAGCTGCGGCGGAAGAACTACGGTGATCACGGCGGTCGCGGCAGGGTCTGCTAGCGTGAGACCGCGCGCGCGGAGATCGTGGCTCAGGCGTGTGCCGAGCTCGTGAACGCGCTGATACTTGGCAGGCCAGTCCGTCTGGTGCAGCGCCGTGTGCAACGCGCCGAGGACGTTTGAGCCGAGAGTGAACGGCACGCCCTCGTCGCTCGCATACAAGCCGAGGTCGAGCGCGCGCGGCACGCGGTCGGGCGCAGACGCGACCAGCTCGCGATGAAACACGATGCCGACGCCCGCGACTGCGGCCAACCCCTTGCCGCTGGTGCTCGCTGCGAGATGCACGTGCCGCAGGTCCACTGGCGCGACACCGAGCGAGCTGACGCAATCGAGGCACAGCTGCACGCCTCGCGGTTCGCACACAGCCAGCAATGCTTCAATCTGCGTGAACGAGCCGGAGGTCGTCTCACAGTGCACGGCCCAAAGCCACTTCGTCTCGGGATGTGCATCGAGCCATGCGCCGAGCCCAGCGAGGTCGAGCGGTTCGCCCCACTTCTGGCGCCAGTGCTGGTGCGGCAGGCGCGCGCGCCGCGCGTGGTCGGCAAGGCGTTCGCCAAATTCCCCGTGGCTGACGACGACACCGGGCGCGTCGAGCAAGGAGATTTGCGCGCAGACGACTTCGTTCGCCATCGTGCCGCTGCCGGGCAGCAGCGCGGCGTGCGGCGCGCCGGTCAACGCGCGCAACGCGGCACGGCATTCACGGACTTGTTTGCGAAAACTCTCCGTGCGGTGCGACGCAGGCTCGGCTCGTAGCGCGCGGCGCACAGCGGCAGACAACGCGACGGGGCCGGGCAGCAGATTCACCGGCGGACGCACGAGATGCGGTGCGATACGCTGCCGGAACCGCGCCAGCGTCACCTGCATCGGCTGATACCATGCGCCCTCGCGGCCCACGAGCGGACCGAACGGCTCGAAGCCGAGGTGCTCGTAGAGCTTGCGCTGGCGCGTCGTGGCCGAGACCACGGCCGCGTCGAGGCCGCGCGCCGCGACTTCGCGTTCGAGCAGCCGCATCAGCCCGGCGAACACGTCCGAGCCGCGCCACGCCTTCTCCACGGCCAGCAAGCGGACTTCCACCCAACGCCTTCCGGGAGGCATATGCGCGTCGAGGTTGGGCAGCTTGGCGTCGAGCGAGAAGGGGCGGCGGTCGCGCAGCACGATCATGCCGGCGAGTTGCTGCCCATCGAGCGCGATGAGGTAGATGTTTTCGGCGTGAAACTTGTCCACCAGGCGGCGCTCGGCGTTGGGTGCGTGCTGGGGAATTTCCTCGGCGAACGTGCGGTAGTTCAACGCGTGGATGGCTTCGAACTCATCCGGTGTGGCCGCGACTTTGAATATGAGACGCGAGTTCATGATGGTGGATTGGCGAAGAAGCGGCTGCGAATGTCAGAACGGTGGCACCAGAGCACAAGGGCAACGACGACCGCGACCAGGGTCCACTCCGACGCCGAGCGCACCGGAAGCAGCCAGAGGATGACTCCGGTGCCAATGGCGAGACCTTTACCGCCTTGGAAGCCAAGTTGCACGGGCCAGACATGGCCTGCCAGCACGGCGGTCCCAGCCAGCACAAGGCTCCACTCCCGCATCCCAGCCCACGCGGCGAGCGACACCGCGAGCATCCCGCGCAGGCCGTCGAGCACCGCGATCCCGGCGAAGGCGGCGCGGCCGAGCACCCGTCCGGCATTGCGCGCGCCCGGCGTGCCGCTGTGCAACGCCCGCAGGTCCGCGCCCGTGCGCCAGCGCACGAGATACCAAGCGGTCACGAAGCAGCCGATCGCGTAGCACAGCAGGAGCACGAGGAGGTGGATCGGACTCATGGAGTTGAGCGGGGTGCGGAGGCGCGAGCGGCCGAGCGGCGAGCGGTTACCAGACGAGGATGATTGGCAGCGGCTGCACTCATCGGGAGAGATTGGATCAGTTGTGAGCCTGCCGGTCCGCGGCGAAGCTGGCGAGCCTTTTGCGGCGAGCCAGCAGCCGACAGCCCGGTCGGCTCCATTGCGAAATTGGTCGTCGTTGTGCCCATGTGTTGGGCGGGACGCTAGGGAAGCAGGCAACGCAGACGTTAATCGAAATTCCTGCGAGCAGCATCGGGCAACCGAAGGCTGCGCGATTGCAAACGCCCCCTCCCGTCGCATACTCGCCCCATGCAATCTTTCGTGGACGCCGTGGCGGCCGAGCTGGAACGGCCTCGCGCCCTGCTCAAACAGGTGGTGGACCATCTCGCATCGCACTACTCGGTGAGCCGCGACGAGTTAGGCGCGTTCTTCGACCGCCAGCTCGCCACCTTGGAAGATTACGAGGTGGACCTGCTCTTCTCGCCGCTGTTCACGCCCACGCTCACGGAGCAGGCGGCGTTCTCCGAGTTGCTGGACCGCCAGACGTTGCCGGTGGGTGAGTGGCCCCTGCTCATCCGCAAACTGACCGCGCGGCCCACGGTCGCACGGCTTACGACCGAGGATGGCGTCACGCACGCCATCAAGCTGCGCGAGGTGAGCCTCGAACGCTTCGTCACGCGCCTGAACCTCGATGTCGTCATCCCCGACCCGCTGGGCAAGCTGCTGCATTCGCTGCCGCCCGCCGAGGATCGTGCGCTGCTCAAGGCCCTCGCCCGCCGCATCGTCTGGAACAAGGAGCCGCGCCGCGCCGTGCTCTTCCGTTACCTGCTGGCTTCGACGAGCGAAGACTTTTACAGCCGCGCCGACTTGCTCGTGCTTCTCAAGCTGATGGAAACCTACCAGCCCAAGGACACCGCCGACTTGCTCGCGCGCATCCCGCACTGGCAGGAGGTGTTGAAGCGGGAGATGCTTTCAGCCGCCAGCCCCAAGCCGTTCTTCGCCGCGCGCGTGCAGGAACTCCACGGCGGCGGGCGCGACCAACGGCATCAGGACAACTCGGCGATCTCCGGCAAGCAACGCGAGCTGGACTTCCTCGGGCGGTTGCAGGGCGTGTTGAACGTGTGAGCGGGACACTCCTGTCCCGTCTCCGCTCGTATGGCACAGAAAGGATGTTCGAAATGCGGGAGAGGAGTGTCCCGCTTACGGTGCCTACGCCCCGAACTTGTCGAACATCTTCGCGTTCGCCTGCATGAGGCGCATGAGATACTTCGCCTCGAAGATGCCGAGGGAACCGGAGTTCGCCCCGGTCTCGGTGAAGCGGTCGAGCTTGTCGGAGCCGCTGCACGCGCTGTGGAGCAGCACGGGCTGCGGGTGCCAGGAGTGGCCCTTCATCGCGCAGGGCGTCGAGTGGTCGCCGGTGATGACGAGCACGTCGGGCTTCTTGCCGAGCAGGATGGGCAGCGCGGCGTCGAAGTCCTCGAGCGCCTGCTTCTTCGCCTCGAAGTTGCCGTCCTCACCGTATTTGTCGGTGTATTTGTAGTGGAGGAAGAAGAAGTCGTAGTTGTCGTATTCGGCGACGTAGCGCTGGCACTGCTCGGCGATGGTCTGCGGCCCCTCGACCTTCGTCATGCCCACGAGTTGGGCGAGGCCCTTATACATCGGATAGACCGCGAGCGCGGCGGGCTTGAGCTGGTAGCGTTGCTCGAAGGTCGGAATCTCCGGCTGGTGCGCGATGCCGCGCATGAGGAAGCCGTTCGCCTTCGGATGGCTTGCCAGGGCGGGAAGCGCCTGCTTGTAGAACTCGGCGATGAGCTTGGCGGTCTTCTTCTGCTTGGCGTTCTTCGGGTCTTCGGGCTTGGCCTCGACGAGTTTAAAGCCTTCGCGGTTCGGGTCGGTGGAGCTGATGGGGCCTTCGAGTCCCTTGCCCCGGAGAATGACGACGAAGCGGTGTTCCTTGCCGGCCTTGATGATGACCTGCGTGTCACCGATCTTCTTGATCTTTCTGGCCAGCAGCGCGCACAGCTGCTCGCAAATCTCCGTGGCGATGCGGCCTGCACGGCGGTCGGTGACAACGCCTTTCTTGTCGAGCGTGCAGAAGTTCGCGCGCGCGGCGACATCGCCGGCCTTCAGCTCCAAGCCTAAGCCCAGCGCCTCGATGACGCCCCGGCCCACCTCAAACTCCAGCGGGTCGTAGCCGAACAGCCCGAGGTGGCCTGGCCCGCTGCCGGGCGTGATGCCGGGTGCAACGGGAATCAGCCGGCCCTGCGCGCAGCCGGACTTCACGAGCGCGTCGAGGTTCGGTGTGGAGGCGGCTTCGAGCGGCGTCATGTTGCCAGTGGCGGCGGTGGCGATGTCGCCGAGGCCGTCGAGCACGATGAGCGCGAGCTTCGCGCCCGTCTTGATGGTGAGGGAGGAGTAGAGTGCGTCGAGTTTCATGGTCCGATGTTAGTTCAAATACCGTTCAGATGGAGTCTTGGCGACGGTGCGGGCAGTGGTTTCCCCCCGGCCGATCCGCCGCTCGGATAGTGCTGGCAATGGAAAACGGGCGTCAAGGGCCGGGAAGCGGCGGGGCAGGTGAGCAGGTGAGAAAGTGCGCAGCGGCTCGCCGGCTTACTTTCTCACCCTCCCACTTTTTCACCTGCTCACGGCTCACCTGCCCCTTGTCACGCCGCCCGGCCCACGCCTAGACTCGCGGCATGAAGAACGAAGTGGTTCCGGTGCAGATTCGCGGGATTCTCCCCGCGAACAGCGGCTGCGCCATCTTCGTGGGCAACGACGAGAAGGTCTTCGTCATCCAGGTCGAGCACAACCTCGGCGCGGTCATCGGCATGTTCCTGCGCGACCAGCCCAAGGAGCGCCCGCTCACGCACGACCTGATGGTCAACGTCTTCAAGGGCTTCGGCATCACCGTCGAGCGCGTCATCATCACCGAGCTGAAAAACTCCACCTACTTCGCGCGCCTCATCCTCAAGCAGGAGAACGAGCTGGGCAAAAAGTTCGTCGAGATTGACGCCCGCCCCAGCGACTGCCTCGCCCTCGCCGCCGCGCACAAGCGCCCCGTCTTCGTCGCCAAGCCGCTCTTCGAGCAGGTCGAGGACATGACCGAGTATCTCGACAAGCTGAACGAGGGGACGGGCGAGCAAGAGGCGTGAACGGAGACGAAGTATTCAGTAATCAGTGTTCAGTAATCAGTTTTGCTCCCGAACACGACTCTCCCACTGAAAACTGAACACTGACTACTGAACACTTTCCCCTTCGATGCCCCCGCCCGCCCAACCCACCGCGCCTTCCCCCGTCGCCCTCCTCCACGGGGACGAGGACTTCGCGGTGAAGCAGCGCGCGCGGCAGCTCTACGACAAGTGGTGCGGCGAGGTCGGCGGCATGGACCACGAGACGATTGACGCGGCGGTGGGCAACGCGGGCGAGGCGCTCAAGGCCCTCGGCAAGCTCCGCGAGGCGCTCCAGACGCTCCCGTTCTTCGGCGGCGGCAAGGTCGTGTGGTTTAAGGATTGCAGCTTCCTCGGCGACGACCGCACCTCCGCCTCCAGCGCCGTGACCGAGGCGTTGGCGGAACTTGCGGCGGAGCTGAAGGCCTACCGCTGGGACGGCGTGCGGCTGCTCGTCAGCGCGGGCAAGGTGGACAAGCGGAAGACGTTTTACAAAACCCTGGAGAAGCTCGGCACCGTCGAGCACTTCGCCGGGCTTTCGCTCGACGACCGCAATTGGGCCGACACCGCCGAGGACATCGCCTACAAGAAGCTCAAGGCGCTGAAGAAGGAGATTTCCTCCGAGGCCCTCGCCAAGCTCGTCGCCAATATCGGCCCGCACGCGGCGCAACTCCACAGTGAGGTCGAGAAGCTCGCCGCCTACGTGGGCGCGCGCGCGGACATCGCGCTGGCAGACGTGGACGCCATCGTCACGCGCAACAAGCAGGCCCGCGCCTTCGCCCTGGCCGACGCGCTGGGCGACCGCAATCTCCCGGTGCTGCTCAAGACGCTGGACGAGGAGCTGTGGGAAGTCCGGCTCAAGATTGGGAAAAAGTCCGAGATCGGCCTGCTCTACGGCCTCATCTCGAAGGTGCGCGTGATGATCTTCCTGCAAGAGATGATCAAGGCCGGCTGGCTGAAGGCCGATGGCGATTACAACCGCTTCAAGTCTCAGCTCGAACGTGTCCCGGCCGACGCGTTGCCCGAGGACAAGCGCATCAACCCGCTGGCGATGAACCCCTACGTGCTCTTTCGCGCGCTCCCGCAGTCGAAGAAGTATTCGTCCGCCGAGCTGATCCGCGCGATGGACCTGCTGCTCCAGTGCAACATGAAGCTGGTGAGCAGCGGGCTGGACGAGTCGCTGGTGCTGCAACAGACGCTGACTCAAATCGTGCGGCGCGAGGAGGGGGCGCGATGAAGGGAATGGGGAATAGGGAGGAGGCGCGCGGCCAACCCGTCACACCGGCCCTCTCCATGAACCTCACGAAGAAGGACTCAAAGATTCAGGGAAGACAAAGCTTGACTGTTCCCATCTTTGTTTTACCTGAATCTTTGGGTTCTTTCGCAAGTTCAGGGGCTGAAATCGCGGCCGTTGGCGGGCCGTGGATTCTCTCCCTTCATCGGATGAGGGGAGCGGGTTGGGGTGGGGGGTTACGTGCGTCGGCGCAAGACGCCCGACCCCTCATCCGGCCTGCGGCCACCTTCTCCCCTCCTCCGAGGAAGGGAGAAGGCACACCCCGTGGCGTCCGGTTGGCACTTCACCGCGCGACCGCGCCGCGCTTCTTCCCCCTCACCCTTCATCGGATGAGGGGAGAGGGCCGGGGTGAGGGGTTACGTGCCCCGCCGTTGGCAGCCCCACCCCTCTCCATGAACCTCCAGCGGTGCTGGCCTGCCCTCGGCGCGCGGGCGGTCCCCGCCCGCAGCAGCTCCGCTCGCTCGATCACGCGGGGATGTTCCAAGCGCTGCCGTCCCGCCGGACGTGCTGCGACCGGGGACCAGTCGCGCGCCGGTTCAAAGGCCGAAATCGCGGCAGTTGGCGGGCCGTGGATTCTCTCCCCCCATCCGATGAAGGGTGAGGGGGAAGAACTGCGCACGGGTGATTCGCGCGGACGGGTTGAGTGTCCGAAAGGGAACCCGGCATGAGTGATGAAGCGACCGACAAGTCCGGGAGGACGTGGCTTTACGTCGTGGGCATCCTAGCCAGCCAGCCGCTGCTCTATTTCCTAAGCGTCGGCCCCGCTTTCGTCCTAGTTGCACGCAGAATCATCCCAAGCTCCGCATTTTTGCCGGTTTACAAACCGCTGATTTGGGTGGGGACCAAGACCGGCACGCAAGGCGCAACGCTGGCTTACGTCGAAGCCAGGATGAAACTAACCGCGACGCCCCTCCCTCGATGTTGATGACCTCCCCTTCCCCCACTCTCCTCGCCGCCCGCGTCGGTGACACCGTCTGCGTGAAGATCACCGGGCGCGCGAACTTCGCGTCCAGCGTGGACTTCAAGCGGCTGGTCCACGAGTCACGCGCGCGCGGCGCGCAGCGGTTCATCGTGGACCTCGCGGCGTGCCCCATCATGGACAGCACGTTCCTCGGCGTGCTCGCCAGCCTCGGCACCCGCCTCACCGCCGACGATCTCCCGCCCGAGCAGCGCCCCATCGAGCTCCTGAACCCCTCGCCCAAGGTCGCCGACCTGATTGACAACCTCGGCGTGCTCCAGTGCTTTCGCGTCGTGCAGGGCAAGGACTTGGAAGACCTCTGCTTCACCGCCGTCGAGTCCGCCGGCGCGTCGAAGCTGGACCTCTCCCGCAACTGCCTCGCCGCGCATCAAGTCCTCATGGACCTGAACCCAGAGAACGCGGCGAAGTTCAAGGACGTGGCGAAGTTCTTCGCGGAGGACGTGGCGAAGCAGGAGGCGGAGGCGGGTGGGAAAAGTAATTAGTGATTAGTAATTAGTCGCGAGAATTTGGCGCACGCGGGGACGACGCGGACTAATCACTAATAACTTTCCCCTTCCTCCTCAGACCAGTTCACCCTTCGGCCCCACCTGCTTCGGCTGCATCTGCTTCTCACGCTTCAGCGTGTCCTCGGCCCAGCGGAGGTAAAGCTGCGTCTGACGATCGTGAGGGATGAGCTTGAGCGCATGCTGGAAGGACTTGGTCGCGGCGGCGAGATCGCCGAGGCGCACCTGGCACAGGCCCATCCCTTGCCACGCGGCGAAGTGCTCGGGGTTCAGCAGCACCGCCTTGCGGCAATCGGCGAGAGATTGCTCCACTTGGCCGAGCTGCCAGAGCAGCGTGGCGCGGCGGTTCCAGCCCTCGGCGAAGAACGGATGCATGCGGGTGAGGCGCGTGAGGTGGTTGAGCGCGCCCTGGATGTTTTTCCGTTCGATGGAGTTGCCCGCCACTTGCAGGAGGGACGCCGCCTCCTCGCCCTCCTCCGCCACCCAGGGGTCAAAGAGCGCGCTCATGGCGACGGTGCGGACGGGGGCGGAGTCAGATTGCAACGCCTTGAGGAGCTGCTCGCGCCCGCTGTAGGCGACGAGGTTTTCGGCGGCGGCGATGCGTTCCTTTTCGGTGCCGCTGAGGAGCTGGCGGTAAAGACGCTCGCGGTTCCAATCGCTGCGCAGGGCGTGCGGCCACGCGTAGAACAGGGCAAGGAACAACGCGAGGAGCGCGTAGAGCTTCACGCACAGCGGGCTGAAGAAACGGCGCACGGTGGCAAGCTACCACTCCGCCCCGCACTGGCAAGCCCCACGCGCCCCACCCGCATCCAGCTAAACCCCTGCGTCTTTCCCATCGGCACGCGAGATGAGGAACAGGCCCGCCGCTGTCAGAAGTCCGTTCAACATCAGCAGCTCGAAGCCGAACTTGTAGCCGCCGAACCACGCCACCGAGTTCTCGTCGAGCAAGTAGCAAACGAGCGGCGAGGCAACGCAGATGGCGGGCGCGAGCCGGTCGTTCACCCGGCGGCGGTTGAACAGCCCGAACGCGAAGAGTCCCAGCAGCGGCCCGTAGGTGTAGCCAGCCAGCTTGAAGATGGCGTTGATGATGGCGTCGCTGTTCAGCACCCGGAACCCGAGGATGACCAGCAGCAGCACCACTGCGAACGCGAGGTGGACGCGGTGCCGCAGCCGCGTCTTGTCCGCCTCGGTCAGCTTCATCGCGTCCATGTCCAGCACATCAATGCAGAACGAGGTCGTCAGCGTGGTCAGCACCGAGTCGGCGCTGGAGAAGGTCGCCGCCGTCAACCCGATGACGAACGCCATCGCCGCGAATGTGCCGAGGTGCTGGAGCGCGAGGAGCGGGAAGAGCTGGTCGGTTTTCGTCGGAATGGCGATGCCCTTGACCTGTGCGTAGTGGTAGAGCAGCGCGCCGAGGGAGAGGAAGAAGATGTTCACCAGCACCATCACGCCCGTGAACGAGTAGATGTTTTTCTGCGCCTCGCCAAGCGAACGGCAGCTCAGGTTCTTCTGCATCATGTTCTGGTCGAGGCCAGTCATCACGATAGCGATGAACGCGCCGCTGAGGAACTGCTTCCAGAAATAGTTTTTCTCCCGCCAGTCCCAGAAAAAGACCTGCGAGTGCGGGCTGCTGCTCACGGCCTCCACCATGCCTGCGAGGCTCAGGTCCAGCTCGCGCCCGATGGCGATGATGGACAGCACGACACCGAGCAGCAGAAACGTGCTTTGGAACGTGTCCGTCCAGACGAGGGTCTTGATGCCGCCCTTGAAGGTATAAATGAGGATGAGCGCGATGATGCCCGTCACCGACAGCCAGAACGGCACACCCCACGCGTCGAAGACAAACAACTGGATCACGCTCGCCGTGAGAAAGAGCCGCGCTGCCGCGCCCAGCGTGCGCGAGAGCAGGAAGAAAAGGGAGCCGGTCTTCTGCGAGTTCGCGCCGAAGCGTCCGCGCAGGTAGCTGTAGATCGAGATGAGGTTCAAGCGGTAGAAGAGCGGCAGCAGCACTTGTGCGATGGCCACATAGCCCAGCACGTAGCCCAGCACGATTTGAAGATAGGAGAATTTCGCCGCCGCCACCTGGCCGGGCACTGAGATGAACGTGACGCCGGAAAGCGAATCGCCAATCAGCCCGAAGGCGACGGCGAACCACGGTGACGCCTTGTTCCCGAGGAAGTAGGAGTCGTTGTCCGCGTTGCGACTGGTCCACCACGCGATGCCGAGCAGGAAGCAGAAATACGCGCCGATGCTGGCGAGGATGAAGGCGGGCGACATGACGTTCGGCCCGGACATTGGGGACAGAGTGGTGCTTTTTCAACTCCGCCTTCACGTCTGAGCCAGCCCCTTTCCGCCCATGTCGTGGGAGTCGAAGGCCGGCCCTGTTCCGCTCCGGCTCTCAACCTGAACTTCGAGGCGTGGCCACGGTGGATTCGTGGGCAGGAGTTTTCATTGGGCGCGAGAAGGTCACTTCGCCCGGGTAATCCTCACTTCTGGCGCGTAAACGACGCGCACCAGCAGATCGCCGCGTCCGCCACGCGGCCTCGGCAGCCCTTCGCCTTCGATGCGGATCACTTCTCCACGCGCCACGCCGGGCGGAATTTGCACACGCACGCAATTTCCCGTCGCACCGCGAATTGATTCCGAACCGCCCTGAGCAGCTCGACGGGGAGCGATGCGGAGATCGCAGCGCAAATCCGAACCGCGCATCTTGAACCGGAAATCCGGGCGGACGCGGGCGCGCACCAGCACGTGGCCACCGCTAAAGGCTCCTCCACGACGGATGCGGAAGCGTGCTCCGGGCGCCGTCGCAGGCGGGACTTCGAGCGGATAGACCTCTGGCCCGTCGGGATTGCCCGGGTCGTTCACCCGCACTTCTAGCGTTGCGCCGCGAAAGAATTCCTCAATGCGAAGCTGGACATCCTGCAAGATGTTCTGTGGCCTCTGGCTCGCGCGCGGCCTGGGCACCGGTTTCGCCTCAGCCTTCAATGATCCGTCGTAGGCGTGACGTTGCTCCGGGTCACTCAGTATTTCATAGGCGGCGTTGATCTCCTGGGTGCATGCTTGGGCCGCAGCGGAGTTTGGGTTCAGGTCGGGATGATGTTTTTTGGCAAGCGTGCGGTAAGCGGCGCGGATTTGCTCGGTGGAGCAAAGGTGGTCGAGTCCAAGCGTGGCGTAGTGATTGGGTCCGCAGCGTTGCAATGGACATACCATAGCAAGCGCCTTTCAGCGCCGGAAGCTCCGCGTCACGTCGCGCAGGAAGGCAGCCTGCCTCTGCGCTCCTGTCCAGGGGCAGTGCGCCCCACGTTCCAGCACTGGGCTTCCGTGGAGGACTCGACAGGACATGGCCGGCCGACGTTCTGGAATTCGCGGCTGGCATCCGGTGCGTCGGGCTGACAGACTTCAGCCTACAAAATGCAAAAGCCAAACTATCAATTCGAAAAGCGCCGCAAGGAGATGGACAAGAAGGCCAAGAAAGAAGAAAAGCGCCGTCGGAAGCTCGAGGCCGACCACTCGCCTCCCGTCGGGGACGCTGCCGGGGACGCCGCCGCGCCTGCGTCTCCTGCGGAGCCAGCGTCCTGACGCTGATGTCCGGATGGCACGCGCCCAATCGCCACGTGCCGTCCGATGACAGCGCCGAGTGATCCCGGTGCGGCAAAGAAGACTCGTCAGCGCATGACTCCAAAGGCCCGGGCAGTTTCAGCACGGAACCATGGGATTCATAGCGGAGTATGAGGACATGCCTGCAAATCAGAGACTGACTGGGAGCTGGAACACCCTGGCGAAGTCGGGCCGATACAAGCCAGTTGAGAGAGTGGTGCCCCGGGTAGGACTCGAACCTACGACCAAT
>SXTU01000019.1 GCA_005791875.1 Verrucomicrobiales bacterium
CGAGATGCTCGACCACTACCGCCCCGGCAACGCCGTGCGCGTGAAGGCCGAGAGCTGGACGTGGATTAGCAACACACCCGAGGAGCGCGTGAAATCCTTCGAGGACCGCGACCGCTCGCGCACGCTGCGCCTGCCGGAGCAGGTTGTGCCGGCGGAGAATGCCCGCTGAACAGCATCCGATGAAACTGCTGCCCTTGTTTTCATTCCTCCTGCTGGCTTCTGCCGCGCAAGCCGCCGCGCCTTCTCGGGCCGAGGTCGAGCCGTTCTTTCGCGACTACTGCCTGCGCTGCCACAACGCCGAGAAGAAGCAGGGCGACCTGCGGCTGGACAACTTGTCCGCCGACTTCAATGACCTGCTCGTGGCGCAGAAGTGGGACGAGGTGATGCTGCGCATCAACTCCGGCGAGATGCCGCCGAAGGGCGAGAAGCAGCCGCCCGCCGACGCCGTCAGCAAAGTGGCGGACTGGATTACCACGCGCCTCGCCGCCGGCCGCGCGGCGCGGCTCTCGGTGCGCACCCCTGTCACGCTCTTCCGGCTCAGTCGCGAGGAATACGCCAACACGATTTATGACCTGCTGGGCGTGCGCTTCGACACCGATGCGCCCGGTGCGTTCAGCGAGGACCCGCGCTGGCACGGCTTCAATCGCATTGGCTCGCAGTTGACGCTGTCGCCGTCGCATGTGGACCGCTACTTCGAGGCGGCGCAGAAAATCATCGTCGAGGCATTTCCTGAGAAGGAGCCGCTCACGCTCAAGGGTCGCTTCGACGCGGAGAACGCCCGCGCGCAGCAGAAGTTGAAAGACAAGGAAACCACACGTCCCGTGCGCGACCTCGTGCTGCCCGGGCACACTGCGCGCGGCACCATTGATGCGCGGGCACCCGGCCTTTATCGCATCCGCATCCGCCTCAGTGCCGTGCAGTCCTTGCGCGGGCGCGTGCCGCACCTCGTGATTTGGGACAACACCTTGAAGCGCAGCCTGCACGGCGTGGACGCAATCGCAGCCGAGGATTCACCCACGACGCTTGAAATCGAAACCCACCTGCCCGCCGGTCGCCACAGCGTCCTGAACCAAGCCCCCGGTCTCTTTGAGGCGCGCGCGCTGTCGCTCACGCAGCAGACCCCGTTCACGCACAGCCGCGAGCGGCAGTTCGCGCACTCCGGCAGCTACAAAATCTGGGACGAGTCCGGTGCGGCCATCCTCCCGCTGCTCATGGTGGACTCGTGCGAGTGGGAAGGCCCCATCGTCCTCGATGCTGACCGGAAGAAGCGCGAGGGACTGCTGGCCGAAAGCGCGGACCCTGTCGCCGTGCGCGCCGGCCTGAAGCGCTTCCTCGACCGCGCGTGGCGTCGGCCTGCAACCGACACTGAGCTCGCCTCGTTCGAGAAGCTCATCGCCAGCGAGATGAAGGCCGGCGAGAAATTCCGTCCTGCCTACCTGTCCTCGCTCGTCGCAGCGCTGACCTCGAAGAACTTCTACTACCTGCACGAAGGCACGCCCGGCCAGGACCGGAAGACGGTTAACGATTGGGAGCTGGCTTCGCGACTGTCCTATTACCTGTGGGGCTCGATGCCAGACGAAGCGCTCTTCGCTGCCGCGCGCGACGGCAGCCTCCGCCGGCCGGAAGTGTTGCGCGCGCAGGTGACTCGTATGCTGGCCGACTCAAGAATCGCCGTGCTGCTCAACGACTTCCCGCACCAGTGGCTACAACTGCACAAGGTCGGCTCGTTCCCGCCTGACGTTGAGCTTTACCCCGCCTACGACAAGTGGCTGGAGGAAAGCATGGTGCTCGAATCCAAGCGCTACTTCGGCGAGGTCTTCACGCGCAACCTGTCCCTCCGCGAGTTCTTGAATTCGGACTGGACGATGCTCAATCCTCGGCTCGCCCTCCACTACGGTCTCCCACCGGTGAAAGGCACGGACTTCCAGCGCGTCACGCTCCGACCGGAAGCCCGGCGCGGCGGCTTGCTCACACACGCGTCCGTGCTCTCGCTGACTTCGGACGGCGTGCGGCATCGTCCAGTGCATCGCGGCGTGTGGGTGTCCGAAGCCATCTTCGGCAAGACGCCGCCCCCGCCCCCGCCGAACGTCGAGCCGCTGGAACCCACGCCCGCGAATTCGCCCAAGGCCACCATCCGCATGCAACTGGAAGCGCATGCGACGAATCCCACCTGCGCCTCGTGCCACCGGAAGATTGACCCGCTGGGCTTCGCCTTCGACAACTACGACGCCATCGGCCGCTGGCGCACCCACGAGCAGGTCAGCACCGGGCAGGGCGACAACCCGTTGGTCAACGCCGCCGGCACGATGCCCACCGGCGCTGCGTTCCGCGGCCCCGATGACTTCAAGCGCCTCCTCGCCTCAGACTTAAACCGCTTCGCCGAAGCCTTCGCCGGCCAACTCGCCACCTTCGCGCTGCGCCGCATGATGACGCTTGATGACGAGGCCGAGCTTCGCGCCATCGCCGCGACCAGCAAGAGCACTGGTTTTCCGCTGCGAACCGTAGTGGAGCAACTCGCCCTCTCCGAGTTCTTCCGCAAGCGGTGACGCAGGTGACCTTCTCCCTGCCCATAAATCTGTAGCGGTGGTCTGTGACCTCCGACTGTGGCGTCCCTCGCGCGGAGGCGTCCGTAACTCGGCGCTCACAGAGTGCCGCTAAGGCAGCCACTGGTTCATGAAGAAGACCGGAGTGAGGAGTTCGCCTCAGCCTTTCCTCAACGCTCCGAAGACCGTCGTCATGATGTCCTTGAGCAGGCTGCTGTCGTTCGAGTGGCAGACGAAACGCGCGCCCTGCTTGATGGCGCGCAGTTGCTGCTCGGTCTTTCCGAACCAACTGCCCGCCGGAATGCCGCGCTTGTCGCCCGCGGCGATTACCTTCTGCACCACGGCGATGAAGTCCGGATGATCGTATTCGTTCGGGATGCCCATGTTGGTCGTCATGTCGTTCGGGCCGATGAACAACGCGCTCACTCCCGGGATGGCGCAGATGGCGTCAAGGTTCTCCAGTGAGCGGACGGATTCGATCATCGGCACGAAAAGCGTATCGGCACCCTTCTGCTCGACGTAGAGGCGGGTCTGCTCGCTGGGCCATTTGCCTTCCGTGATCACCCGTTCGAGCGCGACGCCCTTGAGGGGACGATACACAGCGGCGGCGGCCAGACGCTTGAGTTGCTCCACGTCCTCTGCATAGGGGATGACCACGCCATCGAACGAGTCGCACACCTTCGCCACGTCATCGGCATCGCGGCTGTGCGTGCGCGCGAGGCACGCGATGCCCTTCGCGGCCAGCGCGTAGCGCAGCGGCATGAAGTCAGCGATGTCGAGCGCGTTGTGCTCGGCAGTCACGATGACAAAATCAATGCTGCCGTCCGGGATGAAGTCCACAATCGCCGGAACCACCGCATGCTGGATCAGCGTGCCGAAGACCGGCTGGCCCTTCTTCATCTTGGCCTTCAGCAGCGCGGCGGGCCTGGGTGAATTGCTCGTGGTAGTCGCTGGTGCAGTGGATGGCTTGACGGGCTCGGCTGCGGTGGCGCCAACTGCGGCGGCGAAGATGGACGCAACCGTTGTGGATTGGGAAACGAACTGGCGGCGTGTGGTTTGCATGCCCGAGGTCTAGCAGAGTGCCGGGCCAAAGCGGAGCGCGGAGTTGCAACGCTTTTCCATGGCCTCTGACTGCGCGGGAATCACTCCTCAACCTCGACTGGAGCCAGTGGTCGGGTTCGAACCGACGACCTGCTGTTTACGAAA
>SXTU01000167.1 GCA_005791875.1 Verrucomicrobiales bacterium
ATGAGCGGGTGGCCCGTCACGTAGCCGATCGCGTAGCGCGCGATGAGTCCCCAGCGCACGCGCGGGAAGATGCAGATGTCGAGCAACCCATCGTCGAGCTTGGCGTCGGGGAAGACCGGCAGGCTGCCGCCATAGAAGCGCCCGTTGCCCACGAGCACCAGTTCGCCTGTCGCGCTTTGCCCGTCGGCTTCAACGGTGATCAGCGGATGCGGCCCACGCATCGCCTTCATCCCCGCGAGCACGTAGGCGAATTGCGCGATGCGCTTCTTCATCTGCCAGTCCACGAGGCTGATGGCTTGTGCGTCGAGTCCCGCGCCGGCCATCTGCGCAAAGTAACGGCGCTGCGTTCCTGCTGCGCCGATCTGCTCCGCAAACGGCGCGTCAATCCTCTGCTCACTGCCACGAAGAATCGTCTGCCATGCCGCGCGCAGCCGCAGCGGCAGCCCCAACTCACGCGCAAAGACATTGACCGTCCCGAGCGGTAGCACGGCGAGGCGCGCGCGGGCGAAGCCGTCCGGCGCATCAGCGATACCGTTGAGCACCTCATTCACCGTGCCGTCACCGCCGGCAGCCACGAGCGTGTCAAAACCCTCGCGGACCGCTTCCGCCGCGAGCCGGCGTCCGTCGCCGGGGGCCATTGTGGGTTTGAGCACGACGTCGCCGCCGAACTCGTCGAGATGCCGACGGAAGCTACGGGCTTTGCCGCCGCGTGCAGTGGGGTTGAAGATGACGCAAGCACGCATGACTCATCCGGAGCGCCCGCTTCCAAGCCGGCTTTGCGCAGTCGAACGAGCATGACAGCGGTTTGGCCAGCCAACTGAAGGCATGTGAAATCGTGGTGTCAAAGCCACAAAAAGAAAGTCATGCCATTTCCCGATGGCAGTCGGTGGAATGTGAACTGAACGCCATGGCGCGCGCCTTCTCCCTTCCTCGGAGGAGGGGAGAAGGTGGCCGGAGGCCGGATGAGGGGTGGGGCCGCCAACGCCGACGCGCGTAACCCCTCACCCCAACCCGCTCCCCTCCTCCGAGGAAGGGAGAGGGAGCCAGCGTGCGTCGTGGACGGCCAGCTATTCGACGGAATGTCATTCTGAATTGGTATCAGTCCCGGTCAGGCCGCATCGTAAGCCGGCTGCAAGCCGGCGCTCCGGTCACGACTTCAGGCCGGTGCGGCTGCGCTTGCCGCGCTTCGCCTTCTTTGCAGTTCCGTTGCGTTGAACTGCTTGCTCCGCTCGCGCCTGCTGCCGCGAGCAGAACTGTTCAAACGCTCCGCCGAAAAGGTCTTGCACATCGCGCTGGATTTCCGCATGGGTCGGCTCCCAACCGGTGGCGGCGAGGTCCGTGTATTTCTCCGCCAGCACGCGGGCGATGATGTGGCGCGAGTGGTCCCACTTGTAAACGATCTGGTCCAGCACGCGCGCGTCCGAGTGCTGCGGCGTGACGGACAGGCCGATGAGCTCAAGGCGCATCCGGGTCATCTCCTCGATGAGATACGGGATGTTCGTGAACCACCAGCAGCCGAAGAGGTGCAGGTTGCGGAATTTCCGCGCGGCGACGCAGAGCGAATACTGGTTCTCGCGGGCGAGCGCGGTGATGAGGAACTGGTTGTCCGGGTGCGCGGCGATGAGGCTCTCGTAGGTGCCGGTGTCGCACTGGCCCACGCCGTCGCCGGCGAGCTTGAGCTGCGGATTTACGGCGCGTTTCACACCGGGCATCATTGCGAATGGCAGACCGAACTCGCGGCAGTGCGGCAGCACGGCGGTCTCCATGAGGCGTGCGCAGGCGTTGTCGCCGGGATAGGTGAAGTCCGGCGGTAGCGACACCATGAGGTATTGCGCGTTGATGCGGCGCGTCCAGTCCGCGAGGAAACGGCGGACCTCGCTGGCGGTCTTCTCGGAAAGCTCGGGTGTCACTTCGTAGCCCCAGTCGCGCAGGCGCGGGGCGGCGGTGTCGTGCCAGGACAGCAGCAGCGGATCAATGCGCAGCGCGGCGGTAAAGCGCTCGTCCCGCCGAAACCCGCGCTCCCAGACCACGCGCTCTACGTCGTCGAATGGCGAGTTCGTCATGCAGATCCGGCTCACGCCCGCCACGTCCATGCAGTGCGTGGTGTAGTCGGCGACGTTCCACTTCGCGAACCACTTGCGCAGCGAGGGCAGGTCGCGCTTCTTCACGTCGAGGCCGAGGCGGTTCAACGTGGTGAGCACACCTCGGCAGGCCTCGGAGATGGGCGAGTGCTCGATGAAGAGCGCGTTCCAGATCGCATCCGCCTGCTCGCGCTTGGACATGGCCCAGAACTTCTCGTAGGTCAGGTCGAACTGCCGAAACCCCTCGGCGACGAGGTAGTGATAGACGAGAAGGTCGTCTATGCCCCACAGCAGCAACTCGCCGAACGCGGGGTCGTAGAGATGCGTGTGGATGTCATAGACCGGCGTGGTGAGGACAGCCTTCTCGACTTGGGCGGCGAGCGCGGCGCGGCGTTTGGCGGTGACGGGTTGAGTCATCGGGATGGGAGATTAAGCGGGATTTTCAACTCCCGGCCATGAAAAGTTGCGAGCTGCAGCGGCGGTCTGCGACCGCCGTCCGGCATGCGCTCCAGAACGGCGCTCACAGAGCGCCGCTACAGGTCACTTCCCAGCCCGGTTCGCCAGGAACCACTCGTAGGTGCTGTGGATGCCGTCGGCAAGCGGGATGCGCGCCTGCCAGCCGAGGGCGTTGATGCGGGAGACATCGAGCAACTTGCGCGGCGTGCCGTCGGGCATCGTGCGGTCCCAGACGATTTCGCCCGCGTAACCGACAATGCCTCGAATCAACTCGGCCAGCTCGCGGATGGTCACGTCCCCGCCCACGCCCACGTTGATGAGCTGGTCGGACTCGTAGCGGTCCATGAGCGCGGCGCACGCCTCGGCGAAGTCATCGGCGTGGAGGAATTCGCGGCGCGGTGTGCCAGTGCCCCAGAGCGCGACGGCAGGAGCGTTCGCCACTTTCGCCTCGTGGAACTTGCGCAGGAGCGCGGGCAGGACATGGCATTTGTCCAGGTCGAAGGTGTCGTTCGGCCCGTAGAGATTCGTGGGCATCGCGCTGATGAAGTTGCGACCGTATTGGCGGCGATAGTAGGCGCAGAGCTTCAGGCCGGCGATCTTGGCGAGCGCGTAACCCTCGTTCGTCGTCTCCAGCGCGCTGGTGAGCAAGGCGTCTTCGCGCATCGGCTGCGGCGCGTGCTTCGGATACACGCACGAGCTGCCGAGGAAGAGGAGCTTCGTCACGTCGAACTCGGCGGCGGCCTCGATGACGTTGTTCTGGATGCGCAGGTTGTCGAGGAGGAACTCGACCTGGAAGGTGGCGTTGGCCTTGATGCCGCCGACCCGTGCCGCCGCGAGGATGACGTGCGTGGGCCGCTCCTGACGGAAGAACGTGCGCACGGCGACGGTGTCCTTCAGCTCGAGCTCTGCGTGCGTGCGGGTGATGACGCGCCAGCCCGGCAACCGCGAGTAGAGCCGCAAGAGCGCGCTGCCCGCGAGGCCGCGATGCCCGGCGATGTAAATAGTTTGGTCAGCCATTACGCGCGCCAGCCCGGCGGCAACCGTCAGGAAGCGCGAGTTCTTCTAAGTCCCGTGCCGGGGCAAGTAAAGCGCATTGACAGTAAAGCGCATTGAAACACGCCGGGCGCGGGAAATTGCCTTGCGCATTTCCGGCCCGGCTCTGAATTTCACCGCGTGCGAACGGTAGTTTATCCCGGCAGTTTCGATCCACTCACCAACGGCCATCTCGATGTCATCGAGCGGGCGGCGCGGCTGTTTGACCGTGTCATTGTGGCGGTGGCGCAGAACACGGAGAAGCACCCGCTCTTCACGCCGGAGGAGCGGTGCGCGCTCGTGGTCGGGGCTACGCGGCGGCTGCGCAACGTCGAGACGCGCGCCTTCGACGGGCTGCTGGTGGACTACGTGCGCGGGTGCGGCGCGCAGGCGGTCATCCGCGGGCTGCGGGCGGTGTCGGACTTTGAGTTCGAGTTCCAGATGGCGCTGATGAACCGCAAGCTCGACGAGCGCGTGGAGACCATTTTCATGATGCCCAAGGACACCTACACGTTCCTCAGCTCGCGGCTGGTGAAGGAAATCGCCCGGCTGGGCGGCGACGTGCGGGACTTCGTGCCGGGGAATGTGGGCAAGGCCCTCGCGGGCAAGAATGGCGTGCGGCAGACAGCCTTGCCGAAACGAAAGTGACACCATGCCTCTTCTGGTAAACCTCCAACACCTGCAAACCGAACCGCTGGAAATTTCCGGCGAACTGCCCGTCGCCGAGCTGGACTTGGGCGGGGACGACAGCGTCGTCCACCTGACCCACCCGCTCTCGTATGACCTGACGGCGACCGACCTGGACGACGCGGTGCTGGTGCAGGGCGAGCTGCGGCTGCCGGTGGATTGCGAGTGCGTGCGGTGCCTGAAGAAGTTCACGCTGGAGGTGGAGGTGCCTGATTTCGCCGTGCATCTGCCCCTGGCAGGCGAGGACGCGGTGGGTCTCGTGGAGGATTGCGTGGACTTGACACCATTTTTGCGCGAAGACATTCTGCTCACGCTTCCGCAGCATCCGCTGTGCAAGCCTGACTGTCGCGGTCTGTCGCAGTTCGCGGCCGGCGGCGCGTCGGGCCAAACCTCCCAGACGAACGCAGGCGCGTCGGCGTGGGCCGCGTTGAACAAACTGAAACTGAAAGACTAAGACTATGGGCGTCCCAAAGCGTAAACCTTCGAAGAGCCGGCAGCGCATGCGGCGCGCCTACAACAGCGTGATGAAGCTGCCGCAGTTGGGCGTGTGCCCGCAGTGCGCCGCGCCCGCCCAGCCCCACCGGGTCTGTCCGGCCTGCGGCTTCTACAAGGGCCGGCAGATCCTGACCATCACGGCGGGGATGTAATTTCCGGCGAAGGGCGCGGCGGACCTCCGACGCGCCCTTTGCTTTTCTCAGACTGGCGTTCCGGTTTCCGGGCGGCCTACTCTCCGATATGCGCATCGCAGTGGATGTCATGGGCGGCGACCACGGGTGTGGCGTCATCATTGACGGCGCGAAGCTGGCGCTGGCCGAGAACCGCAAGCTGACCGAGCTGCACCTCGTCGGCAACCAAGAGGAAATCACCGCCCACCTCCGCAAAGTCCAGCTCGACACCGACCCGCGCGTCCACGTCCTCCACGCCACGCAAGTCCTCACGATGGAGGACAAGCCCGTGGACGCGGTGCGCAAGAAGAAGGATTGCTCCGTCGTCCGTGCCATCGAGCTGGTCCGCGACGGCAAGGCGGACGCGGTCGTTTCCCCCGGCAACACCGGCGGCATCCTCGCGGCGGGAATGTTCCGGCTGCGCACCTTGCCCGGCATCAGCCGCGCGGCCATCGCGACGGTCATGCCCGAGCCGGAGAACGAGTTCGTCCTGCTCGACGCAGGCGCGAACACGGAGTGCAAGCCCTGGCACCTCGCGGAGTTCGCCATCATGGGCAGCATCTACTCGCGCGAAATCCTGCGGAAGCCCAGCCCGCGCGTGGGCGTGCTCTCCAACGGCACGGAGGAGACGAAGGGCAACGGACTCACGCAGGCCGCCGTCCTGCTCTGCCGGAAGCTCGACCTGAACTTCCTCGGCTACGTCGAGGGCCATGATCTCTTCGCCAACCGCGTGGACGTTGTTGTCTGCGACGGCTTCGTGGGGAACATCGTCCTCAAGACCTGCGAGAGCCTCGCGCGCGGGATGTTCGCCATGCTCAAGTGCGAGCTGACCGCCAACCCGAAGCGCAAGCTCGGCGCGTTGCTGGCCAAGAACGCCTTCCGCAGCATCAAGCGCCGCACCGACTCGGAGAACTATGGCGGCGCGCCGCTGCTGGGCTTGAACGGCGTCGTCTTCAAGGCCCACGCCTCCGCGAAGGAGCGCTCCATCCTCAACGCCATCCGTTACGCGACCGAGACGCTGGAGTTCAACGTGAACCAGGCCATCGCTCGCGAGGCGGCCAAGGCCGAGCCGTTGCTGGAGGAGGCGCGGAAGGCGGGCGGCACTGAGCAGGCCTAGCCTGAGGAGTCTCAGTCACTCGTTCCGGAAATGATCCGCCTTCGGCCGCCGGAGAGTAAATCGATCCTCGCGCGCACCACTACCGCCGCAGGAATTTCGGCAGCCACTCGAAGAAGCCATCGGGGTAGCGCTCACGATTGAGCACCTGATAGAGGCGCACGGCGGAGTCGAAGGGCAGCGCCACGACCGCCAGGTAGTCCAGCCAGATGAGCGGGCCGATCAGCCGCTGGCCGAGGCCGGAGCCGAAGAAAAAGAGGCTGATCAGCTCCATCACGAAGAACAGGTAGGCGAACAGGCAGGTGATGAGCGAGATGCGCAGCGGGTTGATGCCGTGCGGCTCGAGCACGTTCTCCTTGAACGACGCGGGGAAGAATCCCAGCAGCGGATAGAAGAGACGCCAGTTGGTTTTGTGGCCGCCGGAGGGCTTGATCTTCTTGAATGCCCCGTCCCGCAGCGCCACGTAATCCTCGTCATACACGATCACGAACTTGGGCCGGATTCCACCGAAGTTCGGCCACGGCGACAGCTCATAACGGATCGGGCGCTCCTCGTCGCCGAGCAGCTTGCGCGAGAGGTAGTAGCGGTTCTCCTCGAACTCGATGGCCGGGCGCGACGACTCGCGGCTCTTCCACTCCGGCATCTCCTTGGCCGCGCACACGACGATCTTCTCGCCGAAATACAGCACGATGTCCGGGCCGACTTCGACTCCGGAGGGCGGGCGGTTGTGGCTTTCTGACATGAGGCGAGGCGGCGCGGATTCCGTGCGGGTCGACAGTGGCCACATTCTTCGGTGGGCAGGGCGGTTCCGTCAAGCCGGGCGGACAACCATCAGCCAACAGCGAACAGCGTTCAGCAGTGAGCAGATGTCCCCGGGTTTCCTGCCGGGCGCGGAACTGCTATCTGTCTCCGCATGACCGAAGCAGAAACGACTTGGGACACGCTCGACTGGCCGGCGCTGGAACGGCTGCGCGCGGGTTTCCTCTCCGGCACGGGCGAGGCGGGCGCGTATTGGCAGTCGCGCGCGGACCTCGCGAACTACGACCTCACATTCGCCCAGCGCATCGCGTGGAAATGGGACGCCGTGCTGGGCGAGATGAAGCTGCGCGGGTGGACACCGCCGCCGGGCGAGGTGCTGGACTGGGGCTGCGGCAGCGGCGTCGCAGGCCGTTGTGTGCTGCGGGAGTTTGACGTGAAGAACGTCACTGCGCTCCGGCTCTTTGATCGTTCCGCGCTGGCGATGGAGTTCGCCGCCGCGCGGGCGAAGGCGGTCTTTCCGCAACTCGCAGTGGACTCCGGCGTGCCGGAGACCGGGCGCATCGGCCTGCTGGTGTTAAGCCATGTGCTCAACGAACTGCCTGACGTGCAGCGCGATTCTCTTGTGCAGCTCGCCCGTCGCGCAGAGGCCGTGCTGTGGGTGGAGCCGGGGACACACGCGGACAGCCGCGCGCTGATCGCGATGCGCGAGCGGCTCCGCGATGACTTCGACCTGATCGCGCCCTGCACGCATCAGGCCGCGTGCGGGCTGCTCACCGCCGGCAACGAGCGGCACTGGTGCCACAACTTCGCCACGCCTCCCGCCGGCGTCTTGGCGGACGGAGACTGGGTGCGGTTCGGCCAGCGGATGGGAATTGATATGCGGAGCCTGCCCTACAGTTTTCTCGCGCTGGAGCGGAAGGGACTGCGGACTGCCGTGGAGAAATTCGCTGGCTGGTCACGCGTGGTCGGAGCGCCCCGCGTCTATAAGGGCTTTGCAAAGCTCTTCAGTTGCCAGGCCGACGGCGTGCGCGACCTGACGCTCCAGAAGCGCGACGCGCCGGCTGTCTTCAAGCGGCTGCGGCACGAGGAGCCGGTGCTGGTGGTGAAGTGCGCCGTGGCCGGCGAGCGCGTGGAGGCGGTGGAAGCGACGCTGCCGTGAACGCCGAGCCGGGGACCGGCGCTTTTAACTACCTGAGATGCCCGCGCGCGGCGGCGATGGCGGCTTCGTAAATCGCCTTCAGCGGCACGCCAGACTTCGCGGCAAGCTGCCTGCACGACTCGAACTCGGGCGCGACCTGCACGACTGTGCCGTCCAGCTTGCCGAGCTTTACGGTCACTTCGCCCTGCGGGAGCTTCACGGTGAGGAACTCGCGCTTCAGTTTGCGTCGCTCCGCCAGCGTGCGTCGGACACCGAAGGCGCTCGTCTCGCGCAGCAGCAACTCGGAAAACATGTCCGCGTCCGCCGCAGCGCAGAGCACGGTGAGCAGCACGCCGGGGCGGTTCTTCTTCATCTGAATCGGCGTGTGGAACACATCGAGCGCGCCTTCGCCCAAGGCCCGCTCGACAAACGCGCCGAGCAGCTCGCCACTGAGGTCATCAAGGTTCGTCTCCAGCACCGCAATGGTGTCGGTGTCCCAATCGTGCGCGGTGGCGACACCGGTTGTGCCCGACTGACCACTGACCACTGACCACCGATTACTGGGGGATGCGACCACGCCCAGCGCCGCCCGCACCACGTTCGGCCGCGTGTCATTGTCCCGGGTGCCGACGCCGTAGCCGACCTTCTCCGCGACCAGTCCGGCCATCGGACCGAAGCCCTCCGCGAACTCCGCGAGCAGCGCCGCGCCCGTGGGCGTGAGCAGTTCGCGCGGCTCCTCGCATTGCGAGATGGCCACGCCGCGCGCGCCGAGGATTTCCAGTGTGGCCGGCGCGGGCAGGGGCATCCGCCCGTGCGCGCACCGCACCCAGCCGGTGCCTTCAACGACTGCCGAGGCGAGCACGCGAGGCTTGCCGAGAAGTTCGAGTGCGAGGCAGCCGCCCACAATGTCCACGATGGAGTCAACCGCGCCGACTTCGTGGAAGTGAACTTGCTCCGGCGGCATCCCGTGAATCTTTCCCTCCGCGACAGCGATGCGGTGGAAGACGGCGATGGACTTTTCCTTCACCCAGTCCGAGAGCGTGCTGGATCGGATGAGCGCCTTGATCTGGTGAAAGTTCCGGCTGCCATCGTGAGCATGGTCCGCTTCGCCCGAGCCGTGGCTGTGCGCGTGCGAGTGGTCGCCGGGGCCGTGGCTGTGCGAATGGGACAGCGCGTGGTAGTCAGGCCCGTCGTTCTCCGGCGGCTTGGCGGGCGCGGTCAGATGCACGTCGAACTTCACGCCCTTGATGCCGCACTTGGCCGCGCGCCTGTGCGCGAGGCTGTAGCCGTCGAGATTCAGTTGCGCCAGGCCGTATTCGAGCTGGCGGAAGTCCACGCCCAAATCGAGCAGCGCGCCGATGAACATGTCGCCGCTGAGGCCGCTGAACACGTCAAGGTAGAGGGTCTTCATACGGGCGGGACGGTAGCGGAAAGCTCTGAATGCGGCAGGGAAAACTGTGGGCGGGCGACTCGGAGGAGTTGTCTCACGCAAAGGCCGCGAAGGACGCAAAGAGGAGCCAAGCGGTGTGGAGTGTTGGCAAACGCCGCCAGACTTGCGCCGGAAAGAATTTCCTCCTTTACGGCCTTCGCGCCCTTTGCGTGAGGCTCAGGCTTCGGTTTCGCCCTCGGCCATCCGTGGCCGTTCGCCGAAGAGCGCGGTGCCGAGACGGACAAGGGTCGCGCCTTCCTCGATGGCGATCTCGAAGTCGCCGCTCATCCCCATGCTGAGTTGCGGGAGCGGCGCGCCGAGGAGTTCTTCGCACTCGCCCTTCAGCTCGCGCAGCCGGCGGAAGACCGGGCGCGCCCGCTCCGGCGTCGGGCTGTAGGGGGCGATGGTCATGAGGCCGTGGATTTCAAGGCGCGGCAGTTTGTTGAGTTCAAGCAACTCGTCGAGCATCGCGGCCGGCGCGTAGCCGAACTTGCTGGCTTCGCCGGCCACGTTGACCTCGAGGAGGACGGGCATCGTCTTCGCCGCCTTATCGCACTGCCTGTTCAACTCCTGCGCGAGCGCGAGGCTGTCCACGCTCTGGATCATGCTGAAGAGCGCGACGGCATCGCGGCACTTGTTCGACTGGAGGTGGCCGATCATCTGCCAGCGGGCGCGGCTTGGGCAGGGTGGGATTTTCAACTTCGCTTCCTGGACGCGGCTCTCGCCGAAGCAGGTCAAACCCGCGTTCAGAGCGGTGCGGACAGCCTCAGGCGACTGGTTCTTGCTTGCGGCCATGAGCGTGACGGACGCGGGGTCGCGGCCCGCGCGGGCGCAGGCGGTGGCGATGCGTTCGCGGAGGGCAAAGAGGTTGGAGGCGATGTCCACAGACGAAACGTGGCGGCGCAAGCGCGGTGGAGAAAGTGGCCAGTCTTGAAAATCCTTCTCTCTTCGCCGAGCGAGGGGAGAAGGTGGTCGCAGGTCGGATGAAGGGTGCAGCCACCAACGCCGAGCAAGACAACAACCCCTCACCCCGGCCCTCTCCCCTTGCTCCGCAAAGGGAGAGGGAGAAAACTCGATGCTACTTCAGTTCCTTGATGCGGAGGTTCTTGAACTGAACCGTCATTGGCGGGCCGACGTGAATTTGCAGGGCGAGGATGCCTTCCTTGGCGGCCTTCGCGCCGCCCTCATCGGTCACGTCCACAGTCTTCATGCCGTTGATGAAGTGCTGGAGGTGATTACCCTTGGCGATGACGACGTAGTCGTTCCAATCCTCGTTTTTGATGCTGGTCTGGATGTCCTCGGACTTGCCGGTGCTACCGGTGACCTCGACCTTGGCCTTGCCCTCCGCATCCTTGACGGTGGTCTTCTCGCCGCGCTTCGCGAGGATGCCGCGCCCCTGCTCCTCATAGAGAATACCGCTGTAGGTTTTGCCCGCCTCGAAGTCCGCCTGATAGCCGCCGACCACCGGACCCCAATCGCCATGGCGCAGCACCTTGCTGCGATACTGGATGCCGGAGTTGCCGTTGACGATGCGGTAGCTGAGGCGCAGCTCAAAATCCTTGGTGTTGAGTTCCTTGTTCACGAGGAACGTGTTGTGCGTGATGGCACCCTTCTTCGGGTCCTTCTCGCTGGGAGGGGTGATGCCGGTGATCGCGCCGTCCTTCACGGACCAGAGCTTGGGGTTGCCTTCCCAGCCGGTGAGGTCCTTGCCGTTGAAGATGGATTTGAACCCGGCCTCATCGGCGGCAAGGGCGGGAAGCAAGAGCAGCGCGCTGGTGGCGAGCGTGACGAGGGCGGAGGCGATTTTCATAGTGTGAACGGTGGTTGCGACAATTCGGTTGCGCCGCGAATTCAGCGGGCACGGGCGGCGGCTGTCAACGGTGAACCCAGCACACGGCGGGAAACCAAGGGCACCCGCAGCCGACTGCCACAGGCGGTCGCAAAGCCAAAATCAGTTCTTGCGTCACGCGTGAGCGCGTGGCTAACCTCCCGCTCCTTTTTGATAAGGACCGCGGCGCAGCGTGCCCATAAAGAGGCGCGACGCAGCGGCGAAAACAAATCGTTTTATGCCAGTCAGAATCCGTTTGAAGCGAGTCGGCGCGCGCAATTCGCCGGCGTTCCGTGTGGTCGTGGCCGATGGCCGCAGCCCGCGCGACGGCAAGTTCATCGAGGAGATCGGCAGCTACCTGCCCTGCAAGAAGGACGACAACTTCAAGTTGAACCTCGAACGCGCCGATTACTGGGTCAGCAAGGGCGCGCAGCCCAGCGACACCGTGGCGAGCTTCATGCGCAAGGCCCGCCGCGCCGCCAACGCCGCCGCGCCCGCGCCCGCACCAGCCGCCGTCTCCAAGTAATCTCGCCATGCAGGCCTTCCTCGAATACGTCGTGAAGGGCCTCGTGGACCGGCCCGACGCGGTGACGGTCACGCCCGTCGAACAGGGCGGACAAACGATGTTCGAGCTGCGCCTGCACCCGACCGACGTGGGCAAGATCATCGGCAAGCAGGGCGCAACCATTCAGGCCATTCGCGCGCTGACACAGGTCGGCGCGGCCAAGCGCGGCATCCGCTGCGCCGTGGAGATCATCGAAGACTGACCGGCGGAGGCCGGAGCGCGACCGGGACCGCGCCACACCGAGCATGAAGATTGACGTGCTCACCTTGTTCCCGGGGATGTTCGCGGGTCCGCTGGACGAAAGCATCGTCAAGCGGGCGCGCGACGCAGGCAAGCTGGACCTGCGCATCCACAATCTGCGGGACTACACGCACGACCGGCACCGCACGGTGGACGACCGTCCATTCGGCGGCGGACCGGGAATGCTGTTGAAGCCCGAGCCGCTCTTTGAAGCAGTTGAGCAACTGAAGACCGCGACGACGCGGGTGATCCTGCTCGGCCCGGCCGGCCGGAAGTTCACCCAGGCCATCGCACGCGAGCTGGCGGGTCAGGAGCATCTGCTCCTCATCTCCGGCAGCTACGAGGGTTACGACGAGCGCATCCGCACCGCGCTGGTGCATGATGAGTTGTCCATCGGCGACTACGTGCTGACCAATGGCGCGCTGCCGGCGATGATCATCGTGGACTGCGTGACGCGCCTGCTGCCCGGCGTGCTGGGCGACGACGAAAGCGCGACGGACGAGTCCTTCAGCCACGGGCTGCTGGAGTATCCGCACTACACGCGGCCGGCGGAGTTCCGGGGAATGAAAGTTCCCGACGTGCTCCTCTCCGGCAACCACGCGGAGATTGAGAAGTGGCGGCGCGAGCAGGCGATGCAGCGCACGCGCGAACGGCGGCCCGATTTGCTCGACGGCCAGAAATGAAACTGTAGCGGCGGTCTGTGACCGCCCTCGGAACGAACCAAAACCGGCGGTGAGACCCCGCCGCCAAAACCAAAACAATTTATGAACCAGGCACTACTCGACAAGATTCACGGCGAACAGCTCCGCAAGGAGCCGGCGATCTTCAACGTGGGCGACACCGTCAAGGTCCACACAAAGGTCATCGAAGGCGAAAAGGAGCGCATCCAGATCTTCAGCGGCGTCGTCATCGGCAGGCGCGGGCGCGGGCTGGAGGAGTCCTTCACCGTCCGGCGCATCAGCTACGGCGAGGGCGTGGAACGCGTCTTCCCGGTGAACTCGCCGCGCGTGGAAAAGGTCGAGATTGAGCGCCACGGCGCCGTCCGCCGCGCCAAGCTCACCTACCTGCGCAAGCGCATCGGCAAAGGCGCGACCGCTGTGAAGGAGCGCGACACCCGCAAGGCCCCGGCTGCCGCGACGGCCGCTGCCAAGTAAGCGGGCGCAACATCATTTCGGCGAAGGCGGAACTCAGGTTCCGCCTTTTGCTTTTCGTGAGGCGGACACCCTTGTCCGCCATGCAGCCGCGCAGTGAAAAAGCTGACAGGGGACAGGAGTGTCCCCTTTACACGCGAGTCGCATCCCGCCGCCCGTCCGCATACGCGCGGAAGACGGCGGCGATCTCATTTCTCACGCGACGAAAGACAGCGAGCTTCTCCTCCTCCGTGCCGGTGGCGTGAGCCGGGTCTTCAAACGGCCAGTGGTGGCGGTTCAACTGGCCGGGGAACATCGGGCACGCCTGGTCCGCGTTGCCGCAGACGGTGATGACGGTCTCCACCTTACGGCTGAGAAAGTCGTTCATGTGCTTCGAGGTGTGTGCGCTGATGTCCACGCCGGCCTCGCGCATGACTTGGATGGCGAGCGGGTGAACGTAGCCGGCAGGCTTCGAGCCGGCGCTGGCGACTTCGAGCAAGTCCCCGACGAACTGGCGCAGCAGCCCTTCCGCGAGGTGGCTGCGGCAGGAGTTTCCAGTGCAGAGGATGAGAACGAGGGGTTTTTCGTTCATGGGAGTTTGACCAATCGTCAAGTTGCTTTCACCGCGCCACAGCAGCCTTCCACCTGCACGCAGCGGCACGCAGGCACCGCGAGTTGTGCGCCGATCACCGGGGCCAGCAGGTAAATCCACAAGTGCTCCAGATGCCCGGAGACAACCGCCGGCGCGAGCGAGCGCGCCGGGTTCATCGAGGCTCCGCAGATCGGCCCCGCGAACAGCGCCTCCAGCGCGATGACTGATCCGATGGCGATGCCTGCCGTCACGCCCTTCTCCTTCGCCCCAGTCGAGACGTTGAGGATGACAAACATCAGGATGGCCGTGAGCACCACTTCCAGCACGAACGACTGCATCGCCGCACCTGCCGGGACTGTCGCGCCCAGCGTGGCATCCTTCGGAAAGAGAACGCGCACCAACCCGCTCGCGGCGAACGCGCCGACGCATTGGCTCGCGACGTAAGGCAGCGCCTCGCTCCACGGCATCCGCCCCGCCGCGCAGAAGCCAAGCGTCACCGCCGGGTTCAAGTGCGCGCCGGAGACTTCGCCCACCGTGTAAATCATCGCCAGCACCACCAGTCCGAACGTCAGCGCGATGCCGACGTGCGTGATCGCCCCGTTGCTGGCCTGGTTGATGACGATGGCACCCGTGCCCGCGAACACGAGGGCGAACGTGCCGATGGCTTCCGCAGCGAACTTCTTCATGCGCCACGATGATGGCCGTCGGACGATGAAAACCAAGTGACAATTCCGTGACAGGCCGGAGTGAAATCCGTCCTTACCCGATCGCCGTGATCTGGCCGCAGAGGACGGGGCGTCGCGCACCGGTGGTCGCGGGCAGGTTGCCGGGCAGGCCGTGCCAGCGCCGCCACGCGAGGAGGGCGAAGGCCGCGGCCTCGATGGACTGCGTCGGCCAGCCGAGTTCATCGCTGCGCGAGACCTCAACGCGTGGGTTCAGAAAGAGGAGTTCTCGCCGAATCGCGGCACAGAGCGTCGGGTTCGCCGCGCCGCCGCCGCAGAGGACGGCGCAGTCGGGTGGCGCGGGGAGGTGGAGTTGGTAGTTCAACGCGATCGAGCGGGAAGTCAACAGTGTCAGAGTGGCGAGCAAGTCGGCGGGGTCGAGTCCAAGCGCTTCCAACTTGGCGAGAACTGGCTTCAAAAACCTCTCGCCGAACAACTCTCGCCCCGTGCTCTTGGGCGGGGCCTTCTGGAAGTAGGGATGCTTCAGCCAGCTATCCAGCACGTCGTGATGCACTAGCCCCAAGGCGGCAAGCTCTCCATCGCGGTCGCAGCTTTTGCGTGCGTCCGTGAAGTGCCGCATCGCAAGATCGAGCAGCACGTTCGCGGGGCCGGTGTCGAAGGCGAGCACGCGTGGCGAGTTCCCGCGCCGCCAGTCCAGCGATGTCACGTTGCTGATGCCGCCGAGGTTGTTCACGCAAACGTGTGTTCCGCGCCGGGCGAAAACGACTTGGTGAAAGAGTGTGGCGAGTGGCGCACCTTGTCCTCCCGCCGCGAGGTCGGCGACGCGGAAGTTGCTGATGACCGGGACACACAGGGACTCGGCGAGGTAGGCGGGTTCGCCGAGTTGCAAGGTGGCGGGGCGCGTGGGATGCGGGTGGTGGAAGATGGTCTGGCCGTGGAGGCCGATGAGTTGGGCGTGGCGGGCGGCGGGATCGCGCTGGGCGGCGGTGGCGTAGAAGCGGCCGAGGTCGTGGTGAAGCTGGGCGAGTTCCCAGCTCGTGGCCTGACCGCGCACGGCAAGCTGGAGGCGGCGTTGCAGCGGCCTGGGGAAGTTGCAGCTCCAGAGTTTCAACAGCTTCACGCCATCCGCATCCACATGGCAGAGCGCGCAGTCCACGCCGTCCAGGCTGGTGCCGGACATGATGCTGAGGACGTGGAGCGGGCGTGGGGCAGACTCTCCTGTCCGCCGTGGCCTGGGTCCGACTTTAGTGGGCTGGGGGACAAGAGTGTCCCCCTCACGGCGGTCCTGCCGAGCAGAGGCTCGACGCTCCTGACGGTCGTTCTTCACTTTGAGACGAGGTTGGTTGATGCTCCGCACACTTTCCCGGGCGAGCGCCCGGCTGGCAATTATGAAGGTTCTCTTTTTACACGCGCACTTCGACGACTACGAGTTTACGGCCTCCGGGACGTTCGAGCTGTGGCGGCGCAAGCTCGGGGCGGACTTCACGGCGAAGGTCATTGTCTGCACGGACGGCAAGGCGGGGCATCACTTCCGCACGCGGGAGGAGACGGGCGTGCTGCGGTTGCGCGAGCAGGCGGCGGCGGCGGCGATTGGGGGGTTTCAGTTCGAGCCGCTGCGCTTGGCGAACGGGCAAATCCCGCGCGAGGCGTGTCTGCGCGTGACGACGGACTTGCTCGCGGCGCTGTGGAAGGCGATCCGCGACTTCGAGCCGGATTACCTTTTCTGCCCGCCGGTGGCGACCGACCCGCGCGCGGGCATCCATGTGGACCATGTGGCCGTGGCGACGGCGGTGCGCGAGGTGGCATACATGATCAACGTGCCGCACGCCTTCACGCCCGAGTATCCGGCGGACGAGACGCAGTCGAGGCAGGTGAAGGTCCCGGTGATCCTGAACACCTACGATGGCTACCAGTTCGGTGCGAACGCGCACGACTTCGCGGTGGACGTGGAGGCGGTGTTCGACGCGGTGTGCGACATGACGTGGTGCCACCAGTCGCAAATCTCCGAGTGGCTCCCGTGGGTAGGCCGGCACAAGATGGCCGCGCCCAAGGACCGCGAGGAGTGGCAAGCCGTGCTGCGCGCGCGCTTCCTGCGGCAGAACCACGAACTCGGCTTCAAGTCGCAGCACGCGTTCGAGATGTTCACCGTGACCGCCTGGGGTGCGGTGCTGACAGCGGAGCAGTTGCTCAACGACTTTCCGCCCATCACCCCGAAGTATTCGCACGTGAAGAAGCTGCGGCAGCGGCTGGCGCGCTGGGGTGCGAAGTAATCGCTTCCCGGGCCGGCCGAGCCGCCCGACCGCGTCAGGGCGCTTCATTTTTAGGTATGCGGGGTGCCGACGATACGGCACACTGCCAAGCTCTATGTCGTTTAACGCACTCAATCTAGACGCCAACATCCTCCGCGCCATCGCGGACGCCGGCTACACCGAGCCGACGCCCATCCAGACCCAGGCCATTCCGCACATCCTCGCGGGGCATGACATGATTGGCATTGCGCAGACGGGCACGGGCAAGACCGCGGCGTTCACGCTGCCGCTGCTCACGAAGCTCGCGGCGACCCCCGCCCAGCGGCACGGCACGCGCGTGCTCGTGCTCGCCCCGACGCGCGAGTTGGTCGTGCAGATTGAAGAGAACATCCGCGCTTACGGTAAATATCTCCCGTTCAAGATGACCACGGTCTTCGGTGGCGTCGGCGAGAACGCGCAAATCAGGGCGCTGCAGTCGGGCCTTGAAATCATCGTGGCCACACCGGGCCGGCTCATGGACTTGATGGGGCGGCGTTACTCAGACTTCACCGCCCTGCAATACCTCGTGCTCGACGAGGCCGACCGGATGCTGGACATGGGTTTTCTCCCCTCCATCCGGCAAATCGTCCGCTCGCTCCCGAAGCAGCGGCAGACGCTGCTGTTCTCCGCCACGCTATCGCGGGAAATCGAAGGGCTGACGCACGAGTTCCAGCGCACGCCCAAGCTGGTGCAAATCGGCCGCCGCTCGAATCCCGCCGAGACGGTGACGCAATGGGCTTACGAAGTGCCGCGCTCGCGGAAGGTCGCGCTGCTGGGGCATCTCCTCAAAGACCCGAACATGAACATGGTGCTGGTCTTCGTGCGCATGAAGCACTCCGCCGACCGCCTCGCGCGGCAGCTCGAAACCTACGGCATCGTCTGCGCGACGCTGCACTCGAACCGCTCGCAGAACCAGCGGCTCAGGGCGTTGCGCGACTTCAAGTCCGGCGTGGTGCGCGTGTTGGTGGCGACGGACATCGCGGCGCGTGGCATCGACGTGGACGGGATTTCGCACGTGGTGAACTTCGACTTCCCGATGCACTCGGAGGATTACGTCCACCGCATCGGCCGCACGGGCCGCGCGCAGGCGATTGGCGATGCGATTAGCTTCGTGACGCCGGAGGACCACGCGGAGTTGCGGTCGCTGGAGCGCTTCATCGGGCGCGGCTTGGTGCGGAAGCAGGCGGAAGGCTTCGACTACACGGACCGGCCGGAGGTTCGCTCCGCCGGGCCGCAGCAAGGGCAGGGTCAGGGGCGCGGGCAGCAACATCGTTCGCAACAACAGCGACGTCCGCAGCAGCAGCGTTCCCTGCAGCAGCGCGCGCCGCAGCAACGCGCGCAGCAGTCGGACCACCCGCAGCTTCGCGAAGATAGCTGGCAGAGCGGTTTCATCCCGCGCAAGGGTCCGCGCGGTGGCGGTGGGCGTCCGCAGGGTGGGAATCGTCCCGGCGGCAACGAGCGGAGTGGCAATCGCCCGGGCGGCAACGAGTCGGGTCCGCGTCCCGGTGGCCGGCCCTTCGGGCGCGCTTGGTGACGCTGAACGAAGTAGGACAGCGCGTCCCCGCCTGTCCTTCTGACTTCCAGCCCCGCTCAAGCGGCTGCTTCTGAATGGAGGTCAGGCAAGATGCGCTGACCTGCTTGGTGGCCCCGCAACCCGCGTCCACTCCGCGCCAATTCCCGCGCTGCCTTGCGCCTTGCAATCGCGTCCATCCTCGGCAGACAGTTTCGCCGTGCGAATTTCATCCGGCGGCAGACCGTCGCGATGAACGCAAACCGAAACACCTTATGGAACTGACACGCACGGCCTACGGCACCTGGAGCGGCGGACGCTACATGCACTTCGGCGAGGCCCTCACCGAGGAGCGCTACCTCGCCTGCATCCGCCACGCTTACGCTCAGGGCATCCGCACCTTCATGACGGCGGACGTTTACAGCAACGGCGAGGCGGACACGATGTTGGGCCGCGCGTTGCAGGGGATTCCCCGCGACAGCTATTGCCTCATCGGCATCATCGGCCACGACATCTACCCCGGGAAACGCGACGGCGCGAAGGGCTTCCTGCGCTTCACCGACGCGCGGCTGCGCAAGCCCGACCAATTCGCCAGCTACCTCCGCATGGCCGCCGAGAAGTCGCTCGAACGCATCGGCACCGACCGCTTCGACGCGCTTTATTTGCACAACCCCGACTCAGTCGGCTACAGCAGCGACGCTGCGTGGAAGGCCTTGGCCGCGCTGAAGGAAGCCAAGCTCACCAGCCGCCTTGGCATCGCGCCCGGGCCGGCGAACGGCTTCTCGCTCGACATCATTCAGTGCTTCGAGCGCTTCAGCGGGCTCGTGGACGAGGCGATGATTATCCTCGGCCCGATGGAGCCGTGGCCCGGCGGCTATGTCTTGCCGGCCGCGCAAAAGCATGGCGTGAAACTCATTGCGCGCGTGGTGGATTACGGCGGGTTGTTCCACGACGACGTGAAGCCCGGCCACGAGTTCGGCCACGGCGACCACCGCACGTTCCGCCCCGCCGGCTGGGTGGAGGCGGGCAACGCCAAGCTCGAACAGATGCGGCGCATCGCGGAGAAATACGGCATCACGCTCCTTCAACTCGCCTGTCTCTGGACCCTCAGCCAGACGGCGGTCCACAGCGTCATCCCCACTCACATTCAGGAAGTCGGCGCGAGCAGCAAGGCCATCGAGACCAAGATCGCCGAGCTGGCTGCGTTGCCCGACCTCAAGCTCACCGCCGACGAGTGCGAGACCATCCGCCGCATCGGCGACAACAAGGGCTGCATGAACCTCAAGGGCGGCCATCCGGAATTCACCGGCGAGGCACAGCCTGACCAGTGGCCGTTGAATCCCAATCTGGAAGCCGTCGCCAAGCGCTGGGGTGTGGACCCGAAGCGCGACCTGACCTACGCCCACGCGGCGTGAGCGCGCCCCAGTAGGAGTCGACGTGAGGAGCCTCCGATCGAGTTCCCCGTTCTTAGTTTCGCGCTCCGTGTTCGAAGTGAGACTGCTTACGTCGTCTCCTACGCGGGGAGGCGGAAGGTCTGCCCCACTTCCGCAAGCGCAAGCCTGCCCTTCTCTTTCGCCAGCGATGCCTGCATGCGTTCGATGGGTTCGTTCATCGGCTCGTCGCTGAGTTTGAAGGTCGCGTGATGCACGGGGATGATGTGCCGCGCGCCCGCCGCGTCCGCCATCTGCAAGGCTTCCTCCGGCGTGCAATGGCTGCGAATCCACGGGCGATATGCGCCGATGGACATGATGGCCGCGTCGAACGGCCCGCGGCTCCGCAGCGCCGCGAAGCGGTCCGTGTTCGCCGTGTCGCCGCCGAAGAGCAGCGCGCGGCCTTCGCGGCGGAGGATGTAGCCGCTGTAGCCGCGCTGCGTGTCGGTGCGCCAGCGCGCGCCCCAGTGCTTCACCTCGATGGCCTCGACGCGCAGCTCGCCCTTCGTCGTGCGCAGCGTGACGTGCTCACCCCACCGCAGTTCATGCGTCTCCGCGAAACGCTTCGGGCCGAAAATATCCGCCGTGGCATGCGCGGAGACGACGAGCGGCTTGCCCGGCAGCCGGCTCAAGGTCGGCATGTCCATGTGATCCAGATGCGCGTGCGAAAGCAGCACCACGTCAATTGGCGGCAGCTCGTTCACGCGCAGTGCGGGGGCAATGAAGCGCTTCGGGCCGAGCGTGCCGAGCCCGAGGCCAAGGCCGATGCGGTTGCCCAGCGCGGGGTCGGTGAGAATGGTGAGGCCGTGGAAGTTGAGCAACACGGTGGTGTGCCCCAGCCACGCGAGGGTGACTGCGTTCGTGTCCCAACTGGCGGGCGTGGGCTTGTGCGGCGCGGCTGCGATGTCGCGGTCCGCTTCGCGGAAGCGTTCGCGCAGGAAGCGTGCGGCCCAGACGTTCGAGGTGCGCAGCCACCACCCGCCGACCGCGACGCCCGCAGCGGTAACGCCTCCGGCAATCAGGATTTTTCGGCGGTTGAAGCGCACGGCGAGAGCTTCTCGTGGGGCGGCACAGTGTCAAGTGGGCCGGTGTCGGGATTGATGAACGCCACCTTCCAATCACCTTCGGGAAGTGCGATGACCAGCTCCCTGCCAATCGGATCACCGAGGCCGGTCTCCGTGACCTCGCGGGCGTCGGCGAGGTAGAGCGCATACTCATTACCTTCAACGCCGAGCACCGAGACTACGACGTGCTGGCGAAGATTTTGGAAGGTCCGAAAGCAACGAAAGATGGCGAGAAGAAAGGAAAGTGACCCGCCTGGTTTCGGAACTCGGTGGCGATGGTGGAGCTGGCGGTTTTTCTATCGCCCCGCTGGCATTCGGCAATCAACCGTGACCGGATGTCGGTGCAGGGCCGATCGTTCCGCCGATGACAAACTCGGCGGGGGTGAGCGTTTGCTTCAGGTCCCGGCGTCCCCGGCTCACCGCCACCGCCCAGCGCATGACGCGGCGGATTACCGGCTGCGCCGCAAAGTTGAGGTTCGAAATTGGCTTACAGCCAGTCAGTCCACCTACATGGCGCTGGATCCGGAAATGATACGTTGTCTGGCTAAGAGGATTTCAACCAACTTGGCACCGGGCGAGGTGTTAGAAGTCCATGCCGTGGTCTCCCTCAACGGGCGACCAAGCCAGCCGATGGTGCGCCTCACCGCGGACAGTGGCGGAACTTTCGATGCTTCAGCGGACATGTTGTTTTGTTCAAGTAACTGGGTTGTGAGGGCCGGTGCCGCTCACGCCGCCTAGGCTGGGGAGGAAAAGGGCATCCGGCAGGTTGCTGACTTGGTTAGGTTTCTGCCGCCTGAAGGCCGCGCTCTTCGCCATCGGCTGGTGTCTAACGAGCATGGGGTGCCCGTGTGTGGGATGCGGATGACAAAGGATCTCTGGGGCGAAGTGGCTTTCCTTACCAACTGAATTACCGATTGAAACGGGCAGTCATCTAAACGTGTTCCGTGCTGAAAATTCACCGTTCAGTCTCACCGCGCAAAGTTTGTCCGCCGTCATCCTTCTGGCGGCGACTTCGCTTACAGCCGCCACTGCCAACAAGCCAGCGGCGACCGGCCCGCTGACGTTTGAGAAGGACATCCGACCCATTCTCAAGGCGAATTGCTTCCATTGTCACGGTGAGGACGGCAAGACCAAGGGCGGCCTCGACGCGCGCCTCCGCCATCTCCTCGCGAAGGGCGGCGAACACGGCACGGCCATCGTCCCCGGCAAGCCGGAGAAGAGTTCGCTCTTCACCATGGTCCGCGATGGCGAGATGCCGAAGGGCGAGGGCAAGAAACTCGCGAAAGAGCAGGTTGAAATCATCCGCCAGTGGATTGCCGGTGGTGCAAAGGTCGCGCGCGCGGAGCCTGCAAAGCCAGGCGCTGCCGATGAGTTCACGCCAGAGGAGCGGGCGCATTGGGCGTTTCAAGCGGTGAAGAGGCCGCAAGTTCCAAGTGTTCAGTCTTCAGTGTTCAGTGTTCAGTCAGGCAACGGACGCAGCGGCTCCTCACTGAATACTGAACACGGGAAACTGAATACTTCCGGCCCTCCCCACGCGATTGACGCCTTCATTGGTCAGAAACTCTCCGCCGCCAAACTCACCTTCTCCCCGCCCGCCGACCGCGCCACGCTCATCCGCCGCGCGAGCTTTGACCTGCTCGGCCTGCCGCCGTCGCCGGCGGAGGTCGAGGCGTTCGAGAAAGACACTTCGGCCGACGCCTACGAGAAGCTGCTCGACCGCCTGCTCGCCTCGCCGCACTACGGCGAGCGTTGGGGTCGGCACTGGCTCGACATCGCGGGTTACGCGGACTCCGACGGCTACACGGATGCCGACACCGAGCGCAAGTGGGCCTGGCAATACCGCGACTACGTCATCCGCTCGCTCAACGCGGACAAGCCGTTCAACCAGTTCATCGTCGAGCAACTCGCGGGCGACGAGTTGGTGAAGCCGCCGCTGAAGAACATTTCCTCCGCAGACGTGGACAAACTTACCGCCACCGGCTTCCTCCGCATGGCTCCCGACGGCACGGCGAACGCGGGCGTCGAGCCGAAGGTCGCGCGCAACGCGGTTGTCGCGGACACCATCAAGGTGGTTTCCAGTTCGTTGCTCGGTGTGACGGTCGGTTGCGCGCAATGCCACAATCACAAGCACGACCCGATTCCGCAGGCGGACTACTACCGGATGCGTGCTGTGTTCGAGCCGGGCTTCGACCTTCGCACCTGGCGCACGCCCAATGCCCGGCTTGTCTCGCTCATGTCAGACGAAGCGCGCGCGAAGGCCGCCGAGGTGGAGAAGGAGGCGAAGGTCATCGAGGACGCGCGGCTCAAGCAGCAGGATGAGTTCATCAACGAGGTGCTGGAAAAGGAGTTGCTCAAGCGGCCCGAGGAACTGCGCGCGCCGCTGCGCGAGGCTTACAAAACTGTCGTCGCCAAACGCACGCCCGCGCAGGTGAAGCTGCTCAAGGAGCACCCGACGGTGATGCAACTCAGCCCCGGCTCGCTCTATCTCTACGAGCAGAAGAAGGCCGACGAGCTGAAGAAAAAGACCGACGAGGCGGCGAAGATTCGCGAGAAGAAACCGGCCGAGCAATTCATCCCCGTCTTCAACGAGGTCGTCGCCGCTGGCGCGAAGGTGGAACCGGCTCCGACGTTCTTGTTCCATCGCGGCGACCCCGACCAGCCGAAGCAAGCGCTCAAGCCCGGTGACTTGAGCATCCTCGCCGCGCTGCGCCCGGTGGACTTGCCGGAGAAAGACGCCACGCTGCCGACCAGCGGCCGTCGCCTCGCCTACGCCCGCGCGCTCACCGACGGAACGCACCCGCTCACGTCGCGCGTGCTGGTGAACCGCGTGTGGCTGCACCACTTCGGCCGCGGCATCGTGGCGTCACCCTCCGACTTCGGCACGCTGGGCGAGCGGCCATCGCACCCCGAGTTGCTCGACTGGCTGGCGAGCGAGTTCGTGGCGCAGGGGTGGAGCTTGAAGAAGTTGCACCGGCTGGTGATGGCGAGCGCGGCTTACAGGCAGGCGTCTGGGACAAGTAATCTGTATTCAGTATCTAGTGTTCAGTCGGGCAAAGGCGGCTCTTCGGCTTCCGGCAAGAAACTGAAGACTGACTTGCTGAACACTGAATACTCCCGCGCCGCCGCCCTCGACCCCGATGTGAAGTTGCTCTGGCGCTACCCCATCCGCCGCCTCGACGCTGAACAGCTTCGCGACGCGCAGCTCTCCGTGAGTGGCAAGCTCAACCCGAAAGCCGGCGGCGCGCCCGTGCCCATCATGACCGACGAGACCGGCCAAGTCGTCGTGGGGGTGAACACCGACGACACGGCGGGCCGGCCCAGCGGGAAGTTTGTGGGGCTGAACGGCGAGGAGTTCCGGCGGAGCCTTTACGTGCAGATGCGCCGCAGCAAGCCGCTCGGCCTGATGGAAACCTTTGACGCGCCGCGCATGGAGCCGAACTGCGAGCTGCGCAACGCCTCGACCGTCGCGCCGCAATCGCTCGCGCTGATGAACGGCGAGTTCGCGCTCGCACAGGCAAAGTTCTTCGCAGAACGCGTGGCGAAGGAAGCCGGCGACTCGACCGACGAATCCAAGGTGTCGCGTGCGTGGCAGCTTGCCTTCTGCCGCCGCCCGAACAGCACGGAGATGAGCGACGCGCTCGCCTTCCTCACGAAGCAGCGCGCCCACTTCACCGCGAACACGCCAAAGTCCGCTCCCACTGGCAAGGGCAAGGAGCCATTGCCTGCGAACGCCGAAGAGCACGCGCTCACGGGGCTGTGTCAGGCGCTGCTGACTGCGAACCGGTTCCTCTACGTGGAGTGAGGTCGAGCGTGCGTGCTCGCCGAGGCGCTTGACCTTTCGCGAGACCGCGAGAATTTTCTCCCCACTGCCTATGAAAGCCATGCTGCACCGCCAGCCAGTCGCCCGGGCTGGGTTTACCCTCATCGAACTGCTGGTGGTTATCGCCATCATCGCCATTCTGGCCGGGATGCTCCTGCCCGCCCTCGGCAAGGCCAAGGAAAAGGCGCACCAGACCAAATGTCTAAACGGCAATCGTCAGCTTGGAATGGCTACCGCGATCTACTGTGGCGACAACGACGACAAGTATTTCCGCGGCCGAGACATCAACGGGGCGAACGGTGCGGGCGGCGTGGCCACCGCGAACCAGCCCGACGCATGGCATGTCGTGATGGCACCCTACGTCGGAGTCAAGGTCGTGAACGCCCAGACCGTGGTTCCGATTTACCTCTGCCCTAAGGACCAGACCTCCGAGCCGGCCGCCGTCTGGGTCGGCTCCAGCTACCGCGCCAACGAACACGTCTTCCGCTACGCGCCCACCAGAACCGACGCAACCACGACCGCCGCCATTAACCGCTATCCGACCCCGCTGCGCAGCACTGGCATCAGCCAGCCAGCCTCGATCTTGATGATGATCGAAAAGAGCAAGTCGAACATGGCGTATCAGTGGCAGCAGAACAATTTGGAGAACCAGCGGCAGGGGTGAAACACGCCGAACGCGAACGGCAAATTCAACTACTCAGGCACCACCCGCCACAAGCACGGCTCCACGACCTACGCGGCAGACGGACACGCAGAGACGCTCCGGCTTCCCCCTTACCTGCCCAACAGTCCCGTGCCGGCGGACATGGAAGACATGGGCGATGTTCGGGGCAACGTGACCGGCGGAGGAACCGGCGTCGTGAACAACTTCGTCTCCACGCGCGCCAAGCTCTTCATGCGCGAAGCCCCCTCCTGGCCCGGCTTCTGACCGCGTGACGCGGCTCAAGCCAGTTTCTGCCACGCCTTCGACTCGTGGCCGAAGTGGAACTTTTCCGGGTGCAGCATCTCAGCGAGGATTTCCAGCGACTGGACCAGGCGCGGCCCGGGGCGGTTGAAGTAGGCGCTGCCATCGCACGCGAACACGCGGCGTTTGCGCACGGCCTTGAGATCACCCCAGCCGGGCTTGTGCAACAGCGAGGCCATCTCGCTCCGCGTGCGCGCAAGGTCGAAGCCGCACGGCATCGCGATGATCACGTCCGGGTCGGCGGCACGGAGTTCATCCCAACGGAGCTTGCCCGTGTGCTTCCCGGACTCGCCGAAAAGATTCCTTCCACCCGCAAGCTCGACAAGCTCCGGCACCCAGTTGCCCGCGCCCATCAGCGGGTCGAGCCATTCGAGGCACGCGACCGACGGGCGTTGAAGCAGGCACGACTTCTCGATCACGTCCACGCAGCGGTTCTTGAGCGGGCGCAGCACCTCGCGTCCGTGCTCGGACACGCCGAGCACAGCGGCGACGCGACGCATGTCCTCCCACATGTCCGCGAGCCGGTGCGGCGTGAGCGAGAGGATTTGCGGAGGCGTGCCGGGCCAGTTGCCCAGAGCCTTCGCCACGTCCGCCTCGCTGACCGCGCACACATCGCACTGCGATTGAGTGATGATGAGGTCTGGCTTCATCTCCTGCATCAGCCGCGTGTTCAGCCGGTAGATCGAGAGCGACGCGCCAAGGAGGTTGTTGATCTGATCGTCAATCTGCCGGCTCGTTGCGTTGGGCAGCAGCTTGGACTCCGTGCAAACCGGCAGGCTCGTCACCTCGACGGGATAATCACACTCGTGCGAGCGCCCCACCAACTGACGGCCGCAGCCCAGCGCGCAGACCATCTCGGTCGCGCTTGGCAGCAGGGAAATGATGCGTCGGCTCATGACTGAATGAGCGTGAGGCTACAAATGCCCGCCCGCGCTTCCCAGCGGAAAGACAGCGGTGCGCCGGGTCCGGGGCGCGAAGCGCGTCGCGGTGCCCGTGCTGGCGACTCCGCCTGAACGCCGCCGCCCGCCTCGGCGTCGAGACATCCGTTGCCATGAAACCCTTCCTGCTCGCTCTGTTGCTCCTCACCCTGCGTGCCTCCGCCCTCGACCTCGTTCGTGATGGCAAGCCCGTTGCCACCATCGTCACCGCTGTCCCGCGCGAAGCCCCGGAGCCTGCGCCCGCAAAAGGCAAAGCTCCCAAGCGCAAAGCCGCAGCCGCCGAGGGCGACGAGGCCTACGCTGTGCGCGTGCTCGCCGAGTGGGTGAGGAAGATCACCGACGCTGATCTGCCTGTCGCGGACAAGGCCCCCGCAAACGCGCCCGCGATCTACGTCGGCCGGGCCGCAATCGCCGCTGGCCTGCAGCTTGATGACATCCTCAGCCCGAGCCACGAGGGCATCCGCATCGTGGCGGATGGGAAGCGCGTGCTCATCGCCGGCCAGACCGAGGCCGCGACGTTGAAGGCCGTCTGCCGATTCCTCGAAGCGCTGGGCTGCCGCTACTTGATGGACGGCCCGCTGGGCGAAGTCTTTCCCCGCTCGCCCATGTTGAGCGTTGGCACATTAAACCTCACCGAGAAGCCCGGCCTGCTTTGGCGGAATCCCAAAGGCCCGTCCTGGAACGCGCGCCTGTGGAAAGCCTGGAACGGCGCGGGCGGCGAGCCGTTCGGCCACTCGCACTCGTGGGGCAGTTACGTCTCGCCCACGCTCTTCGAGACGCACCCGGAGTTCTTCGCGCTGGGCGCGGACGGGCAACGGAAGAACAACGGCTGGATCTGCACCTCGAACCCCGGCCTGCGCGCGCACTTCGCGTCGAACGTCGTCGCCGCCATCGAGCGCGGCACGCGGCATCCCTCGCTCTCGCCAACGGACGGCCGCGGCTACTGCCAGTGTCCCGCGTGCAAGGCGCAGGACGACCCGAAAGCCATCGAGCCTTCCAGCGGCACGCCCTCCGTCTCGAACCGCTATGTGGATTTCTTCGACGCCGTCGCGCGCCGCGTCGGGCAGACGCATCCCGAGGCTGTGCTGAGTTTCTACTGCTACGCGGACTACACGCAGCCGCCGACGGTGAAGCGCCAGCTCACGACCAATCTCTGCGCGATGATCGCGCCCATCCGCTACTGCCGCCTCCATCCCGTCGGCCATCCCGGCTGCACGTCCCGCGAGCAGCAGGTGAAGATGACCGACGGCTGGGCGTCCGTGGCCAAGCGCCTCGGCTACTACAACTACATGTATAACCTCGCTGACGGCACGCTCCCGATGTTCAAGTTCAGCGCCTGCCAGAAGGAATTTCCCTACCTCGCCTCGAAAGGTCTTTCCTACATGACCATCGAGGTGCTCTCGAACTGGCACATCTACGGCCCGCAGATTTACCTCAGCCTCCGTCTCGCCTACGACCCGCACGCCGACGCCGCCGCGATCATGGAGGACTACTGGGTGAAGTTCTATGGGCCGAAAGCCGCGCCACACATGAAGGCGTATTGGATGGGCATTGATGCCGCGCAACAGAAACTCAAGACGCACGCCGGCAGCTTCTTCGGACTCGCGCAAGTCTTCACGCCCGTGTTCCTCCTCGAGAGTGAAGCACTACTTGCCGAGGCCGCAGCAGCAGCGAAGGGCGACGCCACTTACGAGCAACGCGTCGCGCTCCACGCTGAGGGCCTGCGCAGCGCGCGCGCCTACCGCACCATCAGCGACGACATGAACCGCGGTGACTTCGCCGCCGCGCTGCGCGAATACGACACGACTTTCACCCGCATGAAGGGTGTCGCCGCAAAGGGCTGGGCGAATCCCGAATACGCCACTGCCTATCTCGAACGCTTCCTCAGCAAGCCCGTGCGCTCGGGAGCCGCCGCCACTGCCGCGCCCAACCGCGTGTTGCAGGTCATGCCCGACCGCTGGCGGTTCACGTTCGACGCGACCGACACCGGCAACGAGCGCGGCTTCCACCGCGCCAACTTCGCGGACACCGGCTGGCCGCTCGTCGCCACGCGTGACACCACGCTCGACGCGCAGGGCCACGACCAGAACACGGTCATGTGGTATCGCACGCGCTTCACCGTGCCGCCGAAACACGCCGGCCTCGCACTCTTCTTCGGTGAGGTGGATGGCGCGACCGAGGTCTATGTGAACGGCAAGAAGATCGAGGTTCCCGCGCTCGCGCCAGCCGCACCCAAGGCCCCGAAGAAAGGTGCGGCCAAATCCCCTCCCCCGCCGACGCCCCCAGCGCCCGCAGTCGCCGCCACGCCGCCCGCCAAGGCCGCGCGCGAAGGCCTGGGCAAATCCCGCACGCCCTTCGAGGTGGACGTGACCTCTGCCGTGAAGTCCGGCGAGAACATCCTCGCCCTCCGCGTGGACCACACCCGCATAACCGACCTCTCCCTCGGCGGCATCCTCCGGCCCGTGGTGCTCATCGAGAAACCGAAGCCATGACCAACCGGCGCAAATTCCTCGGCGCGGTCTCAACGGGTGTGAGTTCGCTTGCGTTCAACACTCGCGCCTTGGCCGCTGACCCGCCGCGCAAGGCCCGCATCGCCATCACGTTGGACTTGGAGATGTCGCGCAACTTCCCGATGTGGGAGCAGTCGCATTGGGATTACGAGAAGGGCAACCTCGACGAGGCGACGAAGCGATATGCAGTCGAGGTCGCGCGGCGCGTGAAGGCGCTCGGGGGCGTGGTGCACTTCTTCCTCGTGGGTCGCGCGCTGGAGCAGGAGAACGTGGACTGGTTGGAGCAGCTCATCGCGGACGGTCATCGCATCGGCAACCACACTTACGATCACGTGAACGTGAAGGCGACGAAGCCCGAGGAAATCCAATTCCGCTTCCAGCGCGCGCCGTGGCTCATCGCGGGGAAGGAGCCGGCGGTGGTCATCCGCGAGAACATCGCGCAATGCACAGCGGCGATGAAGTCGCGGCTGGGCATTGCACCGAATGGCTTTCGCACACCGGGCGGCTTTGGCAATGGGCTGGCCGACGCGCCGCAGGTCCGGCAGATGTTGCGCGAACTCGGCTTCGCGTGGTGCAGCAGCAAGTATCCGGCACACACGGCTGCGAAGTCCGGCGAGAAGCCGGATGCTGCGGTGGTCGCGGACATCGTGCGCGCGCAGGCGGAAGCGCAGCCGTTCCGCTATCCCGGCGGGCTGGTGGAAATCCCGATGAGTCCCATCAGCGACATCGGCGCGTTCCGGACGGGGCGGTGGAAGCTGGAGTGGTTTCAGCGCGTGACGCGTGCGGCGGTGGAGCACTGCATCGAGCGCGGGCTGGTCTTCGACTTCCTCGCGCACCCGAGCTGCCTCGGCGTGATGGACCCGGAGTGCCGCACGGTGGAGATGATTTGCGATCTGGTGGCCAAGCACCGCGAGCGAGCGGAGCTGACGGACTTGGAGACGGTGGCGAGGCAAACACCGTAGCCGCCGAGGTGAGGAGGCGGATTCGTCTGAACCTTGAAACGGCAGCTGCCTCACGCAAAGGACGCGAAGGACGCAACGCCGGCGGGTTTTTTCCACAAAGCACCGGGCGGCAGCTTTCACCCCGCAGGTGAAGTGGTCGTTGCTTCAAAAGTCTTTTCCTTTGCGCCCTTCGCGTCCTTTGCGTGAGGTTCAACTGCGGAATCTAGGATGAAGTGTCGCAGGGTCCGCCTCGCCTCCTCACCTCGGCGGCTACGCGCGGAACTTCGGAAACAAATCCCCCTTCGGCCAGTCCTTCACCGCATCAGCGGCGCGGTGGAGCGCAGGATCAATTTTGCCATCGGCCTTGCGGTCCTTGCTGCGCTGGTTGAAGAGCATCACCCAGCTCAGGCCGTCCCAGCGGCGCACGAGCATCGTGTAGGTGCCGGGCAGGCTGCCGGAGTGCCAGTAGTTCGCCTTGCCCGGCTGCGCGACGATGGGGCGCGTCAGCCAGCCGCAGCAGTAGTAAGTCCCTATAAGCGGACCTTCCTCGGTGCGCGCGACACTCGCGGGCGGCGGGGCGTGCAGCTCGCGCCAGGTCGCGGGCTTCAGGAGCGGGCACTTCTCCGGGTCCTGCATCGCGGTGGAAAATCGCGCGAGGTCCACCGCGCTCGCGAGCCAAGCGCCGTGCGCGTCCATGGCTTCGAGGTTGAACGCGCCGTAAGGCCACGGGACTTTGGGCGGCAGGCCGGGGAAGACGCTCTCGGCTGTCTCCGACTCGGGCATGTAGTAGCGGACTTCGCCCGGAGCGCGTCCAGCTTCGAGCGAGCGGCCCAGACGCATGGACTTGATGCCGGCGGGCGCGAGGACAACTTCCTTCACGTAGTCCTCGTAGGATTTCCCCGTGAGCTTCTCGATGACGCGGCCCAGCACGCAGTAGCCGAAGTTCGAGTAGGCGTAGCGCGTGCCGGGATCGAAATCCAGCGGCTGGCCCATCATGTAGCGGATGACCGCGCCCGGCCCGGCGGGCGCGGACTCGCCGACGGCGGTGGCGATGACCTTGGGGCGGAACATCGGGTCGTAGGTCTTGTCGCGATCCCAGCCGCCGGTGTGCTGCAGGCATTGGCGGATGGTGACGGTGCGCAGTCGCGGGTCGGGCTTCCCGTCAGGCAATGAATTGAGCGCGATGAAGTCGAACGCTCGGTCGTCGAGCTTGAGCTTCGCCTGCTTGACGAGCTTGAGCACGGCGACGGCGGTCACGGGCTTGGAGATGCGGAAGATCGAGGTCGGCTCGACGCGTTGCTGGCGCTCCTTGTCCGCCCATCCGTAGCCGCGCGCATGGACGAGCCGGCCGTCCTTCACCACCGCGAGAGTGCCGCGGGGGATTTTTCGGGCCGCCATGAAGCCCGCCACCTTCTGGTCGAAGCTGTTCAGCGCTTGCTCCGGCTCGGCGGCAAGGCACCGTCAGCCCGACACAATGGCCGCCATCGTGCAGTTGGCCACGAAGTGACGGCGGTGCATGCCAGTGGTTTCCGCGAAGCAGCGCCCGGACGGAAGGGAGTAAAAGCTTGGCTTTGCCCGGTGTGTCTGGCAATTGAAAGCCACATTTTAATTCCCCACCGCCTATGACTTGGTATTACGCCCTCGGCCTGCAGCAGCAGGGACCCGTCTCCGATGACCAGTTGCAGGGCCTCGTCAAGGATGGCGTCGTCACCGGCGACACGCTCGTCTGGCGCGAGGGCATGGCCAACTGGCTGCCTTACCGTGCGGTCGCCCCGCCGGGCAGTCTCCCGACAGCAGTGGGGTCTAGCGATCCCGTCGCGCCCGCACCGACGGCCGCAGGACAGTCAGCGGGAGCCACGTTTAATCAACGTAAGTCGGAGGCTGAATTTTTTCAGACTGACTACACAGTCTCCATTGGCCAGGCGTGGTCACGCGCGTGGAAAACGTTCAGCAGCAAGGCTGGTTTGATGATTGGTGGCGGGCTGCTGCTGCTGCTGGTCAGCCTGGTCGGGGGGGCTATTCCATTCGTCAGCCTGATTATTGCTGGTCCGCTGGGCGGCGGACTTTATTGGCTCTACCTGCGTTGTGTGCGTGGCGAGGAAGCGAGTGTGGGCGATGGATTCGCCGGATTTGGCCCGCGCTTCCTGCAGCTCATGCTGGGGCATATCGTGCCTCTATCGCTGACCATGCTCTCGCTGGTTCCGGGCATTCTGATTCTCGTGGTGGGCGGGTTGACCAGTGCGGCGGCAAAGCGAGGCGATCTGCAAGCCATTGGAGGCGGCATACTCATCGCGGGTGGCCTGCTCTGCCTGGCTGGCCTGGTGGTCTGTGTTTATTTTGGCGTGTCATGGTCTATGACCTTGCTGTTGATCATGGACAAGCGCCTCGATTTCTGGCGGGCCATGGGCTTCAGCCGCAAGCGGGTGGGGCAGCATTTCTTCCGCGTGCTGATTTTTTTCGTGATGACTTCGTTGGTTTCTATCGTTGGGGTTCTGGCGCTCGGAGTGGGATTGCTGGTCAGCGTGCCGGTGGCGCTGGGCATGATCGCCTGCCTCTATGAGGACATGTTTCGTGAGTTCGACCCCGTGCCGCACGGTTGATTGCCTGTCATGCCGCTGCTGGAAATCAGCCATCTGAAAAAATCCTACGCCACGCCCGAGGGTGGTGTTCACGTCGTTGTGGACGTGCCGGAGTTTAAGCTGGATCCGCAGGTGCAGGTGGCGTTGAGCGGCGAGAGCGGCTCGGGCAAGACGACCTTCCTCAATCTCATCGCCGGCATCCTCGCCCCCGACACCGGCTCCATCAAACTCAACGGCCTCGAACTCGGCGGCTTGCACGAGTCGTCGCGCGACCGCGTCCGCGCGACGACGATCGGCTACATCTTCCAGACCTTTAACCTGCTCCAGGGCTACACCGCGCTGGAGAACGTGCTGCTCGGCATGAGCTTCGGCCCCGGCGCGGACCGCGAGTTCGCGAAGTCCTTGCTCCAGCGTGTGGGGCTGGACGGCAAGCTGAACCATCTGCCGCGCCAGCTCTCCACCGGCCAGCAGCAACGCGTCGCCGTCGCGCGTGCGTTGGCAAACCGGCCCAAGCTAGTCCTCGCCGACGAACCGACCGGCAACCTCGACCACACCAACGCAGGCGAGTCGCTCAAACTCATCCGCGAAGCCTGCCGCGAAAACGGCGCGGCACTCCTCCTCGTTAGCCACGACCGCGAGGTGCTGGGGCAGTTCGAGTTGGTTCAAGAGCTGGGAAAACTGAACCGGGCGGCGAGGGAATGCGCACCAAGGCCCAATTCCAAATGACCAAAGAATGCCCAATGCCCAATGTCCGCCACGGCCTCGCGGTGACGTCGGTGGCGGGGCCTTGGTCATTGAGCCTTGGTCATTCATTGGTCATTGTCCATTGGTCATTGGTCATTCCCCCATGACACTTCCGCTCATCGTCGCCAAATCGCTTCGGCAGCACCTGCTCTCCACGGTGGTGACCGCAGCGTCCATCGCGCTCGCGGGTGGCCTGCTCATGGCGGTCTGGGTGGTGAAGACGCAGTCCAACGACGCGTTCACGAAGCAGAACGCGGGCTTCGACGCCGTGCTCGGCGCGCGCAGCGCCAAGCTCCAACTCGTGCTCAACGCCATCTTCCACCTCGAAGCCTCTCCGGGGAATCTGCCGTGGACCGATTACGAAGACATCGCGAAGAGCGCCGCCGTCGCGCTCGCGCTGCCCATCGCCGTCGGCGACAACTACCACGGCTACCGGCTCGTCGGCACGACCACGAATCTCTTTGCCGTCGAGCACGCGCCGGGACGGAAGTATCGTGTCGCAGAAGGAGAGCCGTTCGCAGCCGGTTACATGGAAGCCGTGCTCGGCAGCTTCGCGGCACGGCAGTTGAAGCTGAAGGTCGGGGACAAGTTTCAGCCTTACCACGGCCTGAACTTCGACCCGAACCAACAGCACGAGGAGCAATACGTCGTCACCGGCATACTCGAACCCTCGAACACACCCGCCGACCGCGTCATCTGGATCCCGCTCGAAGGCGTGCAACACATGAAGGGCCACGACGCCAAGGCCGCCACCGAGATCAGCGCCGTGCTCGTGAAGCTCAAGAACCCCATCGCCGGGCGCGGGCTGGAGCTGATGTATAACAAGCAGGGCAACCGGCTGACCTTCGCATGGCCCATCGCGCAGGTGGTCGCCGAGCTGTTCGGCAAGATCGCGTGGTTCGACAAGGTGCTGGAACTCGTCGCGTGGCTCGTCGCCGCCGTGGCGACCGGCTCCGTGCTCGCGAGCATCTACAACTCGATGAACGAGCGTCGCCGCGACATCGCCATCCTGCGGGCGCTCGGCGCACGGGCGCACACGATCTTCCTCGCCGTCGTGCTGGAGTGCGCGGCCATCGCGGTGCTGGGCATGGTCGCGGCGTTCGCGGTGTATCTGGGCATCACCGGCGTGGCGGCGGGCATCATCCGCGCGGAGACCGGCGTGGTCCTCAACGCCTTCGCGTGGCACCCGATTCTGGCCTGGGCACCGGCGGCGATGATCGGCCTGAGCGCGCTGGCCGGCGTGATTCCGGCGGTGAAGGCGTATCGGACCAACGTGGCGGAGAACTTGGTGCCGGTGTCGTGAACCCATCTCGTAACGAGATTCAGTGAGCCGGCTCCGGAACCACGACGCGCTATGTCTCCCTCTCCCTTCATCGGATGAGGGGAGAGGGCCGGGGTGAGGGCTTACGCGCGTCGGCGTAGGTGGCCCCGCCCCTCATCCGGCCTGCGGCCACCTTCTCCCCTCCTCCGAGGAAGGGAGAAGGCTCGCTCCGTGGCCCTCGCTTGGCATTCCACCGCACGCCGTCGGGGATTGGCATGAGTCGCGCGGCCACCAGCTCTTCATTCAAACACCCAGGTCCGCCCCGCCTTCTTCAGTGGCGGGCTTGATGCCGAGCTTCTCCCAGCCCTCGCGCCCGAGGTCGTTCAACGTCGCGCGGTTCCGTTCGTAGATGCTCTCCGCGGCGGGGAAGGCGTCCACCGCTTGGGCGATGCTGGCCTCACGCAGCAGGTGCAGTGTGGGATGCGGCGCGCGGTTGGTGAGGTTGCCGAGGTCGTCCGGTTCAGCGTCGGCGAACTGGTAGTCCGGGTGAAAACTCGCCACTTGGATCACGCCGGTGAAGCCGGCCTTACGCACGGCCGCCTCGGTGCGCGGGAGGAAAGTCTGGAACGCAAAGAACTCCTGCAACACCTGAGGATGGATGAGCAGGGTGTTGTCTGTCACGTCCGCCGGAGTGGCCGCGAGGTGACTCAACTCCGCGCGCAAGTCCGCGAGCAACTGCTCCTCCGTCCTCGCCTGGCTCACGACGTAACGCACCTGCCCGCGCCGCTCCACCGCCTTGGCAAACGGACAAAGGTTCAGCCCGATAACCGCGCGCTCCACCCAATGCCGGGTGGCGGCGATGATGGCCGCGTCCTGGCTCACGGGCGCATCCACTTGATGAACCAATCCACCGCCGCCTGCCGCGCCTCGACCGTGACCTTGTGCCCGGTCTGCGGCTGGAGGATGACTTGCAGCTTCGGCTCCGCATCGGCTGCGCGGTAAGCGGTGCGCGCGGTGGCGAGGCACTCGTTCACGCCCGGCATGGGTGTGCGCGGGTCGGTGTCGCCGTTGATGACCAGCAGCGGGCGCGGCGCGATGAGCGGGAGCATCGCCGGGCCGTCGAACTCGCCGTAGATGCCGGGCACCACGCGGTCGTAGAAGCGGCGGACAAACGCGGCGTTGACGGTTTCCCCCTCGTCCTTTGCGGCGGCGTCGATGGCGGGCTTGAACGTCTCCACGCGCGAGCGCCAGCTCTCGTTGTCCAGCGCCCACTTGAAACTCTGCACGCCGATGCACGGCACAACGACCGCGATGCGCGGGTCGGCGGCGGCGGCGAGGTAGCCTTCCATCCCGCCCTTCGAGAAGCCGATGAGCCCGATGCGCGCGGCGTCCACGTCGTCGCGCGTGCCGAGGTAGTCCACGAGCCGCATCACGTCCCACGCCGTGTCGTAGAGAAAGGGAAGTTTCTTGCTGCCAAACCACGCGTTGAGAATCGCCTCGTGATACTCGGCGGAACCGCTGCCCGCCTTGGTGCGCGCGCCGTGGTGCCGTCCATCAATCGCCACCGCGAGGAAGCCGCGCTTGGCGAGGTCAGTCAGCAGCGAGAGCTGGCTCTCTTTGTTCGCCCCAGTGCCGTGCAGGACGATGACAACGGGCCGGCGGCCTTGGGTCTCAGCGCGCTTTAGCAGCAAGCCCGGCACGCGGACTCCGGCTTCGGCGGCGAAGGAAAAGTGCGTCGCGCGCAAGCCGTTCGTCCCGGCGGGCGGCTTGACCTCAACAGCCAGCTCGACGCGCGGGCGGTCGAGGAGCTTGAGGAAGGCGGCACGGGTGTCGGCGGGCTCGGCGGCGCTGGTTGAAGCCAGCACAGCACAGCACAGTGCCAACAAAAGGGAGAAAGGGTCGAACGGCTTGCCCTCCGCAATTAGACGCTGAATGTGTCGCTTTACGGACTTTGCTGCGAACTCCCCCACGGCTCGTTCCTGCTGTTCCTCTTCTTCATCAGGTGCCAACGCTTTGGGCCACTGCTCGGGAGTGAGGGGAGGATTCGGGGGCAACTCTGCGTCGAGCACGAGGGGATACTGCCAGATGCCTTCGCGGCTTGTCATGCCGTAATCACGCCGTCCCACACCTCACTTGCCACGCTTTGGATACAATGCCAAGAGGTCAACTTGCAGCGCTTCCGCAAGCACGACGAGTTCCCCATCCGTCACGCAACGCAGTTGAGCTTCAATCTTGGAAAGTGTCCCTCGGCTCAAATCCAAACCACGCACCGAACACCTGGCGGCAAACATCTCCTGCGTCAGGTCCTGCTGATAACGCAGTTTCCTGATTTGAGGCCCGACGATGTTCTTGGGCGCAGCCATGCTCCGAAAACGGAGCTTGACTGTGTTCGTGTCCTGCGTGCGAATTGCTCTGTTTTCAGAGCAGGTTGCTTTCTGCCCAACGGTTCGTCGGGTCCATGCGGTCCGTGAAACACCAAATAAGAACGGAGAATCAAAATGAAGAGCATTAAGACATTCGCATCAATACTGGCCGCATCCTTGGCTGTGGGGTGCGCGTCGACGAACTTCATCGAGTATCGCGGCCCCGACTTGGTGCAAGGGACCGGCGGAACCGTGAGAACCGTTGACGGGATAGAATTTTGGGAGAACGGCAACCCAAACCGAAAAGTCAAAATCTTAGGTGTAATTGATGACAAGCGAGCAGACGGACTCTTCTCTAAATCGTCTCGTGACTCGGCACTGGCCAAAACGGCCAAGTCGAAGGGCGGAGACGCCGTGGTCTTGATGGATAGTAATCGACAAGCTGAGGGCTTCAGTGGAAGAGGCACGGTTTATTCCCCTCAACGAGGTCCCAATCGAGGAAGCACGGCATCCTTCAAACACGGAGGCAGCGTTGTTTACAGTGTTTCAACCAAGGTGATGGTTGTGAAATACACAGACTAAATTTCGCGCGGACTCTCTGCCTGAAGGGCCATGTGCAGCAATGCGCTCTCTCATCCGGTAATCCTCCGGTAAATCTCGCCCTCGTTCATCGTCGCGCGCTCGGGGCGGCCCTTGTAGCTGTAAACCAGGTTCTCGTGGTTGATGCCGAGCAGGTGGAGGATCGTCGCGTGCAGGTCGTGGACGTGCATCCGGTCCTCGACCGCGTGCAGGCCGAACTCGTCCGTGGTGCCGATGGTTTGGCCGCCTTTCACGCCGCCGCCAGCCATCCACATCGTGAAGCCGGTCGGGTTGTGGTCGCGGCCGTCGCCCTTTTCGCTCATCGGCGTGCGGCCAAACTCGCCGCCCCAGATGACGAGCGTCGAGTCGAGCAGGCCGCGCGATTTCAAATCTTTCAACAGGCCGGCCACGGGCTGGTCCGTCTCGCGGAAGCGGTCACCGTGGTTCTTCTCGATGCCGCTGTGCGCGTCCCACTTGCTGCCCGCGCCGCTGTAGAGCTGCACGAAACGCACGCCGCGCTCGACGAGCCGACGAGAGAGCAGGCACATGCGGCCGAACGGCGCGGCGACCGAGTCATCCATACCGTAGAGCTTCTTCGTCGCCTCGGTTTCCTTCGCGAGGTCCACGGTCTCGGGGGCCTCCGCCTGCATGCGGAAGGCGAGTTCGTAGGCGGCGATGCGGGCGTCGAGCTCCGACTGCTGCGGGCGCGCGGCGGCGTGCTGGCGGTTGACGGTGTTGAGGAAGTCGAGCTTGGCGCGCTGCTGCTCGTCGCTGACGCCTTCGGGCGTATTGAGGTTCGCGATGGGTTCGTTGCCAGGCAGGATGCGCGTGCCCTGATACACGGCGGGCATGAAGCCGGCGCCCCAATTGCGCGGGCCGTTCACGACGGTGCCGTTGTTGTCCTGCATCGCCACGAAAGCCGGGAGATTCTGGTTCAGCGTGCCCAGGCCGTAGCTCACCCACGCGCCGAGGGAGGGCCGGCCCGCGAGGATGGAGCCGGTGTTCATCTGGCAGACGCCGTTGGAGTGGACGATGCCGTTGGCCCAACAGGACCGCAGCACGGCGATGTCGTCGGCGGACTCGGCGACGTGCTTGCACCAGTCGGAAATCCAGAGGCCGCTCTGGCCGTATTGCTTCCACTGGCGCTGGTCGGGGAAAATGGGCGAGTTGTATTCGCCCATCGCGGTGATGAGGCCCTTGGTGAAGCTGGGCGGCAACGGCTTGCCGGCGTGCCTCTTCAAGGACTCTTTCGGGTCGAAGGTGTCGAGATGGCTCGGCCCGCCCTCCATGAAGAGGAAGATGACGCTCTTGGCCTTCGCCGCGTAATGACCGAGCCGGGGCGCGAGGGGCGAGTTGACGGGAGCCGTCGGCGCGGCGGTGAGCGGGTTCTCCGCAAGCAGCGAACTCAGCGCCACCGCGCCAAACCCCCCGCCGGTCTTGGTGAGGAAGTCGCGGCGGGAAAACGCCCAATCAACTTGGTTGCAGCCGTATTTCTTCATGGCACTCAGTCAATGTAAACAAACTCGTTCGCGTTCAGCAGCACATGGCACAAGTCCGCCATCACGGCGGCGCGGGTAGAGGCGGTGGCTTTTGCGCCGGTGGGCTTGGGCTGGATGTCGTTGGCGTGCTTCGAGGCGTCCTTGAAGGCGCTGGGCTTGGACTCGAAGGGCCACAAGCCCACCGTCGCCTCGGTCGCGGAGGCTTCCGCACCGAGGAGCAATTGCTCCTGCTTCAGCGCGCCGGTGGAGAAACGCACGTCGTCCAGCATGCCGTCGAAGCCGCCGCCCTTCCCGGCGCGACCGCCGAGGTTCAACGCGAGCGGGTTGGTGAAGCCGCCGGTGACTTTATGCGGCACCTTCGCGACCGAGAGCGGTTCGTCGTCGTTGGACAAATCCTTCACGTAGAAGGTCACTTCGCCGGGGGCCGTGGCGGTGGCGAGCTTCACGCTGACGGCGACGGAGTAAGGCTTGGCGAGCGCGAGCACCTGGTCGGAGAAGATGGCTTCCTCGCCGAAGCTGCCGTCCTGCTTCACGCCGATGATTTGGAGCACGAGCGTCTGCGGCTTGCGACGCGAAGCCGCCCCGGTGATGGCGATGCCCCAGCCGGGCTTCTTGGAATCGCCGCTCCACTTGGCGGCGATGGTGCGGACGGTGCCGCCAGTGTCCACGGTGCGCGCGAGGATGTTCGCTTCGAGGGTGAAGTCGCCGGTCGGGAAGCTCGGGCTGTCCGGCACGGCCAGCGCGTCGCCGCCCATGTCGGGCGCGACCACGGCGGCCACGCCATCGCGGTAAGGCATCTTCTCAGCGGTGAACCCGCGGGCTTTGTCCGGGGCTCCCTTCGCGCCGAGGCGTTGCTTCTGCTCGGTGAGGAATTGCAGCGCGGCGGTGCGTTCGGCGGGTTTCGGCTCGCGGGTGAAGGCGAGGCGGTAGGCGGCGTTGACCATGTCCTCGTCGCTGCTGGGGTGCTCCTGCTCCAGCCGTTTCGCGAACTCGCGCGCGTGGCGGAGCATCATCTGGCTGTTGAGGAGCAGCAGCGCCTGCGGCGGGGTGGTGGTGACGTTGCGCTGCGCGACGCTTTGAAATGGCTCGGCGAGGTCGAAGACATTGAGCAGCGGGTTGGGCGCGTTGCGGAGCCACTTGCTGTAAATCGAACGGCGCGGCGTGAGCTGGTCGGTGCTGGGGCCGCCGGCGGGTTCGAGTTTCAACTCACCGGTGGCGGCCAGCACGGCGTCGCGAATCTGCTCGGCCTCGAGCCGGCGGATGGGGAAGGAGGAGAGCAGCCTGTTCTCAGGGTCAACGCGGCTGGCTAGAGAGTGATTAGTAACTAGTGAGGCGTCCTTGGTGCCCGATGCCGACTTATCACTAATTGCTAAATACTGATTACTGGCTTGCCGATACGTGGCACTCGTCACCATCAGCCGATGCATCGCCTTCAAGCTCCATCCCTGCTCGACGAAGGTCGCCGCGAGCCAGTCGAGCAACTCTGGGTGCGAGGGTTTTTCGCCGAGCTTGCCGAAGTCGCTGGCGTTGGCGGCGAGGCCGCGACCGAAGTGGCCCTGCCAAAGCCGGTTCACCATCACGCGCGCGGTCAGCGGGTTCTCGGGAGAAGTCAGCCAGCGCGCGAGTTCGCTGCGGCGGCCCGTCGAGTTCGGCAGCGCGGCGACTTGCACGTCCTTTGCGTCGAGCACGCTCAGGTAGCCGGGTTCGATGGCTTGCTTGTTCTTGCCCTTCGTCAGCAACGTCGGCGGCGCGACCGGGCCAACGTCCGTGGCTCCGTAGAACGGCGGGAGCGGCGCGGGCTTGAGCGAGTCGAACTCGGTTAGTTTTTTGCGCAGCGCGATGACTCGCTCCTTCGGCTCGCCCTTGAGCTTGGCGTCGAGCTTGTCGAACTCATACGTCACCTGCCGATACGCCAGCTCTGCAATCTGGTGCTCGTAAGGCGTGCGCTCGGCGACGGGCTTGCTCATGTCCACGCGGATGTCTTCGATGAACTTCTCGAGCGCGCCGGCGATGGTGTTCTTCTTCGCTTGGGCCAGGAGCTTCTCAATCTCCGCGCGGATGTCGGCGGTGGCGGCCTCCCACTTGGCGAGCTTCTCGTCGTGTGCAGCTTTCTCGGCGGGCGTGGCGACGAGGAGGTCCTCGCGCGGCAGGAGCGGGCTGAAGAAGGCTTGGAAGCGGTAGTAATCCTTTTGCAGCAGCGGGTCGAACTTGTGGTCGTGGCAGCGCGCGCACTGGAGGCCAACGCCGAGGAACACATCGGCGCTCGTGTCCGTGATGTCCTCGATGATGCGCTGCCACTGCCCGCGGACGTCGCGATTGTTGTATTCGTAAATGCCGGCGCGGAAGTAGCCGGTGGCCACCAGATGTTCCGGGTTTCGGGTTTCGGGTTTCGCGTTGAAGTAGAGTTCGTCGCCCGCGAGTTGCTCGGTGATGAACTGCGTGTAGGGCTTGTCGGTGTTGAGCGACTTCACCACGTAATCGCGGAAGCGCCACGCGTGCTGGCGGTAGTCGTCGGCCTTGTAGCCGTCGGACTCGGCGTAGCGGACGAGGTCGAGCCAGTGGCGGGCCCACTTCTCACCGTAACGAGGGCTGGCGAGCAGCCGGTCCACGAGCTTCTCGTAGGCATCGGCGGACTTGTCGGCGAGGAACTGGTCGAGCTCGAAAGGCGTCGGCGGCAGGCCCGTGAGGTCGAAGTGAACACGCCGCGCGAGCGTGACGCGGTCGGCGGGGGCCGAGAGCGATAGTTGGTTCGCGCGGAGTTTCTGGAGAATGAAGGCATCAATCGGGTTGCTGACCGCTGACCGCTGACCGCTGACCGCTGGAACCCCCGGCTTTCGCACCGGCACAAACGCCCACCACTGGCGGTCTTCGTCCGTGATTTTCCCACGCACGGCGACCTTCGCGCCGCTGTCGGGCATGGGCGCACCGAGCTTCACCCACTTCTCCAGCGCGGCGATCTGGTCGGACCCGAGCTTCTTGTTCTTGGGCGGCATCTGGAGGTCCGTGTCCGTGTAACGGACGGCTTTGATGAGGAGACTTTTCTCCACGTCGCCGGGGACGAGGGCGGGGCCGGTGTCGCCGCCCTTGAGAATGGCGGCGGTGGAATCCAGCGCGAGGCCGCCCTTGAACTTCTTCGCCTCATGGCTGTGGCACTCGAAGCACGCGCCCGCGAGGATGGGCTTCACCGTCTGCTCGTAGAACGCGAGGTCGGCGGCGGAAGGCTTTGACGGCGGCACCGCTGCACTGGCAGTGAGCGCGGAAAGCAGCAGCGCAGCGAGCAGCGGGATCGAGGACGACGTTGGTTTCATCGCGTGGTTTTGACGGTGGCCAGTATGCACCGGATTCGCTGAGTGTCAGCAGCAGTTTCGGGCTGAATGCCCGGCGACATCGTTTATGTAAGCGGCAGTTCAGCACTCCCAGCCGACGGAGGCGCGGCAACTGTCGCTGGCTGCACTGGCAGCGGGGCCTTGGGCGCGTCGAGCAAGACCAGCGCGGGCCGCAGCATCTGGCCTTGGAACGTGTAGCCGGTGGCCACGGTCTCGAAAATCTTCGCGTCGTCGGGGATGTCCTTGCGCCCGTCCGCCCTCTGGTGCTGGCCGGGTTCGAAGCCATCGCCCGCCGCCGGCGCGAACGCGACCAGGCCGATGCGTCGCGCGGCATCGCGGCAGGCGTTCTGGAAGTGCGCGAGCTGCTCGATAAGGGTTTGCTGGCCGGAGTGCTGGGCCGCGCGTTGGAGCGCATAGACGTGGTCCAGCACTCGCACGAGCACGTGGAGCCAGTCGGTCTCGGAGCGCTTGAGCTTCTCGACTTCGAGCCGGAGCGTGGCCTTCTCGGAGTCGTTGGCCTTCTTCATGAAGTCGGCGAAGCGCAGCGCCTCCTGCGACATCTCCTCGGAAACCTGCTTCGCGGACTCGATGGCCTTGGCGTTGTGCTCCTGCACGTTCTGCCACTGAGCGGTGGCTATGGTGATCTGCGTGGCGACCTTCTCGAGGTTTTGAATCTGGTGCGCCGCAGACTGAAGCTTGTCCAGCTCGTCGAGCTTGGTGGCGTTTTGCGCGTCGTTGTAGAAGGGAAGAATGGCAACCCACGCCGCGCCGCCGACGGCGGCCAGGGCCAGCACCGCCATCCAGATGTTGATGGGCTTGTCGCTCTTTTCAACGATCCACCAAGCCGCGTAGTCCAAGGCCGCCGCGCTCACCAGACACACGACGAATGAAAGCGACGGCCAGCGGGCCAGACGTGTTTCCGATCGGTCACTCATGGCGGCGAAGGGTAGGGCGAACGCGCAAAGTTCAAAGGGCAAAGTTCTCCGCGTGCCGCACGGTCTTCCGGTTTCTCCGCGCTTGTGCCGCCCGTGCTGGTTGCATAGCTTTTCGCCCTGTGATGACCATCTTGCTGGCCGAAGACGAGCCGCAGACAGCCCATCTCATTGAGTTCAAACTCAAGCAGGCGGGCTTCAAGGTCGTCCACGCCAACGACGGCGAGAAAGCCCTCGCGCTCGTCGGTCCCACGCAACCCGCGCTGGTCCTGCTCGACGGCCTGATGCCTGTGATGGACGGCTTCGAGGTGCTCCGCCGTCTCAAGGAAGACCCCCGCACCCGCCAAATCCCTGTAATCATGCTCACTGCCCGCGCGCGCGACAAAGACATCGTCACCGGCCTCGAACTCGGTGCGGCGGACTACATGATCAAGCCCTTCAGCCCGTCCGAGCTCATCGCCCGCGTGCGCAAGGTTCTCGGGCCAACGGCGGCTCCACGCCCCGTTGACGAGTAGGAGAATTTGGTTTGTCGTGCACTGGTCCGATTGGTTCACTCGGTCACGTCACGCCATGAAGCATCTCCACCTTCGCCAGCTCGCCACATTCACCGTTGCATTGTTGCTCGGCGCCTGCACCGCTACCCGCTCGCCGGACACTCTGGAAATTTTCCTCGCTGATGTGCGCTTCACCGACGCGACCGCGTTTGAGACCGCCGGCGTCTTCGTCATCTGCGTGCAAAACCAGTCGCCCGAGGCGCTGCAATGCAACGGCGCGGTCCACAAGGTCACGCTCAACGGCATCCGCGTCGGCAGCGGCGTCCAGAAGGAAAGACTCGCGCTGGAGCGGCTCTCGGACGGCAAGCAGACCGTGACCGTGCGCTTCGCGCAACCTCGCGCTCGCCCGCCTCCTGCACGACCTCACTCAAACCAAACGCGTGAACTGGCAGCTCGAAAGCACGCTCTTCCTGCAAGCAGGCACGCGGACTTGGACCGCGAAGTCGTCGCGCACGGGAGCGCTGGACCTGAAGGAGTTTCAAACGCCGCGACCGACTGCCCATTGAACGCGATGAGGGAGAGCGAGATTAGGATTAGGGTTAAGAGCAGGAACCGGGACGGCCTGTCTTCTCCTAATCTTAATCCTGCTCGTCCCATCTCTGCCTCATGACCATCTGGGACCTCCATGTCCACATGTCCGGCGTCTCCGGCGCGACGCCCGCCGAGCGCATGGCGCAGCTCATCGCCATCGCCGACCGCATGGGCATTGAACGGCTATGCGTTTACATGGGCGTTCCATGGTCGCGCGACCCGAAGCCGGAAACCTTTCGCAAAGAGAACGACCAAGTCCTCGAAGCCATTGGCAAGTTTCCCGACCGCACCTTCGGCTTCGTCTATCTCAACCCGAAACACGTCGAGGCCAGCCTCGCCGAGTTGGACCGCTGCGTCGCGCGCGGGCCGATGGTCGGCGTGAAGCTCTGGGTGGCGAAGGAATGCCGCGCCGCCGAACTCGACCCCATCATCAAACGCGCCGCCGAGCTGCAAGCCGTCATTTTCCAGCACACCTGGCTTAAGGTCACCGGCAACGACCCCGGCGAGTCCACGCCCTTCGACCTCGTGGAACTCGCCGCACGCCAGCCGAGCACACCCATCATCTGCGGCCACACCGGCGGCGATTGGGAGCGCGGCATCCGCACCATCCGCGCGAGCAAAAATCTCTACGCCGACCTCGCCGGCTCCGACCCCGTCGCGGGCTACACCGAGATGGCCGTGCGCGAACTCGGTGCCGAGCGCGTCATCTACGGCAGCGACGCCGGCGGCCGCAGCTTCGCCTCGCAGCTTGGCAAAGTCCTCGGCGCGCAAATCCCCGATGCCGCCAAGCTGCTCATCCTCAGCGGCAACTTGAAGCGGTTGCTCGCCCCCATCCTCCAACGAAAAGGCCTCAAGGCATGAACCCACAATACCCACCGAAGTCGTCTTTCGCGCAGCCGCTCCTCCTGTGCCTGCTCGCCATCCTCAGCCTGCAAGCCGCTGAGCCGAAGAACATCAGCGCGATCCAGTCGTTGAAACCCGTTCCGGGCCGCGAGCAGGTCCAGATCAACTGCATCCCCTGCCACTCGACCGCCATCATCACCGCTACGCACGCCACGCGCGAGCGCTGGGACGAACTCATCACCACGATGCAGCAGAAGCACGGCCTCTGGCCGCTCGTGCCGACCATCCGCAAGCAGCTCCTCGACTACCTCACCGCCACCCAGCCACCCTCCGACCCCAGCCTCGACGCCGGCAAGCAAACGCCTTGGGCCCTGCCGCTCTACCGTCCGAATCCGTTGTGGTGACCGCCATGGAACCATCTCCGCTCTACCTCAACGGCGAGTTCGTCACCACGGTTCAAGCCCTCCCCGTTCGCAACCCAGCCACCGGCGAGACCCTCGCGCAGATGTCCACTTGCGGTCGCGACCAGGTGGCGCAGGCATTGGCGGATGCGCACGCGGCGTTTCAGTCGTGGCGCAATGTCGTCGGCAAGACGCGCGCGGATTTCCTGCTGAAGATTGCCAGCGAGGTCGAGCGGCGGAAGGATGAGTTCGCCCGCACCATCACGCTCGAAAACGGCAAGCCGCTCCCGCAGAGCGCGGGCGAGGTGGCGATGACGATTGACCACCTGCGCTGGTTCGCCGAGGAGGCACGGCGCGGTTACGGGCGCATCGTCCCGCCGCAGGCGGAGGGCAAGCGCCATCTCGTCATCAAGACGCCCATCGGTGTGGTCGCCGCCATCAGCCCGTGGAATTTTCCGCTCGTGCTCGCCGTGCGGAAAGTCGCAGCGGCACTCGCGGCAGGTTGCACCGTGGTGCTCAAGCCTGCCAGCGCCACACCGCTGTGCGCGGTGCTGTTTGCCGAGTGCGTCCACGCGGCGCGTTTGCCCAAGGGCGTGTTCCAACTCGTGGCCGGTTCGGCGGGCGAGATCGCGGCGGAATTTCTGGAAAACCCGCTTTGCCGCAAGATCACCTTCACCGGCTCGACCGAGGTGGGGAAGAATCTCATCGCCGGAGCCGCCGCACAGGTGAAGCCGCTCTCGCTCGAACTCGGCGGCCACTCACCCGTGCTCGTCTTCGACGACGCCGACCTCGCGAAAGCCCTCGAGGGCACGATGATTGCGAAGTATCGCAACACCGGGCAGTCGTGCATTGCGGCCAACCGCATCTACATCCAGCGCGGCATCGCGGAGCAGTTCATCCCGGCGTTCGTCGAGCGCGTGAAGGCGCTCAAGGCCGGCAACGGCCTCGAACCGGGCGTGGACATCGGCCCGCTCATCAACCCCGCCGCCGTGGACCTCGCGCTCCAGCACATCGCCGACGCGCAGGCCAAGAGCGCGAAGCTGCTCTGCGGCGGCAAGCGTCACGGCGACGCAGGCAGCGCGTTCCTTGAACCGACCGTGCTCACCAGCGTGCCCGGCGAATCGTGCGGCATGTGCGACGAGACCTTCGCGCCCGTCGCCTACGTGAACGTCTTCGACACCGAGGCCGAGGCCATCGCACGCGCGAACGACTCCACCTACGGCCTCGCCGCCTACGCCTTCACGCGCGACCTGAGCCGCGCCTTCCGCCTGATGGAGTCGCTGGAGGCTGGAATGATTGGCATCAACGACGGCGTGCCGACGACGAGCAACGCGCCCTTCGGCGGCGTGAAGCAAAGCGGCTGGGGCCGCGAGCTGGGCACCGAGGGCCTCGACGCGTTCCTCGACACGAAGCACGTGAGCCTCGTCGTCTAGCAGCTTTCATCTATGCAACCCACGACACTCACCTCCGAACTCCTTGCCAGCGGCAGCGTCATCCGCGAGCCCGTCGGCAAGGACAAAGGTTACTGGGTCGGTTGCCCCGGCGCGTTCTACGACGAGGCGGAGCGCGCGTGGTATCTCACCTACCGCATCCGCCGCCCGCGCGGTGTGCAGCCGGATCGCGGCGGCGAAGTGCGCATCGCGCGCAGCCCCGACCTCAAGCAGTGGGACGACGTGTTGCGTGTCACGAAGGACCAATACGGCTCCGAGTCCATCGAGCGGAGCGCGCTGCATCGGGGGCGCGACGGCTCTTGGCGCTACTTCACCAGCTACGTGGACCCGGCGGATGGCCGCTGGTGCACGGCTGTGATGAAGGCGGCGAAGGTCGAGCACCTCAACCCTGCGCAACGCCAAGTCATCTTCACCGCCCCGCCGCTTGGCCTCGAAGGCGTGAAGGATCCGTGGGTGATCGAAGTGGACGGCGTTTACCATCTCTTCCTCAGCATCGCGCTGCCCACGCCGCGCACGAACGCCACCTCGCACGGCACGCTCGACATCTTCAATACCGGCGAGTGTGTCTCCGCCACGGGCCTCGCGACTTCGCGCGACCTGGACAAGTGGGAGTGGCAGGGCGTCGTCCTCAAGCCGGATGCGACGGGCTGGGACAAGTATTGCCGGCGTATCAACAGTGTGGCGCGCGTCGGCGACCGCTGGCTAGCCTTCTACGACGGCAGCGCGAGCGAGGCGGAGAACTACGAGGAGCGGTGCGCGCTCGCGGTGTCGACCGACCTGCGCGATTGGCGCTCCGTCTTGCCAGCTGGACCGTTCGTCACCAGCCCGTTCGCGTCCGGCTCGGCGCGCTACTTCGACGCGAAATTCGCCAACGGCCAGTGGCACCTGTTCTACGAGTTTGCGCGGAAGGACGGGGCGCATGACATGAGGCTGCTCGTGTTGGATGCGAGCACGCTGCCCACGGCATGATTCCTGACTACCTCGCTGTTCCCGCCGCCGAACTCGGCAAGGGCACGCCCGTCCAAGTCCGCATCCTCGGCGACATGGCGAGCCTCGCGGAGGATTTCGCGCGGACGCTTCTGGCAGAGATTCGCGCTGCGCATGCAGCGGGCCGCGGCGGGACCTTCATCGTGCCAGTGGGACCGGTGGACCAGTTTTCCATCCTCGCACGGATGGTGAACGAGGAACGGCTGTCCCTGCGCGACGTGGTGTTCATCAACATGGACGAGTATCTCACGGACGAGGACGAGTGGGTGCCGACGGATCATCCGTTGAGCTTTCGTGGCTACATGGAGCGGGCGTTCTACGGGCTGCTCGACCCCAAGCTCAGGCCGCCGCCAGAGCACCGCGTCTTCCCCGACCCACGTGATTGCGAGGCGGTGCAGCGGCTGATTGAGGCACGCGGCGGGGTGGACGTGACCTTTGGCGGTATCGGCATCAACGGGCACATCGCCTTCAACGAGCCGCCCGAAGGAAACGCGGAATGCGGAACGCGGAATGCGGAATCGAGTCAGAGACTCCTCACGTCGTTTCCTACGGTGGAGGAGTTCGCCGCCCTCCCCACGCGCGTGCTTTTGCTCGCCCGCGAGACCCGGACAATTAACTCGGTGACAGTCGGCGGCGGCATCGAGGTCGTGCCGCGTCGCTGCGTGACAGTGGGGATGAGGGAGATGCTCGCGTCCCGGAAGCTGCGGTTCTACTGCAACCGCCCGTGGCAGAGTGCGGTAGTGCGTCGTGTCTTGCACGGGCCGGTCACGCCGGCTTGTCCGGCCTCGCTGCTGCGATTGCATTCCGACGCGGTGCTGACAGTCGCGGATTACGTGGCGGAGCCGCCGGACATCCGGCTGCGGTGAGCTTTCCCGCGGGCACTCAAGCCACCTTCCGCTTCGCCATGTTCGCCAGCAGCTTCTCCGCGCAGGCCTTAGCGAACTCTGGCGCGTTGATGACGCAGTCCATCTCCACCAACTCAATGTCCTTGCGCAGGAATGTTCTCATCGTGGTGAAGAGGATGCGGTCAGCAATAGGGTCGTGAAACTTCTGGCCGGGCGCGCTGATGACGCTGATCGCCTTGCGCGGCAGGAGCACCGTCACGGGCGCGATTGAAAGGTTGACTTTTTCGGCGAGGATGCGACCCAAGTCGGCGCTTTCCTCGGGCGTCGTGCGCATGAGCGTCACCTGCGGGTTGTGCTGGTAGAAGGTGCGGCCTGCGAACTTCGCCGGCACCGTCTCCGGCGCGCCAAAGTTCACCATGTCGAGGCAGCCGGGCGTCACGATGGCGGGCACGCCGTGGCGCGCCGCCGCCTCGCAACGCGTCGGGCCAGCCCCGAGCACGCCGCCGACCAGCTCATCCGCCCACTCCGTCGTCGTGATGTCGAGCACGCCGGCGACGAGGCCGGACTCGATGAGCGACTCCATTGCGCGGCCTCCTGTGCCCGTCGCGTGGAAGACGAGGACTTCGTAGCCGGCGGCCTCGATGATCTTCTTCGCGGCCTGCACGCAGTCGGTCGTGTTGCCGAACATGCTCGCGACGACAAGCGGCTTGTCCTCGCCGGGTTGCGGCACGCTCTCGACCATGCCGCAGATCGCGCCAGCCGCGCGCGTGAGAATCTGGCGCGAGATGCGGTTGATGCCGGCGACATCCACGACGGCGGGGAACATGACAATGTCCTTCACACCGACGTATTGCGCCGTGTTGCCGGATGCGAGCGTGGAGACCATGACCTTGGGGAAGCCGATGGGCAACGCGCGCATCGCGGCGGTGCCAATCGCCGTGCCGCCGCCGCCCCCGAGCGAGATCACGCCGTCAATGCGCTGCTCCTCCGCGAGCTTGCTCAACACCATGGGCGCGCCCTTCGACATCGCGGCGACCGCTTCGCCCCGGTCTTTGCGTGTGAGCAACGCCGCGAGGTCCACGCCGGCCGCCGCAGCGACCTCCAACCGCGTCACGTCGGGCTTGAGCTTGGGCGCGTCGAGCGTGCCCGTGTCAATGACGAGCACGTGATGGCCGCGTTGCTTGATGAGGTTCGCCACGAAGGCATGTTCTTCGCCCTTCGTGTCCATTGTGCCAAGCACTGCGATGGTCGCCATAGGTGTGGCCGAAGGGTAACGCCTTCCCTTTGGCGCGCGAACTTTTCCTTTCGACCCGCACTTGCTTCCGGCATAACGCCTGCATTGCATGAAGCCCCAGCGTCTCTCCCTGCTCCTGCTTTTGCTTGCGCTCGCCGCGCCCGCCTCTGCTGCCGAAGCCCCGAAACTCTTCACCGAGGGCGTGCGCACGGCCGACCCGCTCTCGCCCGAAGAGCAGCGCCTGAAGTTTCACCTCCCCGACGGCTTCAAGATTCAGCTCGTCGCCGCGGAACCAGACCTCCGCAAGCCGATGAACATGGCCTTCGACTCGGCGGGCCGTCTCTGGGTCACGGAATCGCGCGAATACCCCTTTGCTGCGACCAACGCCGCCCTCGCCCGCGACACCATCCGCATCTTCTCGGACTTCGACGACAATGGTCGCGCCCGCAAGGTCACGACCTTCGCCACCAACCTGAACATCCCCATCGGCGTTTACCCCTTCCGTTCTCCCAGTAGCCGCCGAGGTAAGGAGGCGGACCCGGCGCAGAACAATCCGAACCGCCTCCTCACCTCGGCGGCTACGAATTTGACTTGGAAGTGCATCGCGTGGTCCATCCCCAACATCTGGCTCTTCGAGGACACGGACGGCGATGGCGTCGCCGACAAGCAGGAGAAGCTCTACGGCCCGTTTGACTTCACCCGCGACACGCACGGGAACCAAGCCAGCTTCCGGCGCGGCCTCGACGGCTGGATTTACGCCACCCACGGCTTCAACAACCAATCCCGCGTGTCCGGCACGGACGGCCACGAAATCTCCCTCCCCTCCGGCAACGTCTATCGCTTCCGCCTCGACGGCTCGCGCATCGAGCACTGGACCCACGGGCAGGTCAACCCCTTCGGCCTCACCTTCGACCCGCTGGGGAACCTCTACTCCGCCGACTGCCACAGCTCGCCCATCTACCAACTCCTGCGCGGCGCGCACTACCCGAGCTTCGGCCGCCCGCACGACGGCCTCGGCTTCGGCCCCACGACCATCCAGCACACGCACCACAGCACTGCCATCTGCGGCATCACGCACATCAGCGACCCGTCGTGGCCCGCCGAGTTTCAGGGCAACCTTTTCATCGGCAACGTGATGACCAGCCGCATCAATCGCGACCAACTCGAATGGCGCGGCAGCACCAGCGTGGGGAAAGAGATGCCCGACTTCCTCAGCACGGACGACCCGTGGTTCCGCCCCGTGGATTTGCAATTCGGTCCCGACGGCGCGCTGTGGGTGGCGGACTTCTACAACCGCATCATCGGCCACTACGAAGTCCCGTTGCTCCACCCCGCCCGCGACCGCGAGCGCGGCCGCATCTGGCGGATAGTTCCCCCCGGAGGAGCCGACGTGCGGAAGCTCAAACTAGTTCGGGACGAGAAGTCAGAGACTCCTCACGTCCTCCCCTACAGCCGCGACGCCCTGCTCAATGAATTCCTCGGGCAGAACCCGACCCGCCGCGCCCTGGCCCGCGAGGAACTCGCCCTGCTCCCCAACGCCAACGACCACGGCCTCATCACCCAGGCCGCGCAAGGCCTCTGGCACTTCCGCCAGGCAGACGACCGCGAGGGCTTGATGACCTCCTGCCTCTGGCTGTTGCAGCGCGACGGCAAGCTCGATGACAAAACCCTGCTCGGCGCGCTGCAAGACCGCGATGAACCCATCCGCGTCCACGCGCTGCGCATCCTTGCCGAGCGCGGCCTGCGCACCGCCGCCCGCTCCTCCCTTGCCCCCAGCGGGGGAGAGGGCCGGGGTGAGGGGGCACGAGGCTCTGTCGGCACCGGCCTGCCAACCAACGCCTCTTCTCCCTCGCCCCCAACGGGGGAGAGGGCCGGGGTGAGGAGGCAGGCTGCCGACAACTCGAAATCCCCCTCTCCCGCCGTGGCCCCGCCCCCTCACCCTCAATCCCTCTCCCCCGTTGGGGGCGAGGGAGGTCTGCTGGTCGCCGTTCGGGCGGCCCTCGCCGACCCGTCCGCCCACGTCCAGCGCGCCGCTGCGGACGCCCTCGCCGCGAACCCGCACGCCGACAACCTCGCCCCGCTCCTCGCCTTGCAGAAACGCGTCCCCGCCCAGGACACTCACCTCGCCCACGTCGTGCGCCTCGCCCTCCGCGAACAGCTCCGCCTGCCCGGCGCATTCATGAAGCTGTCCGGCGAGACAATCCCGCTCGCCGACGCCCGCGCCTTCGCCGCCGTCGCCACGAGTCTTACTAACGCCGAGGCCGCCGCATTCCTCGTCCGCCATGTCGAGACCCACAGCGAGCCTGCTGATGTCCTGGCCCGCTACGTCACACACGCCGCCCGCTACGCGCCGGACGCGGACTTGCCGAAACTGGCCGCGCTGGGCCGCCAGCAGTTTGCCGCCGACCTCGACACGCAGGCCACGCTGTTCAAAGCCATGTTCGACGGACAAGCCGCCCGCCGTGCCGGCGACTTCCAGTCGCCGTCCGCACCGTCCAGCACGTCCAACGCCCTCCGCCCCGACCTCCTTGCCTGGGGCACGGACCTCGCCAGCCAGCTTCTCGCCCCCGCCGCTAACGCAGCGACCTGGACCTACGTGCCCTTGAACCCCGCCCAGCCCGGTCGCAACCCCTTCGCCTTCGAGGAGCGCACCAGCGCCGACGGTCAGAAGACCCGCCTCATGTCCAGCCTCCCGCACGGCGAAACTTTGACCGGTGTGCTGCGCTCGCCGGTGTTTGTGCTGCCGAAGCAACTCTCTTTCTACCTCTGCGGCCACGACGGCGTCCCGCAACAGCCCGCCGGGAAGAAAAACTTCGTGCGCCTGCGGCTGGCAACTTCTTCTCCCTCTCCCTCATTGGGGGAGAGGGCCGGGGTGAGGGGGCAGAGCGTGCCTGTGCCGAAGAACACACCCTCACCAACGCCTCCGCCGCCCCCTCACCCTCAATCCCTCTCGCTCACTGGGGACGAGGGAGGTCAGAGCGGTCGCGTCCTCCGCGAGGCCTTCCCGCCGCTTAACGACACCGCCCGCCTCGTCACATGGGACCTCGCCGAGTTCGCCGGCCAGCGCGGAATCCTCGAAGTCACCGACGGCGACAACGGCGATGCCTATGCCTGGCTGGCCTTCGGGCGGTTCGACCCGGCGCTGCCCGAGCTGGCCTTGAACGACACGCAGGGGATCGCCGCCCGGCAGCAGGCCGGCGCGGACCTCGCGCGGTCGCTCGGGGTCGCGTCGCTGGAGCCTGCCGTGGCGAAGCTGTTCGTCGAGACGAAGGACACGCCCGTGCGCGCCGCCGCCGGGCGCGCGTGGTTCGCGCTGAACGCCCCCGCCGCGATGCCGCAGCTCGCCGCGCTCGTGCGCGATGCCGCGCAGCCCGAGCCCTTGCGCGGCGAACTCGCGGCGCAACTCGCCGAGTCTGCGGACGCGCGCGGCCTCGCCGTGGTCGTGTCCGCGCTGACGAATGCGCCGACGCGCTTGCAGCGCCGCTTCGCCACCGCGCTCGCCAGCACAGCGCCGGGAACCGAGCAGCTTCTCGCCGCAGCAGAGGCGGGTCGCGTCCCGGCGCGGATCTTGCAGGACCGCACCTTGACAGACCGTCTCCGCGCCAGCTCCGCGCGCGATGCGAGGGTGCGCTTGGCCGCGCTAGTGAAGAACCTTCCTCCTGCCGACGCGCAGTTGCAGAAGTTGATTGAAGCCAAGCGCAACAACTTCGATGCGAAGCAGGCCAGCGCCGTGCGCGGGGTGGAAGTTTTCACGAAGGCGTGCGCGCTGTGCCATCAACTGGAGGGCAAGGGCGCGCTCGTGGGGCCGCAGCTCGACGGCATCGGCGGGCGCGGCGTGGAACGGCTGCTCGAAGACATCCTCGACCCGAACCGCAACGTGGACACGGCGTTCCGCGCGACGGTCTTTGTGCTCCGGGACGGCGAGAGCGTGAGCGGCCTCTTCCGCCGCGAGGAAGGCGCGACGCTCGTGTATGCGCTGGCGAACGGCCAGGAGGCCCGCGTGCCCAAGGCGGACGTGAAGGAACGCCGCGAGACGGAGACATCGTTGATGCCGTCGAATTTCCACGAGGCGCTCACGGCGGTGGAGCTCAATGATTTGCTGGCGTTCCTGCTGGGCAAGACGGGGAAGTGAGCAAGCAGCCCGACTTCACGACGCGGTGGCACGCTCTCCTTCTCTCTTCCTCGGAGGAGGGGAGAAGGTGGCCGCAGGCCGGATGAGGGGTGAGGCCGCCAGCGCCGACGCACGTAACCCCTCACCCCAACCCTCTCCCCTCCTCCGAGGAAGGGAGAGGGAGAAGGTGCGCATCGTGGTCTCGGCTGCTTTACGAAGTCTCATTCCGGAATCGCATCAGACCACATCCACCAGCTCGCGTCCGCGTCCGGCAGACACGTCGAGCGGGTCGGCGGTGGCGGGCTTCTTGTTGGGCAGCACTAGCCACGCTTCGAGGAAGAGGAGGGCGAGCATGCCGATGAGGAAGAGGCGCCAGATTTCCCCCTGCAAGGCGTCGCTGCGCGCGGTGCGTTCTTGGAGGAGTTGCAACGGCAGTGTGCCGAGGAGGTTCTTCGCGGCGGCGGGTTCTAGGAGGGAGCGGTCGTCTTCGGCGCTCGGGCGGTTGACGGCGAGGAGGCGTTCGCCGGCGCGATAGATGCCGGCGTTGAAGGCGATGTTCTTGCCGGTGGAGCCGTCGGCGGAGGTCCATTGCTTCACGCGGTCGAGGGTGCTGAGTTCGCCGCACGCGATCATGGTCTCCTGGTTCAACCGGCGCGCGCCTGTTTGCAGGAGGCGTTGCAACATCGGCACGAGGACGGGGCCGTCGCCGAGGGTGGACCAATCATCGTGCGGGACGGTGGCGCAGAAGAAGAACTGGCCCTTGCCCAGCGCGCGGCGGGTGAGCAGCGGCGAGCCGTCGGCGAACGAAGCGAGCGCGGTGGGTTCGCCTGTGATGAGTTGGCGGCGCGCGATGTCGAGGTCGGCGAGCGGGAGGCTCAGGCCTTCGTCGGTCTTCGCGAGCGGGCCTTCCTGCTGCTCCCACTTGGCGACCTTGAACGGCTTGTCGGCGGACGCGGGCTGCGCGTCGGCCCAGCCGAGGCCGAGGAATTTCCCCGTGTCCACGCGGCCGGGCGGAAGGAAGAGCACGGCGCCGCCCTCCTCGATGAAGCCGCGCAGGCGTTTCTCGCCGGCGGCGTCGGGCAGCGGCGCGTGCCAGATGAGGAGCGTGGCGTCGGAGCCAGTGCGCTCGGCGAAGGCGGCGGGCGTGAGCACCTCGGCGGGCTGGCGCGTGGCGGGGGAAAGCGCGGCGAGTTGGGCGTTGCGAATGAGCGCGGGCTGGTCGCTCACGACGGTGGCGCGGAGCGCGGAGTCGGAGCCGAAGACGAAGTAAGCAGCGTTGTCGCGGGCGTTGGCGTCGGCGGGAAGTTCGAGCGCGCCCCAGCCAAGACCCTTCGCCGCGCCGAGGTCCACCTTGTGCCGCCAACGCAGCGCTGCGCCGTCCATGTCGAGTTCGGTCTGCGACTTGACGCCGTTCAGAGTGAGCGCGAGCGGGAAGCGTGCGGGGCTGCTGCCGGCGGGGGCGTTGCGGGCGAGGTCGAGCGCGAGGTTCAGCTCCGCGCCGTCCGGGCGGGCGCGACGAAAGACCTCGGCGAGCGTGGCGGAGGTGTTCGGTTCGCGGTCGTCATCGAAGGCGAGGAGGCGCACGCGGATGCCTTGGGGGAGCTTGCCGAGCTGGGCGGTGACGCTTTTCCAGCGCTCGTCGTCGGGCAGCCAGTTGCTGCGCTGAAGGTCCGAGGCAAGCCAGAGTTCGGCGGCCCCGGCGCGGTTCTCGACGAGCCAGTTGTGCGCGAGTTGAAGCAGGGTTGGCAAATCCGCGGCGGTGTCGGTGGGGCCGGTGAGCGTGGGTTCGAGGAGGGATTTTGCGTTCGCGAGTTGCTGCGGGATGCGCGTGGCGGAGTCGAGCAGGACGAGGTGGGACTTGTCCTGAAATTCGCGCGCGGCCTCGGCGAGGAGTTTCACGGCTTGCTCGCGCTTGGTCACGGTCTGCCCGGCGAGGCGCGATTCCATGCTGGCCGAGCGGTCGAGCACGATGACGATGACATCGGGCGCGGGCGAGAGCGTCCAGCCGAGCCAGCCGCCGGCGAGCGGGCGCGCGATGAAGAGCACGAGCGCGAGAACGGCGAGCGTGCGGAAGAGCAGGACGAGCCACTGGCGGAGCTTGGCGTGGCTGGTGGAGGCGCGCGTGGCCTGGAGCAGGAACATCATCGCCGCCCACGGCTGCGGCTTGTGGCGCAGGCGGTTGATGAGGTGGATGATGACCGGCACCAAGACCAGCGGCAGGCCCCAGAGGAGGAAGGGTTGGAGGAAGGTCATCGCTCGGTGCGCTCAGTGTGCGCCGACTTGTTGCGCACGCTCGTTGAGGAAGTCGGCCAGCACTTTGCCGGGTTCCTGGTCGGTGACGACTTCGCGGTAGTCGGCGTTGAATTCGAGGCAGGCCTGGCGGAGGCGGGCGCGGTGGGCGTCGAAGGCGCGGAGGTATTCGTCGCGCACCATCGCCGGCTCCGTCACGAGGCTGAAGGGGCTTTCCAAATCCTGGAAGCGCAGCGGGCGGTCGAACTTGAACTCCATCTCCATCCGGTCCAGCAGGTGGAACACGGCGAGGTCGTGCTTCTGGAACCGCAGGTGTTGCAGGCAGCCGAGCAACGGCTCCAGCTCGCAGAAGAAGTCGGAGAACACGATGACCAATGCGCGACGGCGGATTTTCTCGGCGAGGTCGTGGAGCGCGCGGAGGATGGTGGTGGGGCCGCGCGGTTCGAGGATTTCGAGGGCGTTGAGGATTTCCTGGAGGTGCGCGGGGTTGCGCCGGGGCGGGAGTTCGGGCGTGGCGTTCTCGCCCACGCAGTAGAGGCCGGCGGCGTCGCCTTGCTGGACGGCGAGGTAGGCGAGCGTGCCGGCAAGCTGGCGGGCGAAGGCGAACTTGCTCGGGCCGGACTTGCCCGCGAAGGCCATCGAGGCGCTGGCGTCGAGGATGAGGCAGCAGCGGAGGTTCGTGTCCGCCTCGAACTCCTTCATGTAGTAGCGGTCAGTGCGACCCAACACGCGCCAGTCGAGGCGGCGGAGGTCGTCGCCTGGCACGTAGCTGCGATATTCGGCGAACTCGACGCTGGAGCCGCGGTGCGGGCTTTTGTGGTGGCCGGAGACGCTGCCCTCCATCGCGAAGCGCGACACCAGCGGCAGGTGCGCGAGCTGCGCGAGCACCTGCGGGTCGAGGAAGGAGTGGGGCTTCTCCTCAGCCACGTTTTACTTCCTTCCCTCGCAATTCCCCCAGCAGCCGCTC
>SXTU01000168.1 GCA_005791875.1 Verrucomicrobiales bacterium
CACTACGCATGATGGCCGGAGCCGGTCGTCTTCGCCTGCGCCAGCCAATCGCTCACCCCGCCACGCAGCGCCTCACGCTCGCCCTGCTGCAAGCCTTGCGGGTCAAAGCGCAGGCGGTAGTGCAGCGCGAGCAGTTGCCGCAGTTGCGTGAGCGGGAGTTTCGCCAGCGGCTCGATGCGCGCCAGCCAGTCGGCCAACGCCTCGCCATCGCGTCGGCCCAGCCCTCGCGCATCCAGCAGGGCCTCGACGCGGTAGAACTCGGAGTCGAGGCCGGGGCGGTGCAGCCATTCCTCGTCGAGGTCTGCGGCACCGGTGTTGCGCCGGCGCTGGCGTGCCAGCACGCGCCACGCGAGCAGCGCGATGAGGCCGAGCAGCGCGAGGAGCAAATAGTTTTGCCACTCGCCCGCGCCGCCATACCAGCGCCACTGAGAGAAGCTGAACCACGCGCGCGACCAGCGGTCGGTGAGCGGCTCCCAGAAGGAGGCGTTCTGGCTTTCGTTCGCCACCCAGTCGGGGGATGTGGTGTCTAGGTCCACCCACGTATGTGTTGCCTCGTCCCAATACACGCACCATGCGTGCGCGTGCCGCTCGCGCACGATGAACCGGCTTGTGCCCTTCTCCCCCTCCTGCACGGACCAGCCATAGACGTAGCGCGCCGGGATGCCCGCCTGCCGCATGAGCAGCACGGTGGCCGTGGCGAAGTATTCACAGTGGCCGCGTCGGTTTTTCAGCAGGAAGAAACTCAGCGGGGTTGTGCCCATCGGAACCTGCGTGAGCGAGTTCGGCAGGAAGGAGCCGTATTTGAAGTTGTCCGCAAAGAAGCGTGTCAGCGTGCGTGCGATTTCGTAGTTGGGTTTGCCTGCCAGCGCCAGCTCGTCGGCGATCCGCTTCACTGACTCCTGCTCGCGCGGCGGCACAGCGAGGTCGGGTGATACTTCACGATCTGGATTTTTCACCTTCACAGGCCGGTCGCCAATCGTCGGCCCCGGCCCGTGCATCGCGCGGACGTGGAGGAAGTCCGGCGCGCCCGTCGTGCGCACCACGCCGGCACGGTTGGTCTGGACTTCGGCGGCAGGGAGATTCTGAAGTGACGATGTGCCGGGCGGGATGGCGAGCACGGCCTGCCCGCGCGTGCTGAACGAGGAGAGAAGCACGGCATTGGTCGGGGACTTGGTGAGCATCGTCCACGACGAGCCGTCATCGGAAACCTGGACTAGGGCGTCGGCAGGGCGTGGCGAGTTGCCCCAGTGCGGGCTGTTGAAGCGGTTGAAGGTCGTGTCGCGCAGCAGCATCGGCACGGGGCCGGTCTCGGCCTCGACGCGCATGACGATCTTCCCCGAGAGCTTGAGTTGGCCGATCTTGCCAATCGCCGTTGTCGCGGTGTCGCGGTCGCCGGAGCGGCGCACCCAACTGCTGACCCACGCGGCGACCTTGTTCTCGACGATGGTCTGCAACTGGTTCAGCCCGCGATGGCCGAAGTATCCGGCCTTCACGACGATGATGAGCGTCGCGATCCACACGATGGTGGAGAAGCGCCGGGACCGCGTGGCCCAGAGAGCCGCGGCCATGACCGCGCAGACGGCGAAGTAAAACCATTCATTGCGCTGGTTCGCGAGGCCCGCGGAGAAAAGCACGACGGCGAGGTAGGGATAGCTGAGGTTGATACACGGCGTCAGCGGCTGCGGCAGGCCCGCCCGCGCCGCAGCGCGACGCGCCAGCATGAAGAAGCAGGAGCGTGGATACTGCTCGCTGGTGCTGTAGATCAGCGCCGCGACGACGGGGAAGAGGATCATCGGAATCCACTGGAAGTAGATGAACGTGGTCTGCGAGACGGAGTTCATCGCTGAGGAGCGCGCGGTGAAGCTCGCCGCCTGGAACATCGCCATGACCTGGTTCGTGGCCTCGCGCGTGAGGATGCAGTAGATGCCGCCCGCGACACCGAGCAGGCTCGCGAGGTCCACGACGCGGTTGAAGTCCTTCACGTTGAAATCCACGCGCCACTCGATCCATCGCGCGGCCTCCAGCACCACCGCCATGAGCAGCGCGAAGGCGAGCAGGCCCGTCTGCCAACCCCAGAGGAGCAGCGCGGCGGCGAGGAGGAAGGGAGGAGGTTTCATGGGAACGCCCAAGATCCAATGCCCAAGGGCCAATGAATGACCAATGGCGAATGACCAATGCGCCGCGTCGCAGTGGACGTGCTGGAACCATTGAGCATTGGGCATTGATTGGTCATTGCGTCATTGGGCCTTGGTCATTCTTGCTCGCTACAGCTTTGCCAACTCCGCCGCCACCTTCCCCACTTCCAACTGCCGGAAGCGCTCTGGCTCCCCGGCCATCGGTCCCGGCTCGGGCTTCGGCGCGCCAACTTCGGTGACGACGAACACCATCAGCGGGACGCCCATCTCGCGCAAGTGGCGGACGAACTCGCGCCGCTGCTCGTCCCATTCCACGAACACGCACAAGCAGCCGCTCAGGTCGCCCGCATGCTGGAGCACCAGTCGCAGCAACGAGTTGAACTGCCGGTCGCAGCACGGCTGCACGGAGGCGAGGATTTCCAGGAGTTGCTCAAGATGGCCGACGCCGCGGCCCATCGTGAAGCAATACGCCTGCGGCCCGACGAACATCAGGTCAAGCAGCGACTTCTGCGCCTGCACTGTGCAGGCCAGCGACGCCGCCACGCTCACCGCCTCCTCAAACACCTCGCTCGCCGCCACGGGCAAGAACGTGTCGAGGATGAGCGCGTGCCGGGTGAAGAACTCGTCTTGAAACTCCTTCACGATCGGCTTGCCGGTCTTCGCCCAGCTCGGCCAGTGGATGTGGCGGAGCGCGTCGCCGGGCCGGTAGTCGCGGAGGGAAACGAATTCCTCCGACTCGCCCACACTAGCGGCAAGCGCCACGCCGCCTTGCTGATATTTCAACTGGCCCGGCAGAGCCAGCGGCGGGACGAAGTAGCGCTTGGGCAGGATGAGCAGCGATTGCGGCAGCGGCACACGGACGAAGGCGCGGAACAGCCCGAACGCATCCGGACACGCGACTGCCACCGCGTCGAAGCGCAGCACGCCGCGCCGGAGCGGGGTGAGTTCGAGGCGCACGTCGGCGGAGCCGTTGGGAGGCAGGGCAGGGCAGGGGACTTCGTTCACCCGGCCGCGGACATTTTGGCGAAGGAGCCAGGTCCAGCGGTAGTAGCCGATGTTCCGGTCATACCAATTGCGCTCCTCCTCGCCCGGCTCGGGGGTGGAGATGAATCGCTCCAGCGTCGGGCGCGGGTCGGCGAGGTCTTCCGTGACGGACAACCCGCGCTGCGGCTGGGCAGTGAGGTTCGTCAGCGTGACCCGGTAGCTGACGGGCAGCCCGACGGAACCGAAACGCGGTAGCACGCGCTCCGCCTCCACGCGCGTTCGCGAGAACTGTGTCCCCGCAAGCGCCGCGATAAACAGCAAGCAGAGGAAGACGAACGCCTGATAAGCAAGCGACAGGTTGGTGTCCGCGCCCATCAAACCGGTCGCGATGATGCTGAGGAAGACGAGCACGCCCGCCTTGGTAAACCGCTGCCTGCACCACCACGTGAAGCCGGAGGAGAACCGGTAGCTCGCGTGCAGGCGGCGCTGAAGCCATGAGGCGCGAGCGGAAGCAGGTGAGAAAGTGGGCAGGTGAGAAAGTGGGCTGGGCGTTCGTTGCTCTGGAGGCTTCGAGGTCACGTGCTCGCTTTCCCACTTTCTCACCTGCTCCGCCTCACGCCGGAACCTTCAGCTTCTTCAACAACTCCTCCACCACGCCGCGCGCCGTCACGCCGCTGAAGCGCGCCTGCGGTTCCATCACCATGCGGTGCGCGATGACCGGCACGGCCATCTGCTGCACATGCTCCGGTGTCACGAATTCGCTGCCGTCGAAGAGCGCCGACGCCTGCGCCACCTTCATCAGCGACAGCGACGCGCGCGGGCTGGCTCCGAGCGACACGCCACTTGCCGAGCGTGTGGCGGAGACGAGGTCCACGATGTAGCGCTTCAGCTCGGCGCTGATGCGCACCTCGGTCACGGCGCGCTTGAGCGCGAGCACATCGTCCTTCGAGACGACGGCGACAGTCGCGTCCAGCGGGTGCGACCGTTCTTGCGCGGACAAGACGGCGACCTCCTCCGCCGCGCTGACGTAGCCCAGGCTGAATTGCAGTGCGAAGCGGTCCATCTGCGCCTCAGGCAGCGGATACGTGCCGCGAAACTCCACCGGGTTCTGCGTGGCGATCACGAAGAAAAGGCTCTCCAAATCGCGCCGGTCGCCCTCGACGCTGACCTGGCCTTCGCCCATCGCCTCCAGCAGCGCCGACTGCGTTCGCGGCGAGGCGCGGTTGCTTTCGTCGGCCAGCAGGAGGTTGGTGTAGCTGGGGCCGGTGCGGAACTCATAGCTCTGGTCGCGCTGGTTGAAAATAGAAACGCCAAGGATGTCGCTGGGCATGAGGTCGGGCGTGAACTGCACGCGCTTGAAGCTGGCGTTGATGCTGCGGGCAAGGGTCTTGGCCAGCGTCGTCTTGCCGGTGCCGGGAAAATCCTCCAGCAGCACATGGCCACCGCTGGCGAACGCGGTCAAGAGCTTGCGGACAGCGGGGCCTTGCCCGTGCATGACCGTCTCGATGTTGGCGGCAATGGTGCGGAAAATCTTCTGCGCGGCGGCGAGCGAGTCGGTCATGAGGATTGGAATGCTGCCCAAGAGAAGCGGATGCGCGGGCGGAAGCCAAGCCTGCGCTGGCGCACCGGCCCGAAAAAGCAAACACCCGCCGCAGTCGGAGCTGCGGCGGGTGTTCGGGAAAGGCTGGGGCTACTTCTTCTTCTTCACGGCGGGAGCGACGGCGGCAACCACGCCGGTCTTGATGCTCACGGCGGTCAGCTTCTCGCCGAGCTTGAACGTGCTCACGGTTGCGTCTGTGCCGGGCTTCAAGTCTTCGAGCTTGGCGCGCTTCCCAGCGTTGGTGATGACAGTCGTGTCGTCAATCTGGAGCGTTTTCCCCGCGACGGTGATCGTCTTGGCGTCCTTGTCCACGGCGGTGATCTTGCCATGAAGGCCAGTGTCTGCCGGGCCTTTCTTGCCTGCGGCGGAGGCGTCGGGAGTGAAGGTGGTGAACGCGGCGGCGACGGCCAACGCGAGGACGGAACGGGTGAGGGGGCGCATGGTGGTGTGTTATTTCAGTCGGGGCGTTGGACGCGGCGGGGCCGGGAATTGTTAAAGGGGAAAGTGATTAGTGCTTAGTCAGCAGGTTGAGCGCGGAGCAGATGCACATCACTAATTACAAATCACTCTTCCTACCCCTTCTCCACGCCTTTCTGCCACGCAGGGGGATTCGACAGCTTGAAAAGCATCTCGCCGGCCTTGCGCACAAGCAGCAGGCCTTCGGCCTCGCGGTTCGCGTAGGCCTCGATGTTAATTGTTGCTGGGTCGCGATAGCCCATGTTGATGCGTTCGCAGACCTCGCGCGGAATGCCGGTGGCGAGCGTGACTTGGATGCGGCATTGCTCGACGCCGTTCTCGAACTTGCCGATGCCGCGCACATGGGTGCTGTGCGCGAGCACGCCCCACGGGTAGTCCTTGAACTTGTCCCACTGCTTCACGAAGTAATCGCGGCAGTGGTAGCCGATGGCGTGCATCGTCTTGTTGTGCGTGACGCTCACCTCGGTGACGTGCGGCGCGTAGATGATCAACTCGCCGCCGTCGGCCACGACGGGCTCCAGTTTATACATCGCCTTCCCGGCGGTCCAAACGTCCTCATACATCTTCGGCGCACAGGAGAGCACGGTGTGGTAAGGCCGGTCGCGGAAGACGATGTGCTCCGCGCGCGACACTTCTGCTGCCGCGTCCCACGCGGCTTCCGGCGAACCGATGAACAGTCCGGCAAGCGATTTGTCCGGGCGCACGACCATCGCCATGCAGAGCTTGCTGACCTTCACCATCGCGCCCACGCGGTCGACCACGCGGCGGACGGGCGTCCACTTGTTGCCGATGGTCATCGGGTTGGTCACGCAGCCGCCGAGCCAGTGGAAGAAGTTCAAAATCTCCGGCCCTGCGACGCCGGGGAACAGATACTTGTTGCCGCCACTAAACCCAACCACCTCATGCGGAAACACCGGTCCGATGATGACGACTTGGTCGTAGTCGAGGACGCGCTTGTTGATCTCCACCGGCACATCCAGCTCGAACAAGCCATCGGACAGCTCACGCGTGTCGGCCTTCGTGAGCGTGCCGATTTTCGTGAGGGCGGCGGGGTTGTCCCACTCGTGATTGAAGAAGCGGACCGAGGCGTAAGTGCTGGCGCGTTCGGCGGCGGAGATTTCCAGCCGGTCGCAAATCGCCGCCTCGCTCATTGGCTGGTGCGTGCCCAGCGCGATGAGGATGTCGAAGTTCGCCGTGACCGCGCCGATTTGCTGGAAGAGCGTCTGGAACATCAGCCCCACCGGCGCGGTGCGCGTGGCATCCGGCACGATGAGCAGAACCCTCTTGCCGCGATAATCCTTCGCCGGATACGCCTGCGCGATGAGTTCAGCGACTTGGGCGGCGGAGACGGCGGAACCTCTCTGTGCGGTCGAAGCGAGCAAGTTCATGGTTCGCATCAAATCGTCTGGCTCAAAAACCCGCCATCCACGCGGATGTCCGTGCCCGTCACATAGCTGCTGGCCTTGTGGCTGGCGAGGAAGAGGCACGCGCCTATGAGTTCGTGCGAGTCGCCGAAGCGGTTCATTGGCGTGTGGCCCCAGATGGACTTGGTGCGCGCGGTGGGCGAGCCGTCCTCGTTGAAGAGCAGCTTGCGGTTCTGCTCGGCTGGGAAGAAGCCCGGCGTAAGCGTGTTCACGCGCACACCCTTGGTGGCCCACTCGCGCGCGAGGAACTGCGAGAGGCTCAACACGGCGGCCTTGGCGGCGGAGTAGGTCACCACGCGCGACAGCGGCAGGTGTGCGGAGACGCTGGCGATGTTGATGATGCTGCCGCGCCCGCGCTGGCACATACCGGGGCCGAATTCCTGGCAGGGCAGCAGCACGCCGCCGGCGAGATTGAGGTCGAAGTTCGCCTGCCAGTCGGCGAGCGCGATTTGCTCGAACGGGCGCTCGGCGGTGACGGTGACTTGCGGCGCGTTGCCGCCAGCGGCGTTCACGAGAATGGTCGGCGAGCCAAGCTGGGCTTCGATTTGCTTGTGTGCGGCCGAGAGCGAGGTGCGGGAGATGGCATCGCAGTTGAAGAACGCCGCAGTGCGGCCTTTGCCTTGGATTGCCTTCACGCGCGCCTCGCCTCGCTCCGCGTTGCGGCCGAGCACTGCGACCTTCGCGCCCGCCTCGGCAAGTCCATCGGCCAGCGCGCCGCCAAGCACGCCCGTGGCGCCGATGACCACCGCCACTTCACCCTGCAAATCAAACAAGTTCATAGAGTGCGCAAGATGGGGGATTCCACGCAGACGGTGAAGGAAAATGTCGGCGCGTGGCTCACTGAAACGCCTCGCGCACGGGCTTGCCGACGGTGTTCGTCGGCAGGGCGAAGCCGAACAGCCACGCGATGGTCGCGGCGGTGTCAGGCAGAGTCACCGGATTGGTCAGCGAATGACCGCGCCTCACGCCCGCGCCCCAGATGATCCACGGGATGGTCATGTCCTGCGGCCGGTCCACACCGTGGGCCAGGCCGTCGCCGCCATGGTCGGCGGTGAGGATGAAGACGGAGTTGGTCGCGCCGCTCCGCTCCACGCCGGAACGCAGCAGCGCAAGCGCCGCGTCGCACTCGGCCAGCGCTGCGTATTGCTCCGGCGATGGCCAGCCGTAGAAATGCCCGGCCATGTCCGCGTCGGGGAAATGCACAAACGTCAGGTGAGGTTTCCGCTGCTCGAAATACTTCACCGCCTGCATCGCGACATCGCGTGCGGAGAAGACGTTCGTTCCGGAGAAGTCCCGCGGGTCGGTCAGCGGAAACGAGACGATGTCCACCGAGCCGGTGGGAAACAGATAGGCCAGCTTGTCCTTGCCGGAGAAGACGGCGGTGGAAAGGGCGTTGGATTTGGCCAGCATGAAAATTGTCTGCGCGCGCAAGGTGCCGAAGGCGGGCATCCAGTAGTTCCAATAGACACCGTGCTGCTCTGCCGAAAGGCCGGTGAGCATGGACGTGTGCGCCGGCAGCGTGAGCGGCGGGACGATGGTCTGCGCGCTCCAGGTCGTTGCTCCCTCGCGTGCCATCGCGTGTAACGTGGGCATCCGGGCCTGCTGCACGAAGTCGGGACGCGCGCCGTCAAGGCTGACGAGGACGATGTGCGAGGCGCGCGGCGCGGAGTTCGGGGAGATCGGTGGCGGTGCGGGCTGTGGTTTGGCTGGGGCGGCAGCTGGAATGCTCACTTCGTGAGCAGGAGCCGGGGAAGGCTTCCGCTCGCAACCGGCAGACGCTACGGCAAGGCATGCCAGCAGGTGACAGAGTTGGAGTGGTGTGGGATTCACAGGTATTCCCAACGGTCGAACATCGCAGCCTGCCCGCAGTGAGCGCCTGCTTCATCGAGCAGGTTCCACACGATCGCCCGCTCAATGCGGAAGCGGCGGCCTGACTTCGCGATGCGCACGCCGGCGTAGTTGGCGATGTGCCCGTGCTGCGTCACCTCCGCCAGCAGTCGCGCGCGCTCCTCGCGGGCGACCGGCTCGGCGGTGAGGCGCGACGGCGTGCGGGTGAGTTCTTCCCAGGACAGTTCCCAAAGCGTAAGCGCGGCGCGGTTGCCGTAGTTCAACACCGGGTCAGCCTGCGTGCCGTGCGACACGAGGACGAAGGGCACCGCGAAGAGCGCTTCGGCAATTGCGCGACGTTCCGAGATGCCGGGCAACAAGTCGCGTCCCAGCCAGCGACGGAAACTTCGCGCCAGAGTCGCCGCGTGCGCCACAACCCAATCCGATGCCCAAGGTTCGCCCATGTGCGAGTGAGGCTAACAGAGACCGAGTGGCGGCTCCAAGGCAGCTTCAAAACACCGGCACCGGCTCGCTCGCTTTCACCGGCTCGTCCTCCCACACGACGGCCTTCGTCTGCGGATCGTAAGTGAGGATGCGGTGCTTGCTGCCGGGGACGGCGGGCACGTCTTTCTTCGGAAGCCAATTGGCGAGGTCGGCCTTGGCCTTCGCGTGCTGCGGGGATGCGGCGAGGTTGGTCCACTCGTTCGGGTCGCGCGCCATGTCGTAGAGTTCCTCGGAGCCGTCGGCGTAGCGGATGTAACGCCACTGCTCGGTGCGGATGCCGTGGTTGCCTTGGTTGTGCGTAGTGATGGCGGGCCACTGGCGTGGTGCGGCGGCGTTCTTGAGTTGCGGGACGAGGCTGTGGCCTTCGAGGTCGGGGCGCGTGGGGAAGCCGGCGAGTTCGAGCAGGGTGGGGAAGATGTCCAACAGCTCGGCGGGGCGGCCGCACTTCGCCGCCTTGCCGATACCCGGTCCGGCGAAGATCAGCGGCACGCGGGTGCTGCGGTCCCAGAGCGTGTTTTTGCCGGTGATGCCCTTCTCGCCGAGATGCCAGCCGTGGTCGCTCCAGAGGACGATGATGGTGTCGTTCGCGCGACCGGTGGCGTCGAGGGCGTCGAGCACGCGGCCGACTTGCGCGTCCATGTAGCTGATGCTCGCGAGGTAGGCGCGCACGAGCGGGCGGAACTCATTGAGCCGCTCCAGCGTGACGAGGCGCGGCTCGGGGAGCTTCCAGTGCAGATACCAGGAGAAACGCGGCGTGTCGTCGCGGTCGCCGGGTTTGATGGGCGGCATCTGGAGCGTGGCGTCCGGGTAGAGATCGAACCACTTCTGCGGCGCGAAGCACGGCACGTGAGGCAGGCGGAAGCCGGCGCTGACGAAAAACGGCTTGTCCTTCGGCGCTTTCTGCAAGGCTTCCGTCGCGGCGGTCGCAATCTTGTAATCACCACCGTCATCATCCTTCTCGGGGAACGGACCCCAGTCCATCGCCGGGTGCTGTGGGCCGGGAAGTTTGTTGATGCGCTGGGCGGGCTTGCCGATGCCGGGCGCGGGGCCCCATTCGTTGAACTCGGCGGCGCGGTCCTTCGGCTTGACAGAGCCGTCGTGGTAAATTTTGCCGCAGGTGTAAGTGAAGTAGCCCGCGCTCGTGAAGGTTTGCGGCAGCGTGACATGGTTCCGCGTGGCGTCCACGTCAAGGAAGCCAGGGGTGAGGCCGTAAATGCCGGTGGACGACGGGCGCAGGCCGGTGAGCAGGCTGGAGCGCGAGGGATTGCAGAGCGGCGCTTGGCAGTGGGCGTTGGTGAACAGCGTGCCGCGCTTGGCGAGTCGGTCAATGTTCGGCGTCTTCACCTGCGGATGCCCGCCGAGGCAGCCGATCCAGTCGTTTTGGTCGTCAATGGCGAGGAAGAGGACGTTGGGCTTCGGCGCGGCAGGGGCGGGGGCGCAGAGCAGGGTGAGGAACGCGGAGAGGAGGGCGAGGATCGTGCGGTTCATGTGTCAGGCTCAGACGCAGTGTCGCGGGAACGGAGTTACGGGGAAGGCAAATCTTCCACGGTGAGCTGGCGGATGTCGACACAGTGAGCGGCCAGCCGCATTTTTTCTCGCCCGGTCCGCGCACTTTCGCCAATATCCCGTCCGGGCGAATGATTATCCACAAGCTGATTTACGGCTTTCTCAAGGCGAAGGGCGGCAGCCCCGAGTTCTACCAGCTTCAGGCGCGCGACGCGATCGGCTGGATGCAGCGGCAAGGCGTGAAGTTCGAGCCGACGACGACGGTGCTCGATCTCGGCTGCGGCTTTGGCGACGTGGGCGGCGAGGTGGCGAAGACCGGCGCGCAGGTCACGCTCTCCGACGATGACAGCTTCGTGCTGCCGGAGAACGCGCATCTGCCGTTCAAGAAGTTCAACATTGATCGCGACGACTTCGCCACGCTCGGCCAATACGACTTGGTCATCTGCTCGAATGTCCTCGAACACCTCCCGCACCCCGACCGCTTGCTCGCCGCGCTGCCGCTGCTCATCAAGCCCGGCGGGCGTTGCTACCTAAGTTGGACCAACTGGCTCTCGCCGTGGGGCGGGCATGAGTTCTCGCCGTTCCACTATCTCGGCGTGGAGCGCGGCGTGCGCGTGTGGGAGCGCGTGACCGGCAAGACCCGCCTGCACACACCGGGGCAAAACCTCTTCTACACCTCCATCGGTAAGACCTTGCGGACCTTGCGGGCGAACCCCGCGCTGCGCATCGGAAGGCTGGCCCCGCGCTACTACCCGGAGTTTGCCTTTCTCGTGCACCTTCCGGTCATCCGAGAGTTTCTGACTTGGAACTGCGCGATTCTGCTCGCACCCGCCAGCAAGGGAGCGCGCTGAATCGCAGCCCTTGAATCGCAGTCCCAACTCGCCTTAACTGACAACGCCGTGACCAGCGGAAACGAATCGTCCAGCCAGCCGCCCGGGGAATGCCCCAAGCCTGAGTTGTGCGCGCTCGACTCGGTGCTGCCCGGCGTCTCCGTCCGCATCAAGCAGCTCAACGGCTCGGCGGAAGTCACCAACCGGCTGCGCGAAATGGGCTTCTGCGAGGAACAGCGCATCCGTCTGTTGATGAAGCACACCAACATCATCTGCCAGGTCTGCAACGCCCGCCTTGGTATCAGCTCCCAGCTCGCCAAGACCATCATGGTCGAGCACATCCCTGCGCCCAACTCCAAGCCCAAGCCCACCTGACCGGCGCAAGCGACCGGAAACAATTCGCAAGCCGCCGCAAGTCTGGCCTCTCGTTGCCGCGTAACCTCCGTCCCGCTCCGCCATGCCGGAAACCTCGCTCCAACCGCTCACGTCGCTCGCCCTGGGCACCGCCGCCAAGGTCGCAGCCATCAACGTCCCGCGCGCCGACAAGTCCCGGCTGATGGAGATGGGCCTGCTCGTCGGCACGCAAGTCGAGCTGGTGCGCTTCGCCCCGCTCGGCGACCCGGTGGAAATCAAGGTGCGCGGCTACAACCTGACGCTGAGGAAGCACGAGGCGGAGCTGATTCTGGTGAAGCCAAAGTGAGCACCATGCACTGTAAAACAAGGCGAGAGGATAGAGGATAGCCAAGACCGGCTTTGGATGCGGCTCTATCTTCTATCCTCTCCCCTCTATCCTCTCGTTGCCCCCGTGTCCTTGCGTTAATCCCGATGTCCGGCCCCCCCCAACGCTATGTCGCCCTCACTGGCAACCCGAACTGCGGCAAGACCACGCTGTTCAACGCGCTGACTGGCTTGCGCGCCAAGGTCGGCAACTACGCGGGCGTCACCGTCGAGCGCAAGGAAGGCGCGCTCAAGGGCGCGGAGGGCATCACCATCCTCGACCTGCCGGGCACTTACAGCCTTAGCCCCAAGTCTCTCGACGAGGAGGTCTCGGGTGACATCCTGTTCCACCGTCTCGACGACGTGCCCGCGCCGTCGCTGGTCGTGGTGGTCGTGGACGCCTCGAACCTTGAGCGCAACCTCTACTACGCCACGCAAGTCATCGAGTTGGGCTACCCGACCATTCTCGGTCTGAACATGACCGACGTGGCCGAGCAGAACGGCCACACTGTGAATGCCGCTGCGCTTGCGAAGGAACTCGGCGTCCCCGTCCTCCCGCTCATCGCGAGCGCTGGTGAAGGCGTGACCGAACTGAGCCAACATATCGCCGCGACCCTCGGACGGAGACGAGGTGACGAGCCTCCTGCCGCCCTCTTCGGTTTTCAGCCCGCCGCTTTCACCGCCGAGCTATCCGACCTCTCTGCCGCTTTGGTTAGAGCCTTCCCGCAGCGCTGGACTTCCCCGCAAGCCGAAGCTCTCCTGCTCCTCTCTGACGACAAAGCCCTCGCCACCAGCACCGCCCATTATCCCGCCGACCTGTGCGCCGCTGTCACCGCCGCGCGCGCGCGCCTCGAAGCTGCTGGCGTGGATTGGCGCACCGCCACCATCGAGGCCCGCTACGCCCGCATCGCGGACATCATCGCCGCCAGCGTCACGGAGGAAGCCGTTCCGCACGAGACTGTCAGCGACAAGCTCGACCGCGTCTTCACGCACAAGTTCTGGGGCCTCGCCATCTTCGTCGGGCTGATGGCCCTGATGTTTCAAGGCATCTTCACCTTTGCGCAGGTGCCGATGGGCTGGATTGAGACCGTGGTGAACGCCCTCGGCGAATGGGTCGGCGGCCTCCTGCCCCCCGGCGACCTCAACGACCTGCTCGTCAAAGGCGTCATCGCCGGCGTCGGCGCGGTGGTCATCTTCCTCCCGCAGATTTTGCTGCTCTTCCTCTTCATCAGCCTGCTGGAAGACACCGGCTATATGTCGCGCGCGGCGTTCCTCATGGACCGCCTCATGAGCAAGGTCGGCCTGCACGGCAAGAGCTTCATCCCGATGCTGAGTTCCTACGCCTGCGCCATCCCCGGCATCATGGCCACCCGCACCATCGAGAACGCCCGCGACCG
>SXTU01000169.1 GCA_005791875.1 Verrucomicrobiales bacterium
AGCGGGAAGTTCCCGGCGTAGTGCTCGATGAGGAAGCCGATGAAGCGCTCGTGCGTGCCCAGCGGCGCGCGGTGGATGCACAGCGGCGTCTTGTCCGTGTTGTCGCGGTCGCGGTAGGTCAGGCCGAACTTGGCGGGCACGGCGAAGTCCACCTGGTTCGTCGCGATGGTGAACTCGCGGCCGATGGCGCTCCACACCTGCACGTCAATCTTCGGGCCGTAGAAGGCGGCCTCGTTCGCCACCTCCACGAAGTTGATGCCGCTCTCGACGAGGACGCGGCGCACCATGTCCTCGGTCTGCTTCCACAGTTCGGGTTCGTTGACGTATTTCTTGCCCAGCCCTTCCGGCGAGGAGGTGCTGAAGCGCATCTGGTATTTGCCCAGGCCGAAGATGGCGAAGTATTTGAGATACATCTCGTTCACGGCGCGGAACTCGTCGGCGAACTGCTCGGGGGTGCAGTAGATGTGCGCGTCGTTCATGTTCATCGCGCGCACGCGCATGAGGCCGAAGAGTTCGCCGGACTGCTCGTAGCGGTAGCAGGTGCCGTATTCGGCGAGCCGGAGCGGGAGGTCGCGATAACTGTGCGGTTCCGCCGCAAAGATGCGGTGGTGGTGCGGGCAGTTCATGGCTTTGAGGTAGTAGCTGTCCGCTGCGCCGAGCTTGGTCAATTGCTCGTGCAGCGTTGCCCGCTCTTTGAACGCCGCGACCATCGCCTCGGGTGCGGTGCCTGCCGCGATGGCGGCCTCAATCTGCTGTAGTTCTTTCGTAGTCATCACAAAGTTCAAAGGGTTAGTTCCACGTAGTCGCCCGGGCGCAGGGCCAGCAGGCCGGCAATGACTTCCGGCGCTTTGGCCTTCACCTTCGGCCACCGGTTGGTCGAGAGGACGAGGAGAGCGAGCTTCCGGCCAGCGAAGTTCTGCTGATACTTGAGCTGCTGGTCCGCAGTCAGGAACGCGTCGAAAACCCCCTCCGCCCGCCGGAGCAAATCGCCGTTCTTCAAGCGGCCCCAGCCCATCTCCTGGGCCGTCGAAACGTCGAACTGCGCCAGGCAGCGACGCAACGGCTGTGGCATACACTCGTCGAAGAGAATCTTCACGCCGGGGTAAGCAACTCGTGTTTGCTGTGCTCGAGCAGGGCGATGGCGTCGGCCTTCTGCACCGTCGGAAAGCACTCCAAGAACTCATCCAGTGAAAGTCCGTCCTCAAGATACTCGAACAGCGACTGGACTGGCACGCGCGTCCCGCGAAACACGGGCGTCCCGCTCATAATCTCGGGGTCCACTTCGATAGGTAGGGTCGCGTTCATGGTGCGGAGGATACTGCCAGGGTGCTCAAAGACAACCGGAGATGCGGGAGCCATCAGGCGCGACGCGCGGATTCATTTGGGAAGCTGGCGCGACATTCCCGCGAGCTGGCGGTCGAGCTCGGCAACGCGCGCTGTCAATCGCTCCCGCTGCTCCCGCTGCTCGTCCATCTGCATCGGCGGAAACATCGACTCCGCGTAGTAAGGCAGGTGCCCCGAAGTTTTATACATCTTCTCGCGCGCCAGATGCGGCGTCTTCACCCGCACGTAGCCGGCCTGAAACTCCGTCTCCTTCGCGAGCTTCTCCAGCTCTTCGAGGATGGCCCCACCCTTGGGCAGCCACAGCGGCAGGCCCGGCCCCGTGAACTCCGCGTCGAACGCGAAGAGGTTCATCTCCGCGCCAATCTTGCGGTGGTCGCGGCGCTTGGCCTCCTCCTGGAGCTTGAGCCACTCCTCGAGCGCGGTCTTGTTCTTGAAGGCCGTGCCGTAGATGCGCTGGAGCTGCGGGCCTTGCTCGTCGCCCTTGTAGTAGGCGGCGGCCACGGTGGTGAGCTTGAACGCGCCGATGTTGCCGGTGCGCATCACGTGCGGCCCGGCGCAGAGGTCAATGAAGTCGCCGTTCTTGAAGTAGGAGATCGGCTCGCCCTCGGGGATGTTCTTGAGCAGGTCCAGTTTGAACTTGCTGGCGTTGCCGGGCCGCTCGGCGAGGCCGCCGAGGCGTCCGCTCTGCGCGTCGGCGATGGCCTGCTCGCGCGTGACGGTGAGCTTCTCGAAGACGTTGTTCGCTTTGATTTCCTTCTTCATCTCCTCCTCGAGCTTGGCGAAGTCCTCGGGGGAGATGCGGTGCGAGCATTCGAGGTCGTAGTAAAAGCCGTTCTCGACCGGCGGCCCGTAGGCGAACTGGGCGTCCGGCCATAGGCGCAGGATGGCGGTGGCCATGACATGGGCGCACGAGTGCCGGATGCGCTCCAGCTCGGTCATCTTGGCGCGGTCGTCGAGCGACTTGCGCTCGGGGTTCGGGGCGGGAGTGGCGGCGGGCGGGGCTACGGGCTGGTTCGGGTCTTGGTTGTCCATTTGGGAGAGTGTTCAGTTTTCAGTGATTCAGTAATCAGTGGGGACAGCGTTGAGTCGGGCGCGACTGAACACTGGATACTGAACACTGAATACTGTTTCGCTTCGCATAAAGAAAAACGCCTCGACCAAACAGTGCGAGGCGTTGGCGTCCACGGGCTTTCGTGGACGCTAAATCGTAGTCGTGGTGTTCCGGCGGAACATTGGCGGACGGTAGGAAAGGCTGGTGGGTTTGGCAATAGCGGGGAAGTTGCGGAGAAGTTGAGAGTTGGGGAGTTGATAGTTGAGAGTCGCGCTCGACCTCCGGGTGCTTCTCTCAACTCTCAACTTTCAACTCTCAACTTCCCACCCCCCCTGTTACGCTGCGCGCGTGAAGCTGTCCGTCAAAAGCGATTACGCGATGCGCGCCGTGCTGGACCTGGCGCGGGCGCACCCTTCCGGCGCAGCGCAGCGCCTCGAGGACATCGCGGGCCGGCACGGCGTCCCGGCGAACTACCTCGTCCAAATCCTCCTCGAACTGAAGTCGCGCGGGCTGGTGAAGAGCGTGCGCGGCAAGAAGGGCGGCTACCAGTTGGCCAGGCCGCCGGCGGAGATCAACTTCGGTGACGTGCTGCGGGCCGTGCAGGGCGAGGTCTTTGACACGCCCGCCCTGTCGAACGGCAAGTGTCCGCCGGAATTGCATCGCGCGTGGAGTCGGCTTAAAACTGCCGCCGAGAGCGCCGCGGACGCGGTTAACTTCCAGCAACTGGTCGAGGAAGGCGCGGAGAAGGAGCGGATGTTTTACATCTGATGACCGGTGCTCGTGCCTATGGTGCTTGTGCCTCCGAGTTCAACGCTGAATTCAGATGAGAAACCCAAGTGCGCAAGCCGTGCCGGCGATTTGCAATTGCCGTCTGGCGCTTTTGACCGTAGCCACCGTGTCCTGCCAACGAACGCCACGGACGGCGGTTGCAAACTGCCGGCACGGGCTACTTCGCTCACCTTAAGTTCCGGCCATGCCAGCCACCATTCCCAACTCTGACCGCGTCCGCGTGGACGGAAAGTTCTTCCGCCTCGGGGAGCAGAAGTTTTACGCGAAGGGCGTGACCTACGGGCCCTTCGCGCCGGGCGAGGACAAATCCTTCTTCCCGCCGCGCGCGCAGTTGGAGCGCGACTTCCTGCAAATCCGCGAGCTGGGTGCGAACACGCTGCGGGTTTACACGATTCCCCCGCGCTGGCTGCTCGATCTCGCGCACACGCACGGACTCAGGCTGCTCGTGGACGTGCCGTGGTGGAAGAACGGCTGCTTCCTCGACAGCGCCGAGACTCGGACCACCGCGCGCAAGGCCGTCTCGGACGCCGTCGCCGCGTGCGCGCATCACCCGGCGGTTTTCGGCTTCAGCGTGGTGAACGAAATCCCGCCCGACCTCGTGCGCTGGAGCGGCGCGGAGAAAGTCGCGGAGTTCATTGATGAGCTGGTCGCCGTCGCGAAGGAGGTGGATGCCGAGTGTCTCTGCACCTTCGCCAACTTCCCGCCCACCGAGTTCCTCCAGCCGCGCAACCTGGATTTCTTCACGTTCAACGTCTATCTCCACCACCCAAAGCCGTTCGACAACTACCTCGCGCGGCTCCAGATGATCGCGGACACGAAGCCGCTGCTGCTTGGTGAGTTTGGCGTGGACTCGGTGCGCGAGGGCGAGCCGGCGAAGTGCGAGATGTTCGGCTGGCAAATCGAGACGGCCTTCAACTGCGGTGTTGCGGGCGCGGTGGTGTTCGCCTTCACCGATGATTGGTGGAAGGACAGGCATCAGGTGACGGACTGGCACTTCGGCATCGTGACGCGTGACCGGCAGCCGAAGGACTCATTCGCCGTGGTGCGCGACGCGTTCAAGACCGCGCCGCATTATCCGCTGCCGAGATTCCCGAAAGTGAGCGTCGTCGTCGCGAGCTACAACGGCGGCAAGACCCTGCCCGCGTGCCTTACATCATTGGAGCGGCTGAACTACCCGAACTACGAAGTCATCCTCGTGGACGATGGCTCGACGGACGACACGGCACAAATCGCGGAGCGCTATCGGATGGAGTTGGATGACCGCAGGCAGCCCACTGCCCAGCTCCCAGCGCCCAGCTCCCAGCTCCCAGCCTCCCCCCGCCCGCGCTTCCGCTGCATCCGCCAAGTCAACTTCGGCCTGTCCGTCGCGCGCAACACTGGCATCAACGCGAGCGAAGGCGAGATCGTCGCGTTCACCGACTCGGACTGCCGCGCGGACGAGGATTGGCTGCATTACCTCGTCGGCGATTTGCTACGCAGCGATTTCCAAGGCATCGGCGGCCACAACTTCCTGCCGCCCGAGGACGGCTGGATTCCCGCCGCCGTCATGGCGTCGCCCGGCGGCCCCGCTCATGTGATGCTCACCGACCGCCTCGCCGAGCACATTCCCGGCTGCAACATGGCGTTCTACAAGTGGGCGCTCGACGAGATCAGCGGCTTCGATCCGATCTACCGCAAAGCCGGCGACGACGTGGACTTGTGCTGGCGACTGCAACAGCGCGGTTACAAGATCGGCTTCAGCCCCGCTGGTTTCGTCTGGCACTACCGCCGCGCGACAGTGAACGCCTATCTGAAACAGCAGCGTGGCTACGGCGAGGCCGAGGCGTTGCTCGTGCGCAAGCACCCGGAATACTTCAACGACATCGGCAGCAGCATCTGGCGCGGGCGCATCTACACAGCGGCGAAGATCGGCGTCGTGACGCGCGCGCCCATCATTTATCACGGCGTCTTTGGCAGCGCGTTATTCCAGTCCATCTACGCGCCGTCGCCCTCGATGTTCCTGATGCTAATGACCAGCCTCGAATGGCATGTGCTCGTGACGCTGCCGTTGATGACCCTCGGCGTGGCGGGTGCGGGCGTGAAGTTCCCGCTGCTGCTGCCGCTGGGCATTGCGAGCCTGCTGGCGTCGCTCGGGCTGTGCGCCATCGCCGGCAAGCAGGCGGAGATTCCCAAGACCAAGCGCACTTTCTGGTCGCGGCCGCTCGTGGCGTGGCTGTTCTTGATGCAGCCCATCATGCGCGGCTGGGCGCGCTATTCCGAGCGGCTCCTGCTTGAGCAGACGCCGCTCTCCGCGCACGAGACGCTCGACACGCTCGATCTCAAGCGCCGCCGCGAGGAGCGTTTCGAAATGGCCGGCTACTGGGCAGATTATCCGGTGGACCGGATGGAATTCCTCGGTGCAATTCTCCGCGAACTGGACAAGCAGGGCTGGCAAAACAAAACCGACAACGGCTGGAGCGAGTTCGACGTGGAAATCTACGGCAGCCGCTGGTGCCGCCTGCAACTCATCACCGCCACCGAGCATCACCAAGGTGGCAAGCAGCTCATCCGCTGCCGCATGACGACGGGCTGGAGCCTGCTCGGACGGATGACTTTCTGGGCCGCGTTCGGCCTGACGCTGATGATTTCGACAACAGCGGGACAAATCCTTCCCTCGTGGCTGCAGCTCATCTGGGTGCTGCCGCTCTGGCTAGGCTGGATGCTGCAAACACAGCAGCGCGATTTGCGACGAATTCTAACCGTGCTACTGGACGAGGCGGCGGCGAAGTTCCACCTGACGAAGGTGGGGAAGCAGTCGTAGTCGCCGGTCAGCAACTCGTCGGCACTTCCTGAAGCACCTGGATGCAGTGGGGAATTGCGCCGACCACGAAGCTCAGGCATTCCAGCGCGCCGTTGGGCTTGCCCGGCAGGCAGATGACAAGCGCCTTGTCCACGACGGCTGCCAAGTTGCGAGAGAGGATGGCGTTCTTCGTGCTCTTCAGAGATTCCATCCGCATCGCCTCTCCGAAGCCTGGCAGCTCGCGAATTGAAATCTCCCGCACCGCCTCGGGCGTCACGTCGCGCAGTGCCACGCCTGTGCCGCCGGTCGTGAGCACAAGCGAGCAGCCGCGCGCGATGTGCTCGCGGATGGCGCGCTGGATGTCCCGCTTCTCGTCCGGCACAAGCGCATCGGCCAGGACTTTCCAGCCGTAGCCTTCCGCCGCCTGCTTCAGCGCTGGCCCGCCGAGGTCGTCGTAAAGCCCCTTCGAGGCGCGGTCTGAAACCGTGATGATGCCGACTTGAATTTGCATGCCAGAGATTTACAGCAAAGCCGCAAGGACGCAAAGCCACGAGTGCCGTGCCGGCGGTTTGCAACCGCCGTCCGCAGGAAGCACCGGCAGGAGCAAGCTCCGAGGTGCCATGCCCTCGACGTCGGTTACAAACCGCCAGCAGGCTACTCCTCCGGGTCGGGCTTCAGCACCTTTGGCAGCACGCGTGCGGCCCAGAGCAGCGTAGATGTAGTGCGACGCCATCGTGCTGGGAACGAGATCACCACTCAGCCGGTTCAGCAGCCCGAGCAGCATGAGCGCCGCTGCGACGGTGAGCGGCGCGTTGAACCGCTCCAGTTGATCTCGCTCGCCGCTGTGCCCGAACACCACGCGCGTCGCCACGCCCAGGGTGATGAGGCTGAAGCCGCTGATGAGTTCGATGTGCACATCGCCACGCGCCAGCCCGGCAGCCAGCCCGACGCCAGCACGCCCAGCGGCACGCACGCGAGGCCCACGAACAGCAACCATTGGACGCCGCTCCACGACCCGCGCAGGCGCTCCAGCGGCAGCTAGTGCCACAGATAACTCACGGTCACCGAGGCTCGCAGCGTGACCGCGACGCGAGGCCAGCCGGTGGCTTCGAGCAAGTAGGTGGCGAGGATGATCGCGCCCGTCGCACGAGCGAACTGCGCGGCGTCCCGCCATTCCGGCGTCTCGGTGGAAGAGGTTGGAAACTCTCGCCTCAGGCCCAGTCCAAGAAATCTTGGCAGCAGAAACCCTCCCGCACCAAGCACGCAGAGCAGCACAAACGCATGGTAACTCAACAGCCGCGTCAGCAGTTCCAGCTCTGGCGGAAACTCCCAGCGTCGCGCGGCGAGATGCAGCGCCGCGCCGGCGAATCCGCATCCGAAAGCCAGCCCCACGAGGACGAAGGTCGGCGGCGGCAAATCACACTTCGCGTGACAGCGGCCCTTGAGCAGCGCGGACCACAGCGCCAGTTCGAGCGCGAATAGCGCGTCACCCAAAACCAGTTGCCCGGCGGTCTGCGCGGCGACATCGGCCACGTAAAGTCCCAGCAGACCGAACGCTTCCACGGCCCGGAGCGGCGCGACTCCGAGCAGACGTGGCATGGATGTGCCAAGAAATCCGAACATGAACCCGGCGAAGAATCCTTGCACCATTAGTCGCGCGGGCGCGGGACCGGGATAATTGTCCCTCCAGCCCAGCAGCATCGGCACCCAGAGCAGGACGCCGAGCAGTCCCGCAAGCGTCGCGGCCGGAAAGAAGAGGCGGAACGGCTCGCGATGCAAGTCGGCGAAGTTCAGTCGCACACGAAGCGGCATGGCGGGGTCACGTTCGGCAAGCGGCGGGGACAACGCAATGGCGTCGCGGGCGGACTGGTGGCGGCAGGTGCAGACACAGCGCCCGGAGCCTCGCCTGGGAAGCTCACCGGCTCTCACCGTGAGTTGGCCGGAAGTCGCTTTCGCTTGCCGCTCAGTGGCGGAAGTGCCGCGCGCCGGTGAAGACCATCGCCACGCCGCGCGCGTCGGCGGCAGCGATGACCTCGGGGTCTTTCACGGAACCGCCGGGCTGAATGGCGGCAGTCGCGCCGGCTTCAGCGGCGGCGATGAGACCGTCGGGGAAAGGGAAGAATGCGTCGCTGCACACAACGCTGCCGGCGAGCGCGAGCTTGGCTTCGCCCGCCTTCCACACCGCGATGCGACTGCTGTCCACCCGGCTCATCTGGCCCGCGCCGACACCGAGCGTGCGGTCGCTGCCGCAATAGAGAATGGCATTGCTCTTGAGATGCTTCACCACGCGCCAGCCGAAGAGCATGGCCTTCAACTCGGCGTCGCTCGGCGCGCGCTTGGTCACGATCTTGAGGTCGGCAGCGGCGGTGAGCTTCAGGTCGCGCTGCTGGAGCAGGAACGACTCGGCCCCGACGCTGCGCACGTCCCACGGGGCGGCGGTGGCGGGGTTCTTGAGGATTTGTAGCAGGCGCAAGTTCTTCTTCTTGGTCAGCACGGCGAGCGCCTCGTCGTTGAAGGACGGGGCGACGATGACTTCGCTGAAAATCTCCGCGATGGCCTCGGCGCATGGACCGTCGAGCGGCTGGTTCACGGCGATGATGCCGCCGAAGGGGGCTTGCTTGTCCGTGGCGAAGGCCTTGTCCCAAGCCTCGCGCAGCGTGGTCCCCTGCCCTACCCCGCACGGGTTCGTGTGCTTGAGGATGGCGAGCGTCGGCGCGGCGGCGGTGAACTCCGCGATGAGCGCGGTGGCGGCGGTGAGGTCGAGGATGTTGTTGTAGGAAAGTTCCTTGCCGTGGAGCTGCTTGAAGTAGTCGGCGAACTTGCCGTAGAGCGCGGCCTGCTGGTGCGGG
>SXTU01000170.1 GCA_005791875.1 Verrucomicrobiales bacterium
ACTTCGCCGCCGCCTTTGCCTTTGCCGCCTTGCTTCGGCTGCGAAGTTTGGCTGAAGGCGGTGAGCACGCAGGCCAGCCAGGCGGCGACAAAAGCCGTGCCGGCGATTTGTAATCGCCGTCTTGCGCGTGGACTACTCGGGACCGACTCGAACTGTTGTGGCCCACAGACGGCGGTTGCAAACCGCCGGCACAAGCTGCGGACCAAAGCCAGAGTCAGGTTCAGGGTGGAACGGCCAACCTGGCCGTTCTCGGCGGCAACCTGCCGCCGAGCTTCGGCACAGCAGACACTCGAGTTGTTTGGCGCGTGCTCGGCGCAGTGTGAGCGGCGGGCGGGTCGCCCGCCGCAACGGGCCGGTGGCCCGTTCCACCCGGACCAGCGAGGTTGCCCGCTCATTTCTTCTCCTTCCCCTTGCCGCCCTTCTTCTCAGGCGGACGGGTGCTGGCGGGCACGCTGGCGTTGACGTTCGGCATCTGCGCGCTCACGGCCTTGAGATAGTCTGTGAGGCGCTGGTCCAGCTCGGCGGCTTTCTGCGGCTGCGACTTCGCCAGGTCGTTGCGCTCAGTGAGGTCCTTGCTCAAATCAAACAGCCGCCGCTCGCCGGTTTCGTAAACGCGCACCAGCTTCCAGTCGCCGAGATACAGCGCCGACGCCGGGCCCAGCACGTCCTTGTCGTAGTGCGGGAAGTGGACGACGAACTCCTCGCGCGCCCGGCGCACGACGCCGTTTCCACCGCCCTTCAACACCGCCGCAAAACTTCCGCCCTCCGTTTCCTTCGACAACGGCTCCTTCACACCGGCCAGCTCCGCAAACGTCGGCAGCACATCCGTGCCGCTCACGCGCACATGCGAGCACGCGCCCGCTGCGATGCTCGGCCCAGCCACGATGAACGGCACGCGCAAGCCGCCCTCGGACACCGTGCCCTTGCCGCCGGTGAGCGGCGCGTTGCGGCCCGGCGTGCCGTGGTCGGTGGTGTAGAGGATGTAGGTGCTGCCCTTGAGGCCGAGTTTGTCGATGGCGTCGAGGATTTGCCCGAGCGTCTGGTCCGTGATGCCCATCATTTCGTCGGCGTTGTCTTCTGGAGGACGGTTCTTGCCGCCGCCACGCGCGCCCTTCTCCTCCTGATTCGGGTAGTGCGACATCTGCAAGTAGAACGGCCCGCCCGCCTTCGCCTGTCGTGTCATGAAGTCAATGCCCTTGGCCGTGATGGCGAGCGCTTGCTTGGGATTCGGAGCCGCGACGTTCTCCGGGCCGCCGTTGCTGTTCGCGCCGTCGTTCTCGGTGAAGCCGTGCTTCGCCGGGCTTTCGCGGCCCACGTGCCACTTGCCGAAATGCGCCGTCGCGTAGCCCGCGCGCTGGAGCAACTCGGCGATGGTCGTGGTGCTGTCCGGCAATTCCATCACCGCGTGCGGCGCGATGACCCGCGCAAGCACCGCCTCCTCGCGCTTGCCGTCGCCGACGAACGTCATGTGCAAAGCCGCCGGGCTGCGTCCCGTGAACACCGCCGCGCGCGATGGCGTGCAGCGGGGCGATGCCGCGTAGCCGTTGGCGAAGCGCATCCCCGCCGCCGCGAGCCGCTCCAAGTTCGGCGTCTTCAGCGCGGCGCTTTTCGAGGCCGGGTTGCGGTCGTCCATCTGCACGGAGGAACTGCTCCAGCCCGCGCCCTCGCCGTAGATGACGACGAAGTTGGGCGCGGCGCTGGCGATGCCTGCCGCGCCGACGACTAGCAGAAGGGAAGTGAGAATTCGGTTCATGGTTTCGTGGGGTTGGGTTTGCCTTTGCCGCCTGCGCCGCCGGGCCGCGTGTAAGTCACGTTCAGGTCCGCGCTGTCGAGCACGAGGTCTTTGATAGCGGCGAGCAGGGTATCGCGCGTGACGTTGCGGGCGGCGGGCAACGGCGGCGCGGCGGAGAGGGCGTAGAGGTGGATGGTGTAACGCTTTTCGCCCGGTCCCTGCGAGTGGGGCGGTTCGTAGCCGGGCTGGCCCTTGAAGCCCGCACCGAGTGTGCCGAGGTCGCGTGCGTTCTTGGGCAGGCTCGTCGCGGTGGCGGGGATGTCCCAGAGCGTCCAGTAGCACTTCAGGTCGTTGCCGGGCGCGAGATGGTCCATCACGACGGCGAAGCTCTTCGTGCCCGCCGGTGCGCCGCGCCATTCCAGCGGAGGTGAAACTCCCGCACCATCGCCGGTGAACTCGGTGGGCAACGCGCCGCCTTCCTTCACCACGGAACTGCTCAACACGAGATTGCCGCTGTGCCGGGCCGTGAAGTTCACCGTTGCCGGGCTGGCGCTGGCGTTGCGTTCCGGCGGCGGCGGGCTTTGGCCGGGGCCTTTCTTGCCCTTACCCTTCGGCTCGCCGGGCGGACGCTCGCCGCCGCCGGGGCCGCGCTGGCGCGGCGAGTAGGTTTCCGTGTGCGTCTGACCGCGACCGTCCACGAAGTCGAACTTCACCGCGCCCCCGTCGAGCAACGCGTAGTTCACGAAGCGCGTCTCCGCGCCGACCTCGTATTTCAGGCTGAACACCTTGCCGTCCTTCGCGGTGAAGCCCGTGATGCGCGCGCCGCGCAGGGCTTGCAACGCCTCGCGCACGCCGCCCGCACGGGGTTGTGGGTCCACCTGGCCGTCGCGCTCGACGACCTCGCCGTGGAAGCCGCCGTTCACGTAAGGATACTTGAGCGACGCGTGGTAGTGGTAGCCGAGCGCGGTCGTGGTGTGGCCGTTGAAGGCGTCGAGCTGCGCGGGCGCGGAGCCGTCCGGCTCCGTGAGGCCGAAAATGGGATAGCCATCCAGCGCGTAGGCGATGGGCTGGTCCTTGCCGAGCACGGCCTGCAAGTGCAGCGGCGCGGCGTGATAGTGGTAGTCATCCGCGCGACCGCAGTGGCCGCCCCATTGGTCCAGCTCGCCAATCTCGGCGGAAACTTCGCCGCGATTGTTCTGCGGGTTGAAGATGGGAATGCCATTCGCCGCGAGCGCGATGGCCCCGCGCAGGAAGCGGTTCTTGATGGAAGCCGGCGTCTTGGCTGGCACGGGGTTGAGCGGGACGCGCCACGCGTTTGCGCCCGTGTAAGGCTGCGGCAACGGCACCTGCTGCTGCCACGCGGTAATGCCCACCATCATGTTGTGCGCGGGCATCCCGTCCGACTCGACGTAAAGAAACTGCCCGTCCGCGCGGACGCTGACCTTCGGTGCGAACGCCTGAAACGCCGTGGCCTGCGGCGGCAAGCCGGCAGGCGCAACGGCCTTCACCGGGCGCGTGGCCTGCGCGAGGAGCACGGTGTCCGCTCGCAGTTGTGCGCCGCGCAGCGTGATGGCTCCCGGCGGCCGGACGCTGAAGTCATAGTGCGGCGCGGCGGAGTCATGCGCGTCTTCGCCGATGAGGTGGGCGTGCGCTATCGGCTCGGCCAGCGCCAGCAGCAGCGCGGCCAGCAGGAAAAGAAGTGGAGAGTTCATGGCGGCAAAGTAGTTGGCTCACTTGAACGGCGCACCGGAAATGTCCAGGTCGGGCTTGGTGTTCCAGCGCTTCACCCAGCCGAGTTTCTCGATGCGCGTGCGGAAGATGACGGTGTTGTCGAGGTCGAGGTCGCTGGTCCAGATGAACTTCACGCCCTTGAAATCCGCGTCGTAAAACGGCTGCTTGGGGTTCACGCGCTCCTCGGTGTGCTCGGTCGCGTTGGCCCACTGGCGGTCGTCGAAGTCCGGCTTCCACCAGCCGTCGGGAATCGGCGTGTGCTCGACCTGCGGATTCTGCACGTCGCCGTTGAGCGGTCCCCGGAAGAAACTTTTAGCCTTCCACCTCGCGTTCGACACGGTGCCGTCGCTGAACTTGAGGGCGAAGCCGCCGTCGCCGATGCTGCTGCCATATTCCAGACCGGTCTTGGGGTCGGCGTTGTCCTTCACGAGCACGGCGATGGTCATGGGGTATTCGGGCAGGAGGTCCACGCTGACGACGTTGTGGGGCGTGAACTTGATGGAGTCCACGGCGACGAGTTCGCCGTTGATGAAGAGCGCGAACCAGTTGTCGGCATAGACGTTGACCTTG
>SXTU01000171.1 GCA_005791875.1 Verrucomicrobiales bacterium
GTCCGGCATCAGATACGGATGCGGGTAGGACGAAAGCCCGCCGCCCTCGGCCAGTTCCTGGCGGAAGTTATCGAGTTGCTTCTCGTCCAGCCGCCGCTCCAGAAACGCGCGGGCATAAACGCCCGGCGACGCGTGGCCTTGAAAGTAAACGAGGTCGCCGTTGAAGTCGTCCGTGCGGCCACGGAAGAAGTTGTTGAACGCCACGTCATACAGCGTCGCGCTCGAAGCGAACGAGGAGATGTGCCCGCCGACGTTCGTGTGCGAGTTGGCGCGCACGACCATCGCCATCGCGTTCCAGCGGATGAGGTTCTTGATCTTCACCTCCATCTGCCAGTCGCCCGGATAGGCCGGCTGGTCCTCGACCGGGATGGTGTTCACGTAAGGCGTCTGGACCGTGTGCGGAACCTCAAGCCCAGCCTCGCGCAGCCGAGCGACAATCTTCTCCAGAAACAGCGCCGCCGACTCCGGCTCCTGTGCGGTCAGCGTGTGCGCGAGGAAGTCCTCGAGCGCATCGAACACGCGCCGCGTCTCCACGCGGGCGAGCAGGCGGGCGTTGTCGTTGGCCGGGCGGTTCCCGGCGGGCGCGGATGATTTGTGACGTTGCATTCGCGGTCAGTCGTTGGCGGCACAGGGCTGGACGCGCTAGAAGAACTCGGGAGGTTTGCCTGCCGAAACGAACAGGCGACCGTCCCCGGCCGCCTGTGCATCCAGCCTGTGTCCGGAGGAGAGCGAAGCGGATTTGCGGCTCTCGTCCGGCGGCATTCTACGGTGGTGCGGGCGTCGCACAATCAAATATCTTGGGCAACTGGATCGGCTAATCGCGTGTGGTTCGGGCGAGCGCGTCCAAGTGGCGGTGTTCAACCGCCGACGAACCTTTCAGTGAAACTTCCGCTTGTCTCGATGGGGAGCCAGTCCTAGATTTGCGAGCAAGCAGGATGAGTAAGAACGCCGCCAGCACTGGCTGAATGATTGAGTTGATCCAGTTTCCGTGGAGTCCCTTCTGCATCGTGCAGCGGGGTATCTTGGAGTTCTCGGGAGTGCGCTTCAAGACCACCAACATACCGAACACAGACCGCTCGCTGGTCTGGAAAATCACGCGCGAGCGCTACTACCAGGTGCCCATCATCCGCGACGGACAGCAGGTCATTTTCGAGACTGGGGACGATTCGCAGGTGATCGCCAAATACTTGGACAACAAGCTGGGCTTGGGGCTGTTCCCGCCGCAACTGCGCGGCTTGCAGACAATTCTCTGGCGGCACATCGAGGATGAGATCGAGGGGCTTGGGTTCAGGCTCAACGATGTTTACTATCGCGCGGTGATCCCTGCGAAGGAGCGGTTGGCGTTCGTGCGGCACAAGGAACGAAAGTTTGGGGGCGGTTGCCTGGAGCGCTGGCGCGAGGAACAGCCGATCCTGCTGAAGCAGCTTGAGGAGCGGCTCATCCCTTACGAGCAGATGCTGCTGGAAAAGCCGTTCCTGCTGGGTGACCGGCCGCGCTTTGTGGACTTCGATCTCTACGGGATGCTTGGAAACTTCCTTGCCTCCGGGCGATACGAGCTGCCCGCCGCGCACACGCAAATCCGCGCGTGGCATGTGCACATGACCAAGGCCCGGGCCACAGACTTCTCCAGCTGATGGTTCATCTCCCAAGGACCGTCCCGCGTGACCGGCTCCGGCGTTTCTGCCGGGCGGCGGCGCGGCGGCGGGGCGCATTGTTTGAATTATGAATGTGAAAAACTACATCCTCGACACCAACGTCCTGCTCCACGACCCGAACTCCCTCCTCAACTTCAAGGACAACAATGTCCTCATCCCCATCGAGGTCGTGGAGGAGATTGACCGCTTCAAGCGCGACTCCAGCGAGCTGGGCCAAAACGCGCGCGGCGTGTCGCGGATGCTCGACAGCCTGCGTGGCACGGGTCGCTTGAGCGAGGGCGTCACGCTCCAGAACGGCGGGCATCTGCGCATCCTGCTGGACAGCAAGAACTGCGGACCTGGCAACGGCAGCAGCGGCCTGCACACGACAGTTCAGAACGTGGACAACCGCATCCTGGCCCACGCGCTCGCCGTGAAGCAGCGCACGCCGGAAGTTTCCACAGTCCTTGTGAGCAAAGACATCAACCTCCGCATCAAGGCCGACGCGCACGGGCTGTCCGCCGAGGACTACGAGACGGACCGCATCAGGCTGCAGGATTTGTATGCCGGCATGTTCGACATGGTGGTCAGCCCGGAGCAGATCGTGAGGTTCCGCGCAGACGACGAATTGCCACTGCCCACGAACCGCCAGTATTTCCCGAACGAGTATTGCACGCTCACTGAGAGCGGGAACCAGAAGCGCACCATGCTCGCGAAGGTGGACGCCACCGGCAAAAAGCTCGTGCCGATCATTGACGTGCGCGAGGGCGTTTGGGGCATCAAGCCGCGCAACCGCGAACAGCACTTCGCCTTCGACGCGCTGCTCGATGACCGCATCAAGCTCGTCACACTCATGGGCAAGGCCGGCACCGGCAAGACGCTCATGGCCATGGCAGCCGGCCTGAAACGGGCCGTGATGGACCGCGAGTTCCGCCGCCTCGTCGTCGCGCGCCCGACCATCTCGATGGGCAAGGAGCTCGGCTTCCTGCCCGGCTCGCTTGAAGAAAAACTCGGCCCATGGATGCAGCCCATCCACGACGCGCTCGAGCTCCTCAGCGACCTGAACATGGGCAACGATCATCGCCGAAGCAGTGACCTTCTCCGTAGCGGCACCATCGTCGTCGAGGCGTTGAGCTACATCCGAGGCCGCAGCATCGCCAACCAGTTCATGATCATAGACGAGGCGCAGAACCTCACGCCTCTCGAGGTCAAGACCATCGTCACACGGGTCGGCAGCGGGACGAAGATTGTCTTCACCGGCGATCCGTATCAAATCGACAATCCTTACGTGGACAGCTCCTCGAACGGGTTCAACTACATCATCAGCAAGTTCCGCGACCAGCCCATCGCCGCGCACATCGAACTGCAACGAGGAGAACGCTCCGAGCTTGCCGAGCTGGCGGCGAACGTCCTCTAGCGGGAGGTGGCGAGCGGTTTTCCCGACTGTGGGTGGCTGCGGTTGGGGCGCTGGTGGCGGCGCATTTCGCCCTGTCCAGAAGGCGTTTTCGTGGTGTGAAACCTCGCTTCAAGATTCCCGAAAATTTTTGTGGCACAAAAGCTCGACCTTGTTACATTCGCGCACTCTTTTGCGGGCGGGCCCGCTCGGCACGTTGAAAATCACGAGGCCGCGCGAGGGAAAACAAGTTTTGTGCTGTGACTAAGAAGAAGAAGATTACCAAGAAGCCGGTGACCCCGGCCAGGAAAGCCAAGAACGTCGGCTCCGCCACGCTCGCCGCGATCCTCGGCAAGGCCAGCCCCAAGCTGGCGTCGAAGCAGGCCGTCATGTGGACGCCCAACGGCAAAGTGAAGATTAAGTCGGAGTGGCAGGGTTATTACAACACGCTGCTCGACCTCCGCGAGCGTCTCCGCAGCCAGATGAACGGCCTCGCCAAGGAGTCCGCCACCCAGATGGAGAGCTACAGCCTACACATGGGCGACTCCGGCACCGACAACTTCGACCGCGATTTCGCCCTCAGCCTCCTTTCGTCTGACCAGGACGCGATCTACGAGATCGAGGAGGCGCTCAAGCGCATCGAGCGCGGCACTTTTGGCGTCTGCGAACTGACCAACAAGAGCATTCCAAGGGCGCGCCTCGAAGCAATCCCATGGACGCGCTTCACTGTCCAGGCGCAGGCGCAGCTCGAGCGCGAGGGCGCGCTACGTCAGAAGCGTCTCGCCGCCCTCGGATCGATGGAATCCACCGCTGTGGCAGACATTGACGACAGCGACGTGGAGGAAGCCGAAGAGAAACCCGCGAAGGAAAAGGAATAATTTATGGCCCGTGAAATCGTAACCATCGAATGCACTGAAGCGCGCAAGGAAGGCAAGTCCCCCTCCCGCTATCAGACCAGCCGCAACAAAAAGCTGCAGCAGGAGAAGGTGGAGAAGAAGAAATACAATCCCGCGCTGCGCCGTCACACGTTGCACCGCGAAATCAAGTAAGCTCTATGCCCCGCAAGACCCACACAGACAAGAAGGACGCCAAAGGCCGCAGCACGGAGAAGCGTGCTCCCCGTCCCAAACCCAAGCTGGAGTTCACGCTCGACGCGATCGACTACAAGAACGTCACCCTCTTGAAGCAGTTCGTCACCGACAACGGCCGCATCCTGCCGCGCAAATACACCGGTCTCCCCGCGCAATTCCAGCGCCGCGTGACGACCGCCATCAAGCGCGCCCGCCAGATGCTGCTGATGAAGTAGGCTTTCACCCTCCGCCTCTGGCCCCGTGCCGAGGCGGAGTTTTTGTGTCCATCGCCTGCAAACAGTTTGCATGAAGCGTCGCCGCCCGGTATCAATCCTCAAATGAACCAGCTTCCGTTCACGCCGAGCGCCGCCGACCTTTCTCCCTCTCCCGGCGGGAGAGGGAGAATAGCTTCGCCTTCACCGCGACGCCGCTTGTTGGCCTTGGCGTTCATCCCATCGGTCGCATTCTCCCTCTGCACCCGCGCCGCCCAACCTGCCAAGCTCCGCGTCCTCACCAGCTTCCTCCCCGTCTACTGCTTCACCGCGAACATCGCCGGCGACCTCGCTGAAGTCGAAAACCTCCTCCCCGCCAACGTCGGCCCGCACGACTACCAATTCGCCCCGCGCGACCTCCGCAAGCTCTCCGGCGTGCAGATCTTCGTCATCAACGGCCACGGCATGGAAGACTGGCTCGCCAAGGCCATGAAAGCCGCGAAGGGCGCGAAGACTGCCACCGTCATCGAAGCCTTCGCCGGTGTCCCGAAGGCCCGCCTCATCACCGAACTCCCGCACATCCACCTGCCCGGCGAGCACGGCCATCACCACCACGACGGCCCCAATCCCCATCTCTGGCTGGACCCCACGCTCGCTGCGCACGCCGTCACGAACATCCTCGCCGCCCTGCAAAAGGCCGACCCGAAGAACGCCACCGGTTACGCCGCCAACGCCGCCCGCTACGTCGAGCGCCTGCACGCCCTCGACCGCGACCTCGCCGCCGCGCTCGCGCCCGCCAAGGGCCGCCGCATCGTCACCTACCACCACGCCTTTCCCTACTTCACGCGCCGCTACGGCCTCGACCTCATCGGCGTCATCGAGGAAGTCCCCGATGTCGAGCCGTCGCCCAAATACCTTGCCGCCCTGCAAAAAGTCATCCGCGAGAAAGGCGTGAAAATCATTTTCACCGAGCCGCAATTCTCGCCCAAGCTCGCCCAGCGCATCTCGAAGGACACCGGCATCCCGCTCGCCGAACTCGACACCCTCGAAACCGGCCCGCTCAACCCCACCGCCTACGAGGATGGCCTGCGCCGGAATCTGAACACGCTGCTGAAGCATTTGAAGTGACCCACACCACCTGCAGCCACTCCGCCGCTGACATCGCCGTCTCCGTGCGCGATTTGCGCGTCACGCTCGGCGGCCAACAGGTGTTACGCGGCGTGAACATCCACCTGCATCGCGGGCAGCTCGTCGCGCTCATCGGCCCGAACGGCTCTGGCAAGACCACGCTCCTGCGCGCCATGGTCGGCCTGCAAAAGCCCGACTCCGGCGATGTCCGCCTCTTCGGCGAGAGCAACTTGAAGAAGGCCCTCCCACGCGTCGGCTACGTCCCGCAGCGCCTCGCGCTGGACCGCAGCTTCATCCTCAGCGTCCGCGAATTCCTCGCCCTGCGCCTGCGCGAGACGCAGCACTGGTTCTGGCACCGCCACCGCGACACCGACGACCGCCTCCGCGCCGCGATGGCCGAGCTGGGCGCCGAGTCGTTGCTCGACCGCCCCATCGCCGCGCTCTCCGGCGGCCAGCTCCAGCGCGTGCTCATCGTCTTCGCGCTGCTGAAACAGCCCGACCTCCAGCTCCTCGACGAGCCCACCGCCGGCGTGGACTCACCTGGCGAAGAATCCTTCTACGACCTCATCGGCGAAGTGCATCGCCGCCACAAACTCACGGTCGTGCTCGTCTCGCACGACCTCTCGATGGTCTATCGCCATGCCTCGTGGGTCTATGCGCTTAACGGCGTCGTCTGCTGCGAAGGCACGCCCGAGCACGTGATGAGCGCTGACTCGCTCAAGGAAGCCTACGGCCTGAACGTCACGCCGTATCAGCACCACGGCCATTCGCACGGCCCCGGCGGAGGGACTGTCCAATGAACATCTTCTCTGACATCGAACCCTTCATGCTCCGCGCCTTCGCGGTGGCCGTCGTCATGGGGCCGTTGTGCGCGCTGCTCGGCGTGTTCGTCACCGCGCGGCGCATGGCCTTCTTCAGCGACACCATCGCGCACGGCGCGCTGGCCGGCATCGCGCTGGGCTTTCTGCTCGGCTTCGAAGACCCGACGTGGCCGATGGTGCTCTTCAGCCTGCTCGTGGCGGCGGCGATTCTCTGGCTCAAGGAGCACACCGACCTGCTTACCGACACCATCATGGCGCTGCTGCTCTCCGGCTCGGTGGCGTTCGGCATCATCGTGTTGAGCATGCTGAAGAACAAACGCGGGGAGCTGCACCGCTACCTCTTCGGCGACATCCTCAGCGTCGGCCCGGACGACGTTTGGCTCGCGGTGGTGTTGTGCGCCGCCATCGGCGCATGGCTGTTCACGAAGTTGAGTCCGCTGGCGCTGCTGACTGCCAGCGAAGACCTCGCGCACGTCTGCGGCGTGCGCACGCGCTGGCTGAACTACGCCTTCGTGCTCGTGCTCACCGTGGTCGTGTCCCTGAGCATCCGGCTGCTGGGCATCATCCTCGTCACCTCGCTTGTCGTCATCCCGCCCGCCGCCGCGCGCAACCTCGCGCGCAACCTGCGCCAACAAATCATCCTCAGCCTCGTCATCGGCCTGTTCGGCGGCGCGGCCGGCACCGTGGCGAGCTACCACTGGGACATCCCCTGCGGCCCGGCCATCGTGATGGCCTGCATCGCGGTGTTTATTGGCTCACTGCTGGTGAGCAAATTGTGGTTGAACAGACCCACCACCGCATGAAGAAGTCAGCCCACTCCCACGCGCACGACCACGCCGCCGAGCCGTTGGCCGAGCTGACTTCACGGCTGCGGCAAAAATCCCAGCGCGTCACCGGGCCACGACAGGCCATCCTCGCGCTGCTGCGCGAGCATCGGCACCCGATGACGAACAAGGAAATCCACGGTGCGCTGGGCAAGGGCGACTGCGACCTGGCGACCATCTACCGCTCCATGCACCTGCTGGAGGAGATGGGCATGGTGAAGCGCTTCGACTTTGGCGACGGCGTGGCGCGCTTCGAGTTGGTCACCGGCGACAAGCACGCGCATCACCATCACCTCGTCTGCACCTGCTGCGCGGACATCGTGGAGATTGACGACTGCTTCGCGGCGGAGCTGGAGGCGCGCGTGGCCGCCGCGCACGGGTTCAAGACCGTGACGCACAAGCTGGAGTTCTTCGGCGTCTGCCCCGACTGCCAACAGGCCGGGCATTCGCACGACAAGGCCAAGCGCTCGCGGCGCAAGCCCTGCGGGTGCTGAGATTCTTGGCCACAGATGAAACACAGATACGGCCACTTTGCCTTGCCCATCTGTGTTCAATCTGTGTTTCATCTGAGGCCAAAACCTCCGCCTCCTCACTTCGGCGGCAACTTCGCGCCCTCCGCCAAGTCCACGCAGATGAGTTCCTTGTCATTCCTCATGTAGGCGCGCTTGTTCGCGAAGGCGGGGTGTGACCAGACCACGGGGCGCGCGCCGGCGTTGCCGGTCGGTTCGAGCAGGTGGGCGCGGCTGATTTCTTCGTAACCCTGCGGCGAGAGCTTCGCGATGATGAGGTCGCCCTTCTCGTTTGGGATGAAGAAGCGGTCGGCATGCTTGATGAGGAAGGCGTGCGCCCAGCGATCGTTGCGCCCGCCGTCCGCGCCCGTCGCACCAGTGGCCTTGAAGGTCTCCCAGAGTCGCTCACCGGTGTCCGCCTTGAGGCAGCGGAGCTGGCCGTAGCTGCACACGCCGTAGATGTGGCCGTCCTCGAACCACGGTGTGCACATGATGGCGTGGAGCTTGTCGGTGTTGCGCTCGTTGCTGCTCGTGCCGCGCCAGATAACTTCGGCGGCGGGTTTGTCGGCGGCGAGCTTGAGCATCAGCGGGCCATTGTAGAATGAGGTAATGAAGAGCTTGTCACCCAGCACGCGCGGCGCGGGAACCGTGAGTCCGGAGCGGACGGCGAAAGGTTCGCTCCAATAGACCTTGCCTGTCTCTGGATCGAGCGAGTTGAGCGACTCGGGATGCCAGATGATGAGCTGCCGCTTGCCGCCAGCTTGAAAAATCATCGGCGGCGCGTAGCCCGGCTCCTTCGCGGTCAGAGCGCGCCAGAGTTCCTTGCCCGTGTCTTTGTCGAAGGCCATCGCCACGCTGCTTTCGCCGCCGACGAGACAGATGAGCTTGTTGCCGTCGAGCAGCGGGTTCGCGGCGAAGCCCCAGATGGGCGTCTTCGCGTTGAAGTCCTTCTTGAATTCGCGCGACCAGATGACCTTCCCGTCCTGCGCGTCGAGGCAGAACAAATGTCCCTCGGTGCCGAGCGTCCAGACTCTGCCGCCGCTGACGACCGGCGTGGCGCGTGGGCCGGCGGGATAGCTCACGTCGTAGGGACATTCGTATTCGTGCTGCCAGAGAATTTTCCCGGTCGCCTCGTCGAGGCAGAGCACGCGTTCGTTGCCGGGGATGACGCCGCGATTGAATGGGTTCGACGGGTTCTTCGCGCCCTGCGTCAGCACGCGGTCAGTCAGGAAGACGCGTCCGCCTGCCACCGCCGGTCCCGTGTAGCCCGAACCGATGGGCGTGCGCCAGCGCACGGGAGGGCCGCCGGCGGGGAAGGATTTGACGATGCCCGTCTCGCGCCAGTGGCCGTCGCGCTGCGGGCCGAGCCATTGCGGCCAGTCGTCAGCACGAAGCGATGTGGTCAGGGCGGAGAGGCAGAAGACCAGAAGAAGTTGGTGACGCATGGGCTGCATACTACCGAAGTGACTTGGCGCGGCGACGATGAAGTTGAGATTGCGAACCCTCGGATTCCACAATGCACTTGACTGGCGATGGCTGCGCCAAAGACTCGCCCGCATGGATTCCCAAACCCAACCCGCGTTGCGCGTGCAGTTCTGGGGCACGCGCGGTTCGCTCGCCAAACCCGGCCGCGCCACCGTCCGGTATGGCGGCAACACCTCCTGTGTGCAGGTCACGTCCGCTGCCGGCACGCTGCTGGTGCTCGATTGCGGGACCGGTATCCACGACCTCGGGTGCGCGCTGATGGCCAGCGGAAAGAAGCCGATTCGCGGCAGCATCCTCATCGGGCACACGCACTGGGACCACATCCAGGGACTGCCGTTCTTCGCGCCGTTCTTCGTGCCCGGCAACGAGTGGGACATTTACGCGCCGCGAGGGCTGGGGCAATCCTTGCGCGAGACGCTCGCGGGGCAGATGCAATACACCTACTTCCCCATCGCGCTGGAGGCGATGGGCGCGAAGATCCGCTATCACGAACTGGTCGAGGGCGTGTTTCAGATCGAGGACATCAAGATATCCACTCGGTATCTCAACCACCCCGCGCTCACGCTTGGCTATCGCATGGAATCCGGCGGCGCGACGGTCGTCTATGCGTGCGACCACGAGCCGTTCTCGCAACCGGCGGATGTGGCAGCGCGCAAGTTCAACCCGCGCGATCGCCGACACGTCGAGTTCCTCACCGAGGCCGGCCTCGTGGTCCACGACTCGCAATACACCGCGGCCGAATACCCGCAGAAGATCGGCTGGGGCCACAGCACGATGGAATACGCGATGGACGTGTGCCGCGCCGCCGGTGCGAAACGCCTCGCCTTCACGCACCACGACCCACTGCGCGACGACGACGCGATTGACCAACTCGTCGCGGCTGTGCGCACGGCGAAGGCGGATGCGACCTCGCCCCTGGAGGTCTTCGGTGCTGCCGACGGCATGGTGGTCGAACTGGCGGCGGACGAGGCTCAGCAAAGCGAAACGCCCGCCATCGGAGCCGCTCCGTCCGCAGTCGCCACGGAACCATCGGGCGTGATGGAGCATTCGGTCCTGCTCGCTGTCTCGGATCGAGGCCTGGCCCGAGTGCTCTCGGAGGCGGCGCGTTCGCACCGGCTGCGCGTGATCGAGGCGGGCGATGGTGAGAGCGCGTTGCGAATGGCGCGTGAGCAACATCCCTCGCTGGTCATCGTCGAGCAATCGCTGTCCGGCAACGACAACTTCGCCGTATGCCGCGCCTTGCGCCGTGCCGAGCCGGGGGACGGGAACGATGTGCCTGTGGTGATCCTCGCGTCCGAGGAGAGCCGCGCGGCGGGGCAGGCCGCCGGCGTGACCGACTGGCTCACGCCGCCGTTCTCCCCGACCTTTGCCCGCACGCACATGCAGGCGTGGATCATGCGCACCACCTGCCGCTGGCAACGCGCCGCGAAGCCGGTGGATGAAGTGCAGCGGCTCGCGACCTTGCGCGGGCTGAACCTGCTGGATACCGCGCCGCAGGAGCGATTCGAGCGCATCACGCGCCTCGCCAAGGTGCTGGCGGACGTGCCCATCGCCTACATCTCGTTCGTGGACGAGAACCGCCAGTGGTTCATGTCCTGCCAAGGGCTCACCTCGAAGGAGACGCCGCGCGAAGTCGCCTTCTGCGCGCATGTCGTCGTGCTTCGGCAGAAGTTGATCATCCCGGACACGCTGCTGGACGCGCGCTTCGCCGAGAACCCGCTGGTGACGGAAGACGCGCGCATCCGCTTTTACGCGGGCTATCCGCTGATACTCCCGGACGGAAGCTGCATCGGCACGCTCTGCTTCGTGGACACGCGACCGCGCCAGTTCACCGAGGCGAGTCTCCGCGCGTTTGAAGACCTCGCAGAAATGGCGAAGCAGGAAATCCTGGTGAAGACCGGGAAGGCGGCCTGACTCACTCCGGCAAAGGCTTTCCTTCCCGCCGGGCGGCCCAGATGGAGATGCCCATGGAGACGAGGATGATGGCCGCGACGACGATCAGGGAGACGCCGGAGCGGATTTGAATTTCCCAGATGCCCAGCAGCATCTTCACGCCGATGAAGACGAGCACGAGGGAAAGTCCGATCTTCAGATACCGGAAGTAGCCGATGGCTCCTGCCAGCACGAAGTAGAGCGAGCGCAATCCGAGGATCGCGAAGACGTTCGAGGTGAAGACGATGAACGTGTTCTGCGTCACGGCGAAGATGGCAGGGATGGAGTCCACGGCGAAGATCAGGTCGGTGGTCTCCACCATTACAAGCACGAGGGCGAGGGGCGTCAGCGCGGTGCGCCCGTCCAGCTTCGCGGTGAAATGCTGACCGTCGAAGTCATGCGTCACGGGGAAGAATCTCTTCGCCAGCTTGATGATCAGGTTCTTCTCCGGATGCACCCCGTCGTCGTCCACGAAGAGCATCTTGACGCCGGTGAAGATGAGGAAGCCGCCCATCACGTAGAGCATCCAGTGGAACTGTTTGATGAGCGCCGCGCCCGCGCCGATCATCACGCCGCGCATGACGAGCGCGCCGAGGATGCCCCAGAAGAGGACTCGGTGCTGGTGCGCCAGCGGCACGCGGAAGTAGGCGAAGATGAGCGCGATGACGAAGACGTTGTCCATCGAGAGGCTCAACTCGATGATGTAGCCGGTGACGAACTCGATGGCCTCGCCCCGGGGCCGGAAGGCCTTGACGAGGCCGGCGAAGCACATCGCCATGGCGAACCACAGCGCGGTCCACGCCAGCGCCTCGCGGAACTTCACGACGTGCGCTTCGCGGTGGAAGACGCCGAGGTCGAGCGCGAGGAAGACCAGCACGGCGGCGATGAAGCCTGCGTAGTGCCACGCGGTGATTTCGATGATGCCCATCAGAAATGTCCAGTGCCCAATGTCCAATGCCCAATGAATGCCCAAGCCCCAATGCCCCCGCGTGGCCGCCGGACCTTTGTCATTGGGAATTGGTCATTCCACCGACGCAGCCCGGTCACAGGAACATCATCCCACCCGCACTTCACCCGCCGTCTCGGCGACGCCGATCGCCACGTTGTTGCCACCGATGTCGGGGCGCTGGCCCTTGTGCCACCAGAGGACGATCGCGCTGGCGATGTAGATCGAGGAGTAAGTGCCGGTGACGACGCCGACCAGGAACATGAAGGCGAAGTCGTTGATCACGCCGCCGCCGAAGATGTAGAGCACGAGCGTGGCGAGGAACACCGTGCCGCTGGTGATGATCGTGCGGCTCAGGGTCTGGTTCAACGCGCGGTTCAGGATCTCCGAGAACGTGCCGCGGATGCCCAGCTTCAGGTCCTCCCGGATGCGGTCGAAGATGACGATGGTGTCGTTGATCGAGAAGCCGACGATGGTGAGGATGGCGGCGACGCTCGTGGCGTTGAACTGCCGGCCCTCGCCCCAGACTTCCGTGAGACAATAGATGCCGATGGTCATCAGCACGTCGTGGGTCACTGCCAGCACCGCGCCGACGGCGAAGCTGAACTCGTAGCGAAACGCCACGTAAGCCAAGATGCCGAACAGCGACAATCCCAGCGCCAGCAGCGCCGTGCGGAGAATCTCCTGCCCGATGACCGCGCCGACCTGCCGCGACTGTTTGAGGTTGAACTTCGCCTCGGGGAAGCCCTTCACGAGCGACTCCTTGACGACTTCGCCGGTGCCGCTGGGCGCGGTGATGCGCAGCCGCTCGCCCTCGGCGGCGTGCTTCTGAAACTGGATTGTGACCTCGCCGATCTTCTTGCCGCCGAGTTCGGCGTTCGCGAGAACCTTGCGGAGCTGGTCGGTCTCGGGGCGCTTGGCGGGGTCGAAGGTGAACATCAGGGCGTCGCCACCCTTGAAGTCCACGCCGAAGGCTCCAGAGCCGCGCACCGTCACGCCGTAGCCGATGCCGACGATGATGACGACCCACGACGCGATGAACGCGGGCCTGGCCCATTTCATGAAGTCAATGTTGCTGCCCTTGACGAGGTGCAGCATGGAAAGGCTCTTGAGAAGATTCTTGGCCAGCAGCCAGTCGAAGATCAGGCGCGTGCCCCACAGCGCGGTGAACATGCTCACCGAGATGCCGATGGTGAGCGTGACGCCGAAGCCCTTGACCGGGCCGGTGCCGAGGTAAATGAGCAGGACTGAGGCGATGAGCGTGGTGAGGTTCGAGTCGAAGATGGTGCCAAACGCGCGGTCGTAGCCCGCGTTGATCGCACCACGCAGGGACTTGCCGGCGGCCAGCTCCTCGCGGATGCGCTCGAAGATCAGCA
>SXTU01000172.1 GCA_005791875.1 Verrucomicrobiales bacterium
CGGCCATGACCCACAGATTGCCGTCGGGACCAAGCTCCACCGCGTGCGGCCCGTGCTCGCCGCCGCCGGGCAGCGCCTTAATGAGTTCAATCTTCGACCAGGTATCACTGCCGTCGTCGGTGATGCGGTAGAGGCCGGAGGTGAAGGTGGTCGAGTATTTGTTTACCACGACCCAGAGCGCGCCGTTGGCGAAGGTCATCCCCTGCGCGTCGTAGAGCGGCTTGGCGATGAACTCGCGCTTCGCGACCTTGCCGTCCTTGCCGAGCGTGACGCGGAGCAGGCCGCCGTCGGGATTGTTCGCGCGATACTGCGGGCTGAGGATGAGCCGGCCTTTGTTGTCCTTGCAGAGATTGACCCAGGAACCTTCCTCCGGCTCACCGCTCATAAGCAACTCGGTCTTGAAACCTGCGAGCGTGTAGAGCGCTTCGGCGGGCGTGGCCTCGCGTTTGGCAGCGGCCTTCGGTGCGCCCTTCGCCGAACCCGGCGCGGCGGAAGCCAGCACGTCGCCCCACGGACCCGCGCCGAGCTTGGCGACGGAGATGGGCTTCTCCCAACCCTGGTTCTTGAAGTCCGCCGTCTGCCAGCCGACGACGTCCTCATTGTGCGCGAGCCAAGTCAGGTCGGTGACGATGGACTGCTTCTTGCCGTCGGCGAAGGTGAGTTCCAGCCGCGCAACGACGCCCGCCGCGCCACCCTCGTTGATGCCGCGCAGGGCAAGGATGTTCTCGCCAGCCTTGAGGTCGGCCGTCACGTCCACGGAAATGGCCTGCTCCCACGAGACGATGGTGGCGACGGACTTGGCGTTGACGAAGGCGGTGCCCTCGTTGTCCACGGAGGCGGCGAGTGTGGCCTTGGTGGGCTTGGCGTCGAGGGTGAAGGTCTTGCGGAAGAAGCGGCGCTCGTTGTTGCCGGGAGCCTTGCCGGCGTTGGCGTGCCAGATCCACTCGGGGGTTTGGGCGGCGGCTTGGAGCAGACTGCCGAGCACTGCGATGACGTAGAAGCAAGGTGTTTTCATAGGTAAAAGTTGGCCATAAACAGACGGAGACGGGGCGGTGGAAGCAGGTATTCAGGCGTCGCTAGTTATTTGGCAGGCTGGGTCACTTTCGCAGGCGGGCAAGGCCATCGCCCACTGGCGTTCGTAGAGGCGGTCGGGTGGCACACCGGTGGTCAGCTCGGTGGCGTAGCGCTCCTCGGCGAGCGCGGCGTCGAGGGATGTGGGGCGCTCGCCGCCGCCGCGCTTGGCGGCGCGCGCCCGGTCCCATTCGTTGGCAAGGAAGCGCTTGAGGCAGACGCGTAGGAACGTGCGGAAGCGGCCCTTCTCGCGGTCGGCGGCTTGCAGGTAATCCTTTGCCAGCAGCCGCGCGAAAAACTCCTGCGCAGGTCTTGCGCATTGTGCGGCGAGTTGCCGGAGCCGCGCACGTAGGCGTAGAGCGGATACCAGTAGGCGCGGCACAGCGTCTCCAGCGCCGCCGCTGATTCGGGCGACGACTTCTCCCGCGCGGCAAGCACGACGGACCAGCGCGTGGTCACGAAGAGCGACGGCGGGACGATTTCGGTGTGGTTGGTATCCGGCAAGCTCACCGGCATGGATAAGCGAAACGGGCGGGTTCTTAGAGGAAATCAAGCCGCGCCGGGGCAGGGTTTTCTCGAAACAAATTGCGTTTGAACTTCACCGTCGCCCCCGCATCATCCGCGCATGCACTTCCACAAGGTCAGCCTTATAGGCGTTGGCTTGCTGGGCGGGTCCATCGGACTCGCCCTCAAGGCGCGCCGGCTCGCGGGCCGCGTGGAGGGTTACGTGCGGCGCGAGGCGAGCGTCGCCGAGTGCGAGCGGCTCGGCGTGGTGGACCGCGCGACGACGGACCTGCTCGCGGTGGTGAAGGACTCGGATCTCGTCATCCTCTGCACGCCCATCGCGCAAATGCGGGCGCTGGTGGAGCAGTTCGCCGGCACGCTCAAGCCCGGCACGCTCGTGACCGATGTGGGCAGCGTGAAGGCCAGCGTAGTGGCGGAGCTGGAACCGCTCTGCGCCAAGGCGGGCGCGCAGTTCGTCGGGAGTCATCCGATGGCGGGCGCGGAGAAGACCGGCCCGGCGGCGGCGCGCGCGGACTTGTATGAGAAGGCCGTGTGTGTGGTGACGCCCGGCGCGAAGACACCGGTGAAGTTCGTGAAGCAAGTGGAGGATTTCTGGGCGGCGATCGGTGGCAGGCCGCTGCGGCTCGGGCCGGACCAGCACGACAGTTTGGTCGCGCGGTCGAGTCACCTGCCGCATGTCGTGGCCGCCGAACTGGCGAACTACGTCCTCAGTCCCGCGCATCCGAAGGAGCAGCCCGCGCTTTGCGCCACCGGTTTCCGCGACACCACGCGCATCGCCAGCGGCTCGCCGGAGATGTGGCGGGACATCGCGCTGGCGAACCGCAAGCACCTCGCCCGCGCGCTGGGCGTGTTCATCGAGGACTTGCAGGAGTTTCAGCGCGCGCTCGAAGTCGGCGACGCGAAGGCGATGGACGAGTTTTTCGAGACGGCGAAGCACCGGCGCGACCAGTGGGTCGGGAACGGTGGTTCGCCGGAGTAATCCGTGTTGCGTGCTGCGTGTTCCGTGTCAGCCACGCGAGCAGGTCACGCAACACTCAACACGCAACACGAAGCACGCATGAAATCACGTCGCCAGTTCCTCGCCACCACCGCTGCCCTCGCCGTCGCACCTGCGCTCGTCGCCGCGCCGAAGGCTGCGCCGCTCGTCATCATTGACACGCACACGCACTTCTACGACCCCACGCGTCCCACCGGCGTGCCGTGGCCGGGCAAGGGCGACAAGGTGCTCTACCGCCCGACGCTGCCGGCCAACTATCGCGCGCAGGAGGTGCCGCAACCGGTCACGGGGACGGTCGTCGTCGAGGCCAGTCCGCTGCTGGAGGACAACCAGTGGATCCTCGACCTCGCGGCGAAGGACAGGTTCATCGTCGGCTTCGTGGGCAACTTGAAGCCAGGCGAGGACGCGTTCGCGGGCAACTTGAAGCGCTTCGCAGCAAACCCGCTCTACCGGGGCATCCGCGTGAATGAAGGCGCTCTGCGCACCGGCCTTGGCAACGCGTCCTTCGTCACGGACATCAAACGCCTCGCCGACGCGGACCTCGAACTCGACGTTAACGGCGGGCCGGCCTTGCTGCCCGAAGTCGCGCGGCTCGCGAAGGAGCTGCCGGCCTTGCGCATCGTCATCAACCATCTGGCGAACACGCGCATTGACGGGAAGACCGTCTCGCCCACCTGGCGCGCGGACCTGGAGGCCGCCGCGAAGTTCCCGAAAGTTTTCCTGAAAGTCTCCGCGCTCGTCGAGGGCACCGGCAAGAACGACGGCTCCGCGCCGCGCGACGTGGAGTTCTACCGCCCGTGGCTGGACGTGGCGTGGAACGCGTTCGGTCCAGACCGGCTCATCTACGGGAGCAACTGGCCGGTGAGCGAGCGCTTCGCGAAGCTAGCGACGGTGCAGGGAATCGTTCACGACTACTTCAGCGCGAAGGGGCCGGAGGCGCTGGCGAAATTCTTCGCCGGGAACGCGCAGACGGCCTACCGGTGGGTGAAGCGGTGAGGGACGTCGCTCGTCGAGCGCAATTTCTGCACAATGCCTCTTTACAGCGAGGGGTTTATTTCGGTAGAAACTTGCTTACCCCGATTTGGCCAACAAGCCGAAGACCAACAAACCAACCGACCAATGAAAATCTCCACACAGCCCAATAGTTCGCCTCCGCGGGGAACCGTCGGCTTCACCCTCATCGAACTGCTCGTCGTCATCGCCATCATTGCGATTCTGGCGGGGATGCTCCTGCCAGCACTGGCTAAGGCGAAAGCCAAGGCTGGCCAGAGCCAATGCATAAGCAATACAAAGCAGCTTGGTTTGGCGACGGCGCTCTACATCCAGGACTTTGATGACACATTCTTCACCGGCCCCTCGCAGAATGCGAACGGCAATCAACCGGAAGATGCGCTCCACTACCAGTTCGGGGCTGCGCCTGGAGCGAACAACAACATCGCTTCGACCCCCCGCCCCTTGAAGGGTAGCACCATCGCGCCATACCTACAGCCGCTTGATGACTCCATCCGAACCAACGGAAATTCCATGCTCCGGTGTGCCTCCGATAAGGTTTGGAATAATCGAGGTGGCCCGAATACGGGCCCGTATGCTGGTTCCTATGCAGCGGGACGTCCCAATTATCCTTTCTCCTATTCCTTCAACGGAATTGGGGGCACTAACCCCAACCAGGGCATGAACACTCACATTAATACCGCACGGACGCAGATCGTCTTGTTTCGCGGGGCGCAGGTCATGCGGCCGGCCTCAAAGTGGGCGTGGATAGAGGAAAGAGGCAACGACAAGGATGGCCAGAAAGAATACGACCCCAGCGTTTGGACCATAAGCAATCCCGCCGGGGTGTGGATCGAGGATGGCAAGTTCGCCAACACTGCGAACGTGCTCTCACTCCGACATGGCAAAAAGGCCACGGTCATTTACGGGGATTATCATGTGGAGGCAACTCTCTACACCGACATTGGAATCCCAGACATTATCCGGGCACTAGCTCCTTGAACGCTTTTTCATCTATGTCTCGAATCCTTGGTGTCGCCCTCGCGGTGGTCGTCCTGCTTTGCGCCTCCGCTTGCCGGAGGAAATCGAAATCGGAAGCTGCCGCTCCGGCGGAGGGAGGCCAGGCGGGGCAGTCTGGGGCTGGCGAAGCGCCAGTGACATCAGCGCTGGCCGACCCGAAAGCTGCCGCTACTCCACTGCCGCGGCCTGACGCCGATCTCACGGTGGCCGTGGAGCGCCGATTCATGCCGGCACAAGCCATGAACGCCTACGCTCCGGCCCAGCCAGGCGATTACCAAGCGCAGTTGAACCTCTACAACCGAGTGCTCCGTAAGCGCGTGCAGGATTTAGGAAACACCCCCGATACCATGCAGGAACTGATGTCGTCCTCGGGCTACCCCAAGCCTCCCCAGCCACCCGGCGGGCGTCAGTTGGGCTACGACAAGAAGACCATCACCGTGAGTTTGCAGTAGCCGCTCACCCCATCACGTCCGTGATCGCCTTGCCGTAGCTGATGGGCACGGGGCGGTTCAGCGTGTCGCGGACTTCGGTGTGCGGGTCAATTCCCAGCAGGTGGTAGATCGTCGCGGCGAGGTCGTCGGGTTTCACGGGCTTGTCGGCGGGATACTCACCGTGTTTGTCGGACGCACCATAGACGAAGCCCTTCTTCACGCCCGCGCCGGCCAGCAACGCCGTGTAGCACTGCGGCCAGTGGTCTCGGCTGATGTTCGCGTTGATGCGCGGCGTGCGGCCAAACTCGCCCACCCAGACGACGAGCGTGTCCTTCAGCAGCCCGCGCGAGTCCATGTCGTTCAGGAACGTCGGCAGCGTCTGGTCGGTGATGGGCAGGTGGCGCTTCTCGATGATGGGGAACATCCGCGTGTTGTCGAAGCCGTGGGTGTCCCAGCCGCCATCCGTCGTGCTGCGCCCGCCGATGCTCTCGGAGAAATAGACCTGCACGAACTTCACGCCGGACTCCACGAGGCGGCGCGCGAGCAGGCAGCTTTGGCCGTAGGGCGTGCGCCCGTAGGCGTCGCGCATCGGGGCCGGCTCGGCTTCGAGGTTGAACGCCTCGCGCAGCTTCGTGGAGTGGAGCATCGCCAGCGCCTTGTCGTAGTAGGCGTCCAGGCCCCGGGCGGCGGACGAGTGGTCGAGCAAGCGGGTTTGCGCATCCACGACCTTCTGCAACTCACGTCGTGCAGCGAGGCGGTCGAAGGAGAGATTGGCCGGCAGGCTGAGTTCCGGCAGGCCGAAGCCCGGCTCGCTCGGGTCGCGCAGGACGAGCAGCGGATCGTGGACCTTGCCGAGGAAGCTCGCGTGCTGCGCGGGCACGATGGAGCCGTCCGCGATCGTGTAGGGAAACGCGGCGAAGGTGGGCAGTTCCGGGTTCTTGCCCGGCGCGAGCTTGTCCACGACGGAGCCGTAGGCGGGGAAGAGGTCAATGGAGTCCTTGAGCCGCTGGTCATCCGTGGCCGGCGCGTGCCCGGAGAGCGCGTAGTAGCCCGCCGAGTTGTGGTTCTTCATCGTGTGATGCATGGACCGGATCAGCGTGACCTTGTCCATGACCTTCGCGGTGCGCGGAAGGAGCGAGTTGACCTGGATGCCGTCGGCGCTGGACGACATCGGCTTGTGCAAGCCGCGGATGCCCTCGGGCGCGTCGGGTTTCATGTCGAAGGTTTCGAGATGGCTCGGTCCGCCCCACTGGAAGAGGAAGACGACGGACTTCGCGCGCGCGATTGGGTTCTTGCCGGCCTTGGCCTCGGCAGCGAGCAGCTTGGGCAACGACAGGCCGAACATGCCCATGCCGCCGACTTGCAGCAGGCGGCGGCGGGTCATCTGGAAGTTGAGCTGCGGGGTGC
>SXTU01000173.1 GCA_005791875.1 Verrucomicrobiales bacterium
ACTGGGTCTTGGGCGGCGTGAGGTTGACTTCGTCGGCGAGCAGGAGGTTGGCGGAGGCAGGGCCGGGCAGATACTCGAACTCCAGCCGCCGGTCGCGCTTCTGGAGCAGCTCGGAACCGATGATGTCCGCCGGCATGAGATCGGGCGTGAACTGGATGCGCTTGAAGCTCAGGTGCAGCACCTCGGAAAGCGCCTTGACCAGCAGCGTCTTGGCGAGGCCGGGCACGCCGACCATCAGGCAATGGCCGCGCGCGAAGAGCGAGATTAGCAGCAGCATCGATGATGCGCTCTTGCCCGACGATGACCTTGCGCAGCTCCTTCGTGAGGCGTTCATACACTTCGCGCACAAACGCCGGTGAGATTTCGCTCATGACAGTTCCTTCGATGATCCCTTTGGGTTTGTGGCGACGGTAGCTAAGTGGAGACTAACTGCCAGCGGTAAGTTCACGCTATTCGGGGAGCGCGGAGAACTCTGTTCGCGCCGCGAGAATCCTTTGGCTCGGACAGCCAATGTCCGAGCCGCCCGCGTAGGTTCGTGCAAAAGAAAGACGAACTATGAAGCACCAAATGGAACTCACACTCGCCGACGCAACCCCCGCATATCGCCCTGCCGCGCGCCGCCAACGTCGCCTGCCCAGCGCGCACTGGTGGTTCGACCAGATGCGCAAAGCGGTGGACGAGGCGATGGATTGGCAGCCAGTCGCGCCCGTCCGTCCGGAGCAGACACGGCTGCTGCTGGTGGCGGGGCCGCACAAGCCGGCGTAGGGCGGACACTCTTGTCCGCCGTGGCTCAGAACCACTTGTCGTCTGACCGGGGACAAGAGTGTCCCCCTCTACGACCGAGCGTCACTTCGCCGCTGGCGTGGGACGGCCCTTGTATTTCTCGTAGAGCCGGGTGTGGCGGCTGTCGAGCGGCACCTCTCGGCCGGCGATCCACATGCGCTTCACGTTGCTGCGAAGGTCGAGGATGTTGCCGTCGCTGGCGAAGAAGGTCGCCTCCTTCTCAGCGTCGAGCGAGCCGAGCCGCTTCTCCAGGCCCAGGACTTGGGCGGGATAAAGCGTGAGGCCCTTCAGCGCTTCTGCTTCGGGAAGGCCAAACGCCACGGCTTGCGCAGCGGCGTAGGGAACGTTACGCGCGAAGGAGGCCGCGCTGGCCCCCGACCCTTCGCTGAAGAGCACCTTCACGCCCGCCTTGTGCAAGGTGGCCGCGCCTTTGAACTGTGTGTCGTAGGCATCGGAGTCGCGAGCGGGCTGGTCGAATGTGGACTCGAAGATGACGGGGACTTTCTTTGCGGCCAGCTCGTCGGCGACGCGCCAAGCATCGCGTCCGCCGGAGATGGCGATTTTGTATTTGCGTGACTCAGACCACGAAAGCGCGGCCTTGATTTGGCGAACGTCGTCAGCGTGGACGATAAGCGGGAGTTCACCGCGCACGACTGGCAGGACCGCTTCCCACGCGGGGACTCTCGGGGCGGGCTTGCCGTCCTTGGGCGTGACACCACGCGCGTTGGCGTAGGCGTGCGCTTCAGCGAAGAAGTCGTCGAGTTCCTTCACGCGCTTGGTGCGCTGTTTGGCTTGGTCGTCCGGCGACTTGGCCATCGTGCTGCGGGCGAGTTCCTTGGGCGTGACGTTCAATTGCATCGCGGGCCAGAAGACGTGCAGCGCGACGGGGGCCTTGACGGTCATCTCCTCCATCGTCCAGCCGGCGAGCGAGATGACGCCGGACTGGCCGCTCACCATCCCGCCGAGCGGGAGCACGAGCGCGTGCGTGATGCCATTGGCCCGCGCGACGGGAATCAGCTCCGAGTCCGGATTGACCGAAAGCCACGCGCGCACGTCGGGTGTGAAGGTGCCAGTCTCGGTCGTGTCCTGCGTGGCGCGCACGGCGGAAATCTCGGTGAGGCCGAGCGAGGTGGTCGGCAGAATGATGCCGGGGAAGAGGTGAAGCCCCTTCAAGTCCACCGTGCGGTCGGGCTTGGCTGGGGGAGCGGTTTTCGAGACGGAAAGAATCTTCGTGCCCTTCGCGAGCAGGAAGCCGGGGGAGAGCGTTTCGCCGGAGACGGTGTGGACCGTCGCGCCGGAGTAGAGCACGGTTTCCTCGGGACTCCACGGGGCGAGCAGGGCCTTGCTTTGAATGACCCCGCGCGGCTCTCCCACCTGCGCTGTGACGTTCGCCACCAGCGCGCAGAGGACTGCGAGGCTGGTCGAGATGGATTTGGTCGCGGACATGGTGGCGGTTATCGCCGTGGCCTGCCGGAAGCGCAAGCCCGGCTTGATCGGCACTGGGTGGGCGCGGCGCGGTCTGACTCTCTGCGGGAGGCAACGCGGGAGCGAAACGGGAGTGATTTCCATTGGGGCGGAAAGCGGCATTGACTTCCCTCGCCCGGCTTCCCTACCGTCCGCGCGTAAATACCGAGTGGTTCGCCCCCAATTTACAGTTCGGGGTTTTTTATTGCTCGGGAACGGTCAGCAGCCAGCGGTCAGCATTGAGCCCCGCGCAAGCTGACCGCTGACTGCCGATAGCTTTTTATGTCCAACACAATTCTCGTCGGCGCCCCGTGGGGCGACGAAGGCCAGGGCAAGATCATTGACGTCCTCACTGAGGACGCGGACATCGTCGTGCGCTACGCCGGCGGCAATAACGCCGGCCACACGGTCTTTGTCGGCCCGCAGAAATACGTCCTGCATCTCATTCCCTCCGGCATTCTGAGGAAAAACAAGACCTGCGTGATCGGCAACGGCGTCGTTCTCGACCCCATTGGGTTGCTGAAGGAGCTTGTTGGGCTTGAGCAGCTAGGCGTCAGGGTCACGCCGGACAACTTACTCATCTCCGAGACCGCCCACGTCGTCTTCCCGTATCACCGCGAGCTGGACGGCGCGCGCGAGATGGCCAAGGGCAAGGGCAAGATCGGCACGACGAAGCGCGGTATCGGCCCGTGCTATGGCGACAAGGCTGCGCGCGTCGGCCTGCGCGTCTCGGACTTGATCAGCCCCGAGCGCTTCGCCGCGAAGCTCAAGGCCCGCGTGCAGGATGCCAACGCCCACCTCAAGGCGCTCGGCGTGAAGCCGGTGAGCTACAAGAAAATCCTCGCCGACTACAGTGCCGCCGCCGATGTGCTTCGCCCGCACGTCGCGAACACCGTTCACTACCTGCACAACGCAACGCGCGCGAAGAAGGGCATTCTCTTCGAGGGTGCGCAGGGGACATTCCTCGACATTGACCACGGCACCTACCCCTACGTCACCTCGTCGAACACGACGGCAGGCGGCGCATGCACCGGCTCTGGCGTGCCACCGCACAAGATGGACAAGGTCGTTGGTGTGATGAAGGCCTACACCACGCGCGTGGGCGAGGGGCCGCTGCCGACCGAGAACGCCGAGATCTCCGACCTGCTTCACGGCATGGGCCGGGAGTTCGGCTCCACCACGGGACGCATGCGGCGCTGCGGATGGTTTGATGCCATGGCCACGCGCCACGCCACGATGGTCAACGGCATTGATGAACTCGCCGTGACGAATCTCGACGGCCTCGACTCGCTGGCGAGCATCAAGGTCTGCATCGGCTATCGCGTGGGAGAAGTGAAGTTCGACCACATCCCCAACGACATCGAAGTCATCGCGCTCTGCGAACCCCTCTACGCCGAGCTTCCTGGCTGGCAGGTGGACACGAGCAAGGCCCGCAAGTGGAAAGACCTTCCTGCGAAAGCCCGCGCCTACCTCAAGTTCATCGCTAGCCAGACAGGGGCGAAGCTGGCCATCGCCTCCGTCGGGCCGGGCCGCGACCAGACCATCTTCGTATAGCAAAAAGCCCCGGCACAAGGCCGGGGCTTCTTTGAAGGAGCTAGGTCAGCCAGCGGAGAGCCGCCGACAGAACACACCAGTTAGATCGTGTGACCACTGATGGGGCAGGTCGGGGAACCCGAGACGTTGCCGCCGGCCGCGTAGGTGCCGCCGGCGGGGCAGGGGGGAAGCTGCGATCCCTTCAGGTAGAGCAGGAGCGTGGCGTCCGTGATCAGGTAGGTGTCCGTGGCGGCTTTCTTGTTTTCGAGGGCCCACTGCTGCACAGCGCCGTCAATCTGCTTGAGGTTCGCGATGCACGCATTCTTCTGCGCCGTGGCGCGCGCCTTCACGAAGTTCGGGATGGCGATGGCTGCGAGCAGACCGATGATGGCCACCACGATCATGATTTCCACGAGCGTGAAGCCGCTTTTGCGGGAGGTTTGAGTTTTCATGGTTTTACTTGGTTTACTGGTTCCGACTATGTCGCGAATCCGCGACGGTTTGTTTTATTATTACAACTGCGTGGCGACTCCAGACAGAAGCCGCCCCCCACACCATCCCTCATCCGCGGCCAACCGCCAGTAAAGATTTGAACTATTTTTGGGTCTGCGAAAGCAGAACGGGGCGGCCGTGAGGTCGCCCCGTGGGGTGATTCAACAGGCCGAACCAGATCAGCGGCCCTTGGGCAGCACGCTGCGGCCAGCATAGACGGCGTGCTTGCCGAGGAGTTGCTCGATGCGCAGGAGCTGGTTGTATTTCGCCGTGC
>SXTU01000174.1 GCA_005791875.1 Verrucomicrobiales bacterium
CCAGCGGGAGAGGGCCGGGGTGAGGGAGAACGGCCTCGCCGATCCAGAGCGTTTAAACAGGTTCTATCCGTATTTGGTATAATACCAATCCGGAATGAAACCCGGTGGATTGGCTGGTGGGCCGCGCAGCGCTTTGGCTCCTTCTCCCTCTCCCCTCCTCGGAGGAGGGGAGAGGGCCGGGGTGAGGGGTGACGTGCGTGTGCGTGTGTGTCCGCACCCCTCATCCGGCCCTCGGCTCTTGCGTTCCGCCGATTCACGCCGGGACTTGGTATAACGCACCGCGCATTCCAGCCCGCTCTGCGTTACGACCGGGGCAGTGCTTCAGCGTGCCACCGAGAAGCTCCGCTCGATGCGGGTGAGATTGCCTTGCTTGTCCTTCACGGCGACGACGAGCTGGGCGAGGGGGAGGTTCTTCGCGGGAGAGGTCAGCTTCAGTTCCCACACGCCTTGAGTGAGCGACTGGAATTTCGGTGCGAGGTTTTCGCCGGGGGCGAGGCCGTTCACTGCGAAGTCGGCGGTGATGGTGAGGCTCGCGGGGTCCAGGCCGGTGTCGTAGTCGTGCGCGCCGAGGAGGATGCGGTCGAAGGGCGCGTTCGCACCGACGCGCGGCGTGGTGAGCGTGAGCGTCGGGCGCTGGTCGTCGAGGAACCAGCCGTAGCCGCGCTGGCCGGCGGGCGCGCGGTCGAGGTCAATCGGACAGCCAAGGTCAATCCAGCGCACGAGTGTGAGCCGGTCTTCGTCGGTCAGCGGCGCGACCTTCACCACGCGGCCGTCGGGCAGCTTGTGACCGCCGGCAATGGCATCAGGCGGCGGCATCTGGCTGCCAAGGAAATCGAGGTCGTAGCGGTGGCGGGCCTTGTCGGTCGGCGCGCGCTCGCCCTTCTGCGCGAAGTAGCCCGCGCCCGGCTCCGGCTCGGAGGGATGCGTGTCGTTGGAGAAACCGTCGAGGCGCTCGCCGAAGATTTTCCAGACGAGGAGCGAGCGGCGTGACGCCAGCTTGCGGATGTAACGCGAGGCGTTCGGATAACCCCACGAGTCGTAGCCGATGGGCTTGTGGCCGAACTGCGCCTTCTCATCGAGCGCGAGGCGGTAGTAGGTGCCGGGGAACTTGCCGCTGTTCTCGCGCGGGACGAGCTGGTCGTCGGCGTCGAGGTCGAGCTTGCCGGCGGGCGTCGTGCCGGACTTGGCGGAGTGGCAGGCGATGCAACTGCGTTGGAGAATGGGCTGCACATCGCGCCAATACTCCACGTTGTGCGGGCCGCCGGAGACTTGGCGCAAGCCGGTCTGGTGCGCGGTGTCCCACTTCGGCTGCGCGGCGTCGGTGCGCTTCGCGGCGAGCAGCGGCGTGGTGTTGACGAGGTCCCACACCTTGTAATCCGGCCGCGCGGCGGCGGTGAGGGCGAAGTCCGTCGGCTTCTGGCTGTGCGCGTGGCAGCCGCCGCAGTCGTTGCGCAGCTCACCGGGGCGAAGTTGATGCCACGTCTGCGAGGTGTTCAACACCATGCCGCGCCGGTCGAGCGTCTGGAAGGTGAAGGCGGTGTCGGCGGGAATTTTTGCGAGGAAGCTGGTGTCGGAATTGCCGTCGGGATCACGCGGCTGCTCCGCGTTCGCACCGCTGAATTTGCGGACGGGAATCTCGCCGAGGATGCGGAGGCGTTCGTTCGCGTGGTTGGAAAAGCGGCGTCCGCTGTCCGCCCCGCGCTGCCGGTCCGTGGTCGGCTCCATCACGAGGATGCGCAGCGCGTGAATGTCGCTGTTCTCGTAGAGGCCGATGTCGCCGCCTTGATTATGGAGGTTGAGCGGCATGCCGTTGCCGTGGCTGGTGAAGGCGTCGAGTCCGCGCCACGGGTCTTTGCCGCCCGCGTAGGTGGACGTGACTTGGCCCGGCGGCACGATACCGTTGGGATAGCTCTCGCGCTTGTAGAGACTCGACGAGCCGATGAGGCCGAACGGCGTGCCCGCCGGTAGATGCTTCGAGAGCGCGCCGTCGTTCGCAAGCGACGCGAGGCGCTTCGGCTCCTTCACGCCGTAGATGCGCTCGTAGGTCACGACCGCGCGCGGCCAGCCTTCGTTGAAGCTCGGGTCGTTCTTGATGAGCCGCAGTTGCGCCGGCTCGTCAATCGCCACGCCGCCCTTGAGCAGGTAAAGCCCGCCGTCAATCTGCGGCAGGTGCTTGTATTGGTGGTTCGCCGGGCCGGGCGAATAGACGGTGAGCAAGTGATTGTCCGGCGCTCCGGAGGGATGCGTGAACTTGCCGACGGCGGGAGAATTCTTGTCGCCGAGCGTGGACGGTCCGGCGGGGCCGTCGTCCACGCGGGCGAAGCGCGTGAGCGACTCCGAGCCCGTGGGCATGAACGGTATGCGATACCAAACGCCCTTGCCATTGTAGTGACGGCCGAAACGCCACGGCGCGTTGCTCGCCATGTGCGCGGGGCCGAATTGCGCCGCGCCCGCCGGCGGCTGCGGCGGCAGCTTGATGAACGCACCGAAGCCGGAGTTGTTCTGGTTGTAGTATTCCTCGACGACGACCGCGCCCTCCGAGAGCTGCGTCTGGAAGTGAAAGCCGTTCGGAGCGCCGCCGGTGTCGAACGCGCTGACGAGCGGTGCCCAGCCCGTGCCGTCGGGGTTGATGGTCCACACGCCCCAGAGGATGTCGCCGCGAATGCCTTGCGACTCGAGCGAGCTGAACATGATGCGGCCGTCGGTGAGCGCGACGGGATGCAGCGCGCCGGCGATGTTGAGATGGCCGATTTTTTCCACGTTGCGCCCGAGGCCGTCATCGGAGTCGTCCATCACGAAGAGCTGGAGCGCGACCGTGGGATAACCCTTCGAGGGCCGGAACCCGTCGCGGTTGCTGGTGAACGCGAGGCGTCCGCCGGGCAGCGGGCACGGGCCGAGATTGAACACGCCGTAGTCGAAGTGCGTGCGGCCCGGCTGCGGCTTGCGAAAGTCGTCCGACCATTTCGCCGCGCCGGTGTTGGGCGTGAAGGTCTGGTCCGTGAGCTTCACCACGCGCCGGGTCTGGAGGTGGATTTTGAAAATGTCCGCGCCCGACTTGGGCGGCGACCACTGGTTCGCCTTCTGCAAGTTGTAGAGGTGCACGAAGTAAACCCACTGCGCGTCGAACGACACCACCGGGTCCGTGATGGAGCCGTCGCCGCCCGCGACGAGCAGTTCTTCGCGCCCATCGGGATGCAGCAGCATGAGGTCCGCGCCTGGCTCCATCGTGACCGGCTGCGAGAAGTCCGTGTAGAAGCGCTTGTGCAGCTCGTCGCCCGCCCGACCCGCGCGGACATAGACGATGTCGTAGTCGTAGCGGATGGACTTGTCGGTGGCGATGGCCGGAATGGCGAGGCTGAGGTCGTTGGTGAAAAGGGGTTCACCGGCGACGGCCGGGCGGGGCACCAGCGGAGTCAGCAGCGACAACAGACCCATGAGCGAGGCCAGGACCGGCAAAAATTTGCGGTGCATCAACCGCATACTGGCGAGGCGCGGGAGTGAGTTCAAGCGGCTAGTCGCAGAGTGTCCTCAGGACAGCCGCGGAGCGGCGACAGAAAGTAGTCCACGGCGTAAGCCGTGGGAGAGCGGGGTGGCTTTGGCGAGCCGCAGCGCGGTGGAAGACCATCCGCCCAGCATGCTCTGGCTGCGGGAATCGGCCGCCCCGCTGGGGCTCACGCTTCGGCGCAGCTACCTCGGGGCTTACGCCCCGGGCTACTTTCTGCCGCTGCTCCGCAGCCGCGAATTCCGCCTTGTCCAGAGGTCGCCTGCAAGAAACCGAGATGCGCCCAGCCAGAGAGTTTGCCAGAGAGTTTGCTTGAGGCGAGGGCGCTTCAGTCTATGATTCGGCCAACACATCATGAACACGAAAAAACCTTCCACCCTCATGGCCCCCGTCACCCGCCGCACCTTCCTCCGCACCGGCGCGGTGCTCACCACCGCCGTCGCCGCACTCTCGCCGGCCGCACGCGCCCAGACCAATGCCAACAGCAAGCTCCGCATTTACCAAATCGGCGTCGGCGGCATCGGCGGGATGCAACGCAACGGCTTAAAAGACCACCCACAGGTCGAGTGGGCCGGCTTCTGCGACGTGGACTCCCGTGAGTTGGACAAAATCAAGAAGCAGCACCCCAACGCGTGGGCGGTGAAGGATTACCGCGAAGGCTTCGCCAAGCACGTCGCCAACTTCGACGCCGTCATTGTGGACACGCCCGACTTCCACCACGCGCCGATGATGCTCACCGCGCTTCAGCAGAAGAAACATCTCTACGGCCAAAAGCCGCTGGTGCATCAGCTCTCGGAGCTGCGGATGATGCGCGACGCCCTCGCCGCCCGGCCCGGGCTAGTCACGCAAATGGGCAACCAGCGCGCGTGCAACACCGGCCGCATGCAGGCCGTCGAGTTGCTGCGCAAAGGCCAGCTCGGCAAACCCGTCGAGGCGTGGGTCTGGACCGGCAGCGTCGCGCGCGGCACTTACTTCGCCGACCCGTGGGCGGACTACACGCCCGCCAAGCCCGTGCCCGATTACCTCGACTGGGACCTCTGGAACGGCCCGCTCGCCAAACCGCTTCCCTACAGCGACGACCTCGCGCCGCGCCGCTGGCGTTCCTTCTGGGAGACCGGCGGCGGCCAGCTCGCCGACTGGGGCTGTCACTTGCTGGACTTGCTCTACTTCGCCTACGACCTCCCGTCGCCCGAGGCCGTCATCACGCACACGCCCAAGCCCTCGAAAGTCAGCCACACCTCGCACAACCAGAGCACCATCACCTACCCGGGTCGCGGCCAGTTCGCGCGAGACAAGTTCGTCGTCCACTACAACGACGACGCGCTGCTCCCGTCCTTCGCCGCGCTTGGCCTGCCGCCCACGAAGCCCAACGCAAACCACACGATGGTCGTCTGCACCGAAGGCACGCTGTTGCTCCAGGCCGACGGCAAAATCACCGTGTTCCGCAAAGGTGAGGTCGTCGCCAACGAGCCGATGCCCGAGACCACGCCGCACCATCACTGGAAGGACTGGGCCGACAACTGCCTCGGCGCGAAGAAGCATCTCTGGGCCCCGTTGACCATCGGCTGGCGCATCACCGAGCCGGCGTTGCTGGCGGTGAAGGCCACGCGCTTCCCCGGTCAGGAACTCCGCTGGGACGGAGCGAATTTCCGGTTCACCAACCACGAGCAGGCCAACCAGGAAATTGTCTCGCGCACCTACCGCGAGGGCTTTGCGCCACCGACGGTGGCGTGACGCTTTGCGGCACTGCGGCGGCCTGGAACGGAAAAACGTAAAGCCGGCACTGCACGCCTGGCTGGCTAGTTCTTCGCTACGGGTGTCGGCAAGCCCAGCCGCGCGGCAACCCACTGCACCAGCTCCGCAGCGTCGGCGGGGTCGCGCCACTCCTCCAACCGCTCGCGTCGCGAGTCCGCCAACAGCAGCGCCGCCGCATATGTCGTCCGCGGCACGCCGTCTTCGAGCGTGACGACGACGTCCTCGACTTCCACGGCTTTGATCTTCGCGAACGGAATCCGCTTCGGAGCCTTGCGTTCAAACCCGACCGGCAACGTGAGCGTCTGGTTTTGCGTGTCCACCGTCAGGTCGCCCCAGCCCTCGCGCAGCTTGCTTTTCGCATAGCCCAGCGCCCCGCCGGCCACCACCAGTCCGGCGCTCACGCTGCTAGCAATAAGGCCCGGCTCCATTCCGGTCACAACGCCCACTCCCAGCGACAGCATGAATCCGATGACCCCCGCCACGGCCGCGCCCACCACCACCGGAGGACACGCCGACAGCGGCAGCACAATCCGCCCGCCGCGCGCAGACGGCTCCGCCCCGAGGGGCATTGCAAACACGCGCCTTCTCCAGCGGCGATGAAGAGCAACGCCCCAGAACGCCACCATCACGGCGTTGCACGGCGCAAGGAACACGAGCAGGAACAATTCCCCGCCATCAAACCCGCGATGCAGCACCGCCCGCGTCGGGTCCTCGGGGTGGTAATAGACTGTGACCTGCTTGCCGACGGGGTATTGCTTGACGAGCCGCCGCGCCTTCTTGCTGCCGCCGGTGAAGCCCCCGCCGAACTGGTAGTCCTTGCTCTCAAACGTCCGCTCCCCCAACGAAAAACGAAACTGCAGCTCAGCGTTGTAGTGCATTTGCCCTCCCTCATCAGGCCTAGATTCTCTTAGCTGGCTGTATGTCACCGTCCCCGGCGCAGCGCTGAAGCCCATCGCCAAAAGTCGCATCGCCATCGTGTGCCCGAGAAAACCATCCGCGGCCAAGGTCAACATCGTCCAGAACACGCCGAAGCAGACGACGGAGAGGTTGAATTTGAGCTTCATCACGCCGTTACATATCAGCAGCCGCCAGTTTCTGGAAGGTCGATTCGCCAGCAAACCGTCTAACTCGACATCGGAATGTCGAGCTACAGCGGCAGGGTTTCTCCTGCGTTGACCGCTTTCGCCCACTCCGCTTCAATCTCAGATCGATTATTTCGCGCATGAAAAAACTACTGCTCCTCGCCGCGCTGCTGGCCGGCTTCACGGTCGTCGCACCCGCCGCCGATGCCCCCAAGCAGGGCAAGGGCAAGCAACAGTCCAAGTCCGAACCGAAGGCCCCGCCCGTTCTCCCGTCGGTCGCCGAAGTCGAGAAGATGAACCCGGTCAATGCCGACAAAATCGCCGCAATCCTCGCTGAAGTGAAAGCCGCCGAGGGCTTCGAGGTGAAAGTCTTCGCGACGCCGCCCGCCGTGAATTACCCCGTCTTCGTCGCCGCCGCTGCGGACGGCACGCTCTACGTTTCGAGCGACGGCAACGGCTCGCTCGGCCGCCTGCCGAACCTCGGCCGCATCCTCCGCGTGCGCGACACGAACGGCGACGGTGCGGCCGACGAGGTGAAGGTCTTCGTGCCGAACGTCGATTCCCCGCGCGGCCTGCTCTGGGACCACGACCGCGTCATCTGCCTGCACCCGCCGCACGTCAGCGCGTTCATTGACCGCGACGGCGATGGTCACGCGGACGAGACGAAGGTGCTCATCAAGGGCATCGCCTTCGGCTTCAAGGACCGCCCCGCCGACCACACGAGCAACGGCATCGAACTGGGCGTGGACGGCTGGATTTACGCGGCCATCGGCGACTTCGGCTTCATGGAGGCCGAGGGCACGGACGGGCGGAAGCTTCAGCTCCGCGCCGGCGGCATCGTGCGCTTCCGCCCCGACGGCACGGGTCTGCACCTCTTCGCACGCGGCACGCGGAACATCCTCGAAGCCGCCGTCAGCCCCGAGCTGGACAGCTTCGCGCGCGATAACACCAACGACGGCGGTGGCTGGGACGTGCGCTTCCATCACTTCAGCGGCTTGCAAGAACACGGCTATCCGTCACTCTACAAAAACTTCGCCGACGAACTCATCGCGCCGCTCGCCGACTACGGCGGCGGTTCTGGCTGCGGTGCCGCGTGGATTGCCGAGCCGGGCTTCCCCGCCGCGTGGGGCAACGCGCCGTTCACTGCCGACTGGGGCCGCGGCGTCATCTACCGCCACGCCGTGAAGCCGAAGGGCGCGACCTTCGCCGAGACCGAGAAGCCCGCCGAGTTCCTCAAGCTCACGCGCCCCACCGACCTCGATGTGGACGCGTCGAGCCGCGTGTATGCCGCGAGTTGGAAAGGCGCGCAGTTTAGTTGGGCCGGCATGGACGTGGGCTACATCGTGCGCGTGACGCCGAAGGGTTTTCAAGCGCCCGCGCTGCCCGACTTCGCGAAGGCGACCGACGCTGACTTGGTGAAACTGCTGGAGAACGCCAGCCACCGCGTCCGTCTCGAGGTGCAGCGCACGCTGATTCGGCGCGGCTTGAAGGCCGACATTGCCACCACGCTGAATACCCTCGCTGCCGACAAATCCAAACCGCTCGCCGCCCGCATCGCCGCCCTCTTCACCCTCACGCAATCTCTCGGCGCGAAATCCCACGACATCGTTGCGAAGCTCACCACCGATGCGACCATCGCCGCGTGGGCCTTGCGCGCACTCACCGATGACGAACGCACGCTCAACGCCAGCGCGAGCGGCCCCATCGTCGCCGCGTTGAAGTCCCCCGACGCCCGCACGCGCAAGGAAGCCCTCGTCGCCGCCGCCCGGCTCGGCGCGCAACTCCCGGCGTCGAGCCACGCCGATCTCCTGCCGTTGCTGACCGATGCCGATACCACCATCGCCCACACCGCGATGCGCGCGCTCATCGCCCTGCGCGCCAGTGACGCCTGCCTCGCCGCCGTGGACCGCACTGATTCGCCGAATCTCCGCGAAGCCTCGCTCCGCGTTCTGCGTCTTTTGCACGAGCCAAAAGTCGTGGATGCGCTGCTCGCACGTCTCGCGAAGGAGACGAACTTCACCCGCCGCCAAGGCCTGCTCACCGCGCTCGCGCGCCTGCATTTCCTCGAAGGCAAATGGACCGGCACGAGCTGGGGCACGCGGCCCGACACGCGTGGGCCTTACTTCCAGCCGGAGGAATGGACCGAGTCTAAGCGCATCGCCGACACGCTCGCCGCCGTTGTGGCCAAGGCCGACACGAAGGAAGCCGTCTTCCTCGCCGGTGAACTCAATCGCCATCGACTCGAAGGCGGCGCGTCGCTCGATAAGCTCCTCGCCCTTGCCGCGAGCGACGCCAGCGTCGAGCCGGTGCTCGTGCAGCAGCTCGCCCGCGCACAGACCGTGCCGCCCGGCGCGCACGCGTTGCTCGCCCGCAATGCCACGGCCGAGGCGACCGCGCCCGCCGTCCGCGCCGCCGCTATCACAGCGCTCGCGAAGTCTGACCTCAACGCCGACACCACGCGCGCGTTGCTCATGGGCGTCGCCGCACTTCGCAAGAGCAAGGGCGATGGCACGCTGGTGGAGGCTGCGACCGAGGCGTTTTTGAATTCCACCTTCGTCGAGAAGCAACTCACTACGCTCACCGCCGAGGCCGCGAAAGCATCCGGCGACACCAGCCTGTGGGCCGACACCGCGCTACTCCGCATTCACGACCGGCAGAAGGACAAGCAGAAGGGCAAAGCGGAAATCAGCGCCGTCTTCGACGCCGGTTGGGCCGAGCCGAAGCGCCGCGCGCAGTTGATTGAAGCCAGCATCAGCGCGAACAAGAAGACGCTCGCGCCCAAAATCCTCGCCGCTGTCAGCGACACGGACAAAGCCGTGGCCGCCGCCGCGAAGAAGGCTGTTGACCGGCTGAAGCTGGAGACCGCGCCCGCCACCGGCCCGCTCATTGGCACGTTGAAAATCGAGGACGTGCTTGCCGCGGTGCTGAAGACGAAAGGCACCGTCGCGCGCGGCAAGGATGTTTACGCCCGGCTCGGCTGCGCGAATTGTCACACCGTCAGCGCGGATGAGCCGTTGCGGGGGCCGATCCTCTTGCAGGTTGCCACCATCATGAAGCGGCACGAACTGGCCGAGGCGATTCTCGTGCCGAACAAGACGCTCGCGCAGGGCTTCGCGGCGAATCGTTTCGTGATGAAGGACGGCGAGACGGAATACGAAGGCTTCGTCATCAGCGAGGCGGCGGACAAAATCATCGCCCGCCTCGTCACCGCGCAGGAAATCACGCTGAAGCCGGGCGACATCGCCAAGCGCCTGAAGCTGGAGAAATCGCTCATGCCCGAGGGCCTCGCCGCCGGCATCAGCGTGAGCGACTTGGCTTCGCTGGTGGATTACTTGGAGAGCCTCGCGCCGGGTGGGAAGTGACGCATTCGGAGTCCTATAAACTTGGCAGGGCCGACCTGCTGGTCGGCCGACGGGCGAAGTGAGGGCAGGCCACGTCCGCGCAGCAGCGCGGCCCTATCGAGTTCAGCGCTTGAGATCGCAAGCCTTGCCGGCTCCTGCACTCCCTCCCTTGGCGAGCGACAGCTTCGGCGCGTTCTCAGGAGTGAGTGGGTTGTGGGTGAAGTTGACTGACTGCAATCGCTCGCGCCAGTCGGCGATGAGCGCGCGGACGGTCTCCAAGTCCAGTCGCTCGTGCAGCGCGGGATATGCACGGAAGTTTTCTTCAGCGAGGCTGAACAGCGCGGCGGCGGGGCGGAGGCGCGGGTATTTCGGGCAGTCCTTTTGCAGGTGAACGAACGCGCCGGCGAGTTGGATGAGGCCCTTGTAGAAGTTGCCGTTCGGCCCGGGGCGGTCAGTGAGCCAGAGTTCCTCCAGCACGTCGTGCGCTTCATAGAACTGGCCGCGATTGAAGCACGCGAACCAGCCGAGGTAGTGCGCGTCGAGATCGCAGCCTTGCAGGTCGGCGATGAGGGCGGTGATTTTGGGGGACTTGTGGCTCACGCTTCGTGAGTAGCAGCCGACGTAAGGAGGCTCACTTCAAACCGGAGCAACGGAGGCAGCAAATCAGAGCCTCCTCACGTCGGCTGCTACGATTCCAGCACGCTGATTTCCACCGGCTCCACCTCGACACCGAGACCTTCCAGCCAGTTGATTGCCACGCGGATCTCCGAGCGCGCGCCTTCGAGTTCGAGGCAGACGATGCCGATGTCCTTGCCCACGCTGACCTGGCGCAGGTTGAAGATGACCTTGAACTTCTGCCCCAGTTCCCAGATCACCGGGCGCGTGATGAGCGGCGCGGGGAAGGTGAGCCACAGCCGTGACTTGGACTGGCGCGGATCGGGCGGAAGCTTCGGCTCGGACTTGGCGTCGGGTTTCTTCTTCGTGGCAGGCATTCGTCGCTCCTTCAGTTTAGCCCCCCGCAATCGCCGGGATGATGCTGATTTCGTCGCCGTCCTTGAGGGGCGTGGCCTGGCTCTGGAGGAAGCGGATGTCCTCCTCGTTCACATACACGTTCACGAAGCGGCGGACCTCGCCCTTGTCGTCGAGCAGGCGGTCCTTGATGCCGGGATACTTGGCCTGCATTTCAGCGATGGCCGCGCCGACATTCGCGGCGGTGACGGTGACGAGTTCCTCGCCGCCAGTGAGCTGGCGGAGCGGGGTGGGGATGCGGACGTTGATGGGCATGGGGGAGTGGAGTGTTGAAGTGTTGGAGTGTTGGAGTGTTGTAGCGGTGGATGAAGATCATAACTTCATCACTCCACTACTCCAACACTCCGTTTGGTTTCAGGCAGTCACAAGTTGTTTTTCCTCGTCCTTCAGCATCGCCTCGAACTCGCGGAGGCTGGGGCGGATTTCGCGGGTCTGGCCCACGTGGCCGGTCATCGCTTCGAGCGTCTTCAGGCCGTTGCCGGTGATGCAGAGGACGGCGGAGTCGGTCGCGGGAATCTTGCCGGAAGCGATGAGTTTCTTCGCCACGCCCACGGTCACGCCGCCGGCGGTCTCGGCAAAGATGCCTTCGCACTCGGCCAGCAGACGGATGCCTTCGCGCACCTCGTCGTCGGTCACGTCTTCGGCGTGGCCGCCGGTCTCCTTCATCACCTTGAGCGCATAGAATCCGTCGGCGGGCGTGCCGATGGCGAGGCTCTTGGCGATGGTGTTCGGCTTCACGGGCTTGAAGAAGTCGAGGCCCGCCTTCTCCGCCGCGCTGATCGGATTGCAGCCCGTGGCCTGTGCGCCGTGGATGTGCCAGTTGCCCTCGGACACGAGGCCGAGCTTGGCGAATTCCTGATAACTCTTGTGAATCTTGGTCAGCAGCGAGCCGCTCGCCATCGGCACGACGGTGTGCTGCGGTGTGCGCCAGCCGAGTTGCTCGCAAATCTCGAAGCCCATGCTCTTGCTGCCCTCGGCGTAGTAGGGCCGCATGTTCACGTTCACGAAGGCCCAGCCGAACTTGCCGGCGATTTCCGCACACAGGCGGTTCACCTCGTCGTAGTGGCCCTTGATGCTGATGACGTTCGCGCCATAGACGAGCGAGTTGACCACCTTGCCCAGCTCGAGGTCGGACGGGATGAAGACGTAGCTCTTGAGGCCGGCGGCGGCGGCGTTCGCGGCGACGGAGTTTGCGAGGTTGCCGGTGGAGGCGCAGGCGACTGTCTTGAAGCCCAGTTCCTTCGAGCGGCTGAGGGCGACGCTCACGACGCGGTCCTTGAAGGAAAGGGTCGGGTAATTGACGGCGTCATTCTTCACCCACAGCTCGCGGATGCCGAGGCGCTTCGCCAAGCGATCCGCCTTCACGAGCGGCGTGTAGCCGACTTGAGTTCCCACGGTCGGCTCGCCCGCGATGGGCAGCAGCTCGCGGTAACGCCACATCGTGTGCGGGCGTGACTCGATGGCAGCGCGGGTCAGCGACTTCTTGATGCGGTCGTAGTCGTAGGCGACTTCGAGCGGGCCGAAGTCGAACTCGCAGACGTGCGTGGCGCTGAGGGGATACTCCTTGCCGCACTCGCGGCACTTGAGCGCCTTCATGAAACCTTCGTGCTTGTCCATAACTGTTCTTCTGTGGCGGCAGTCTGCGACCGCCGGTTCCGCGTGCCAGGCCTGCGGCGGTCACAGACCAGCCGCTACAGCCGCCGCATCGGGGCAAAACAAAAGCCCCGACTCATCTGGATGAGAAGGGGCCGCAAAGACTGCACGCGCTCGCTTCTCATCTTTCCCCCGGCCTTGCGGCTGGAGCTGGAATTAGCACCTGGTCACTGCGGACGCGCCGCAATCGGTTGCCGTGACTTCATCGGGCCAGTCCCTCAGTCACTCTGGATGAGTGTCCGCCTCGCGGCGAACGGGTGGGAAAGTGGCAGCTACCCGCCGGAAGTGTCAAAGGCTTTTTCATCCGTTCCCGCCGTGAAAGCCTGGCGCGGGAACAGCGCGTGACGGCAGGAGAGTCCGCCCACTGCACAGTCCTTCATGGCAATCGGCGGAGCGCGTCTCGCTTCACCCAGCCCGCACGCTGGCCGCTGTCGCGCACTTGCAGCCAGTCGTCCTTCGCGTCGAGCACCACAAGCTCCGTGCCGTCGCGCAGCGTGAACGCGGCCTTGGACTCCGCAAGTGGTCCGGGCCGCACGGACACCTCCGGCACCACCACCACCGCCAGCCCTGCCGTGCTCCGCTCCGAGTGCGCGGCGGCAAGCAGCGCGGCGGACACGATGGCGATCGCGCCGAAAGCCTTCGTGAGCCACGCGAAGGCGGTGCGCTTCGCCGGCAACGCCTCGCCCAGCGCGAGCAGCAGGAAGCACGCACCCAACCCAGCGCCCGCGAGCCAAGCCCACTCGTCGAGCGTGTGCAAGCGGAGCAGATGACGGGCGAGCGGTTGCTCCACCGTCACGCCGAGACTGCGGCGAGTGAACTGCAAGTTGCCGCGCGTGTCTGGGTCGCGCGGCGCGAGGCGGAGCGCCTGATGATAGTGGTAAATCGCCTTGCCCGCCTGTCCGCTCTTGAAGCGCGCGTTGCCGAGGTTGAAGTGGAGCGCCGCAGACGGGCCGTTCGTGAGCAGCGTCTCGTAGCCGGCCGCGGCGGCGGTGAACTTGCCCTGCTCGAAGAGTTTGTTTGCCGCTTCAAACTCCGCTGCTGGCTGGGCGCTCATCGGCCACCCCGACGCGACCAGCAGCCACAGCAGGAGGAGATTTCTTGAGCCACAGATGAAACACAGATGAAACACGGATAGGGCATGAAGTGCCTTCTGCTGCAAATCCCATCTGTGTTCCATCTGTGTTTCATCTGTGGCCGAAAAGATATTCATCGGCTCCCCTCCAGCTTTCGCAGTTCGGTCACGGCGGCGGCGAACTGCTCCGTCAGTTTCGCCAGTTCGCTTGTCTCCCGCACCGGCGCGTAGCGCGCAGCGTTGCAGACTTGGAAGAGCGCGTGGAGTGACTGGCGCGTCGAGTCGTCCGCGCCGAGCGGCTTCACGCGCTCCTCGATCACATCCTCCGTGATCGCGCTGGCCGGCAGGTCGAGCCTCTCGCCGAGCTGCTCCTGCAACAGCCGGAACAGGTTCGCGAAGAACGGCTCTGTTTGCGCTGCGGCGGCCTGCTGACGAAGTTCGGCCAGGCCCGCGTTGACCAGCTTCTCCACCTCGCGACGGCGGCGCAGGCGCGGGTTGTTCGCCAGCCGCTCCGCCTGCTTGCGGCGGGTGAGCAACGTGAGCCACAACACGAACGGCACGCCGCACAACGCCCACCATGTCGGCTGCCGCAGCGCTCCCGCGCCTGGCACCGCGAGCACTCCGAGATGCGGCTTGATGTGGACGAGTTCCGTCGCGGCAGCGGCAGCGGTGGCGGCGTTTGTCGTAGTCATCACGATCGTCGGGGCCTGGGCGGCGGGGGCGGCGCGCACGCGCAATGGCGTGGCGGGCTGCTTGAGCGTGCGATAGGCGCGGGCGTCGGGATCGAAAAAGCTGAACGAGATTGCGGGCAAAGCCCTCACCTCCCCGCTTTGTGGCTGCACCACCTGCTCGAACTTCCGCGTGCCCGTCATGGAGAGCGGGTCGGGCATCTCGGTCGTCACGCTCGCCGGATAGGATTTGAACGCCTCGCCGAATTCGAGCGACGGCATCCGCACGCCGTCGAGCGCGCCGCGCCCGCTGACTTGCACGCGAACGGTGACGGGGTCGCCGACGGCCACGTCCACCGGCGACGCGCTCACGCTCATCTGAAAGTTGCCGACGGCTCCGTTGAAGTCAGCGGGTCGGCCCTCGGTGGGGAGCGGCTGCACGTCTATGGCCAGCGGGTCGCTTAGAATCGTTACCGCCTGCGCGCGGACGCCACGGTTGAAGAGGTCGAACGCGTCGCCACCGCTGGTGCGGACGTGCAGGTTGAACGCGCACTGCGCCGGGCCAAGCGCGAGTTTCCCGGCCTTCACCGGTGTCGCGACCGTGCGGAAGACAATGACGCGGTAGATGACATTGCCAACCTGTTCCTGCCCCTGCTGATGTTGGAATGGCGTCAGCGTGAAGCCATCGCCGCGCAGGCTGGGCATCTGGATTTCGCCGCCGAGGGTGTAGTAGAGCCGCACCTCCAGCGCGAAGGGTTCACCGACGAATGCGTTCGTCTTGCCCGCGCGCAGCTTGACGAATGTGAGCTGCCGAAACGCTTCGGTGTCGGGCAGCTTCGCGGCGGCGGGGTGGACTTTCAGAGCGAGCGGCTGGCTGGGAAGCGGCGCGCCGGCGATGGGGACGTTGAAGGCGGGGATCGTGTAATCACCCGGCTGCGAGGCGGCGACTGCGTAGTTCAGCAGCAGGCTGGCTGTGCGCTGGCCGTTGACGATGGAGATTTGCTGGCTCTGGCCGGCGAACTGAATCTGGAGATTCGGCACGTCTGGCAGGCGCGGCACGCCGCTGGGCTGGCCACCATCAAAGCGCAGCGTCAGCACTGCCTGCTCGCCGACGCGGATGGTGTTGCGGTCCAGCGCGGCGCTGAAGGTGACGGCGTGGGCGGAGGAAAGGAGCAGGAGACAGCCGACGACACCAAGCAGCCGTGTGAAGAAAATGCGCGCAGGCCGGATGAGGGGTGCGGCCACTTGCGCCGACACACGCAACCCCTCACCCCAGCCCTCTCCCCTTGCTCCGCAAAGGGAGAGGGAGAAGAAGTCGCGATCTGCTCCGCCGCGCTCGGCTCTTTGCTCACGTCCCTCCGTCGTCTTCATCACCAGTTCTTCAACACGCGGTTGTTCGCCTTCTGCGTGGCGTTGGTGGGGAGGAAGATAAGCGCGCGCTCCTCGGTGCGCTGGGAGTCGAGCAACTGCATCGCCTGCTGCGCGGTCATCTGGCCGAGCGCGGCGGCCTGGGCGGAATCCTTATCGCCCTTCTCCCCCTGCTTCCCCTGGTTCTGCTCGCCCTTCTTCTCCTCGGGCTTCTTCTGCTCCGGCTGCTTTTCGTCGCCGGGTTGGTCGGGCTTGGGCTGGTTCTCCTGTTTCTTCTGGTCGTCCTGCTTGGAGCCGTCGGGCTTCTCCGGTTTCTGGTCCTCGGACTTTTTGTCGTCCTTTTTCTTGTCAGACTTATCCTGCTTCTGATCGTCCTTCTTCTGCTGATCCTTCTTCTGGTCATCCTTCTTGTCGTCTTTCTTGTCGTCCTGCTTCTGGTCGTCTTTGGGCTGCTTCTCCTGCTGCTGTTTAATCTCCTTCAGCTTGCGCTGCACGAAGTCGCGGTTGTGTTTTGCGTCGGCGTCGGCGGAGTTCAGCTTGAGCGCGGTGTCGTAGAAGCCGATGGCGCTCTCCCAGGCCTCCTGCTTCTGCGCGGCCTCGGCGGCGGTGTCGCCGGCTTGGAAATATGCGTTGCCGAGATTGTAGAACGCGCTCTGAGCCAGCTTCGGATCGCGCGCGCCGGTCGCGCCGCTGAAGTGGCGCGCGGCGTCCTCGAACTGCTTGGCCTGATACGCGGCGGCCCCGGCGTTGAAGGCGAGGCGGGCGTCCTCCGGGCGTTCGCGGCGGAGGCGGTCGTATTCCTTGAGGGAGGCTTCGTATTTGCCGGACTCGTAGTTTTTGAGCGCGGTGGCGGAGGAGGCGTGAGCGGGGAGAGGATAGAGGATGGAGAGGAGAAGATAGAGGAGAACACTCGGCAGAGCGCCAAGCGGCGGCGGGCTGGTTCCCTCTCCCCCATCGGGGGAGAGGGTTAGGGTGAGGGGGTCGCTTACGAACTCAGAACGAAGGCGAATGGCTTGAAAGGCTGCGAGATGGGCTGGATTGCTTTCCTGCGCACGCATTGCCGCAGCACGCGTAACCCCCTCACCCCGGCCCTCTCCCCCGGTGGGGGCGAGGGAGAAGAGCCGGCAGGCGGTCAGAAGATTATTTCGCAGCGGTTGCATCAGCGTTCGCAGGAACAGACACATTCGCGCCCGGCGCGTCCACGGCGGGGCGGCGGACTTTCTGTCGCTCGGGCATAAACATTTCGATGACCAGCAAAACGATGGCGATGCCCAGCGGCCAGTAAAATCGCTCGTGGTGGCGCTGCATGAGCTTGGCGTTGAACTCGGACTTCGGCAGCGGGGCGAGGCCGCGTTCGTAGAGCAGGTCCATCGTGTTCGCGCCCCGCAACGGCAGGTAGAAGCCGCCCGCCGCTCCGGCAATTTTCTGGAGGAGCGTTTCGTTCAGGCGAGACTTCACCACGTTGCCGCTGTCGTCCTTGAGGAAGTCTAGTTTGCCCTTCGCGTCCGGCACGCGGATGAGTTCGCCCACCGCGCTGCCGATGCCGATGGTGAAGATGCGCAGACCCTTGGCGCTCGCGGCTTGCGCGCCTTCCACCACGCCGTCTTCGTGGTCCTCGCCGTCGGTGAAGAGGACGAGGATTTTGTGGTTGTCGCCGTCCTTGAACGCCGAGAGCGCGGTCTGGATCGTCTCGGCGATGGCGGTGCCGCCTTGCGGGATGATGTTCACGTCGAGCGCGGCGACGCCCTGCCGGAACGCCTCTTCGTCGAGCGTGAGCGGACATTGGAGAAAGGAACTGCCGGCGAACGCGACTAGGCCGAGGCGATCGTTCCGCGCGAGCTTCATCAAGTCCATCGCGGCGAGCTTGGCGCGTTCGAGGCGGTTGGGTGGAATGTCCGCCGCGAGCATCGAGCGCGAGGTGTCAATCGCCACGACGATGTCCAAACCCTTCTGCGAAACTTCCTCCCACGAGAAGCCCCACTGCGGTCGCGCCAGCGCGAGCACGGCGAGAGCGACGGCGGAGACGAGCAATGCCAGCCGTGCTTTCTGCCGCGTCTTCGACACGCCGACGGTGAGCTGTGCGAGCAGCCGCGACTGCACGAACTGCGCAATGAGCCGCTCCTTCGCGCGCCACGCCCAGATGAGGAAGACGGCGAGCAGCGGCACGAGGAGCAGAACCCAGAGGAGTTGGGGGAGGGCGAAGCGCATGGCGGGGAAAGTGATTAGTGATTAGTTATTAGTGAGGGGTTCATGCGCTCGGTTTGGTGACTAATTACTAAGCACTAATTACTCTTCTTCAGGGCAGCTTTCGGAGCAGCGTGTTCGCCAGCACCAGCTCTGCCACCAGCACGACCAGCCCGAGGGCGATGAGCCAGTGGGCGAACTCGCGGTAGCGCTGGAACTTCTTCACCTCGACGGTGCTTTTCTCCAGCCGGTCAATCTCGGCGAAGATGCGGCGCAGCGTCTCGGAGCTGTCGGCGCGGAAGTATTTGCCGCCGGTCTTGTCGGCGACCTTGGTCAGCGCCTCTTCGTCAATGTCCACCGGCACGAGCACATATCTCTTGCGGTTGAAGTCGTCTATCCGAGGCACCGGTGCCTCGCCGCGCGTGCCGACGCCGATGGTGTAGCACTTGATGTTCAGCGCCTGCGCGGCGTCGGCCGCAGTGAGCGGCGGGACTTTGCCGGCGTTGTTCACGCCATCGGTGAGCAGGATGATGATTTTGCTTTTGGACTGGAGGTCGCGCAGGCGGTTGACGCCCGCGATGAGGCCGGAACCAATCGCGGTGCCGTCCTCGATGCCGCCGAAGTTGAGGCGCTCCAGGTTCGTGAGCAGGAACTCGTGGTCGAGCGTCAGCGGCCCGGCGAGATACGCGCGCCCCGCGAATGCGACCAGCCCGATGCGGTCGCCGGGGCGCTTGAGGACGAACTTTTGCACCGTGTCCTTGGCGAGTGCGAGGCGGTTGATGCGCTGGCCGCGCGCGTCGGTGAAGTCCTCGGCCTCCATGCTGCGCGAGAGGTCCACGGCGATGACGATGTCAATGCCGCTGGCGCTCACCTTCGTCTCGCCCTCCCCGAGTTGGGGTCGCGCGAGCGCGATGAAAAAGGCGGCGAGCGCGAGCCAGCGCAGCGCCCGGAGGAAGGCACCAGCGCGGGATTGCACTTGACCGGTCAGCCCGCGCACGAGCTGGACGGACGAGTAGAGGAACGCGGGTTGGAAGTCGCGCTTGCCCTTGAGCCACGCAAGCAGCGGCAGCAGGAGCAGCAGGAGCAGCAGCCAGGGATGGGCGAAGGAGAAGGTCACGGAAGTGCGGAATGCGGAATGCGGAGTGCGGAACGCAGGAGAATGGCGGGTGCGTGCGGCGGGTTTGGGCGCAACGTGGTCGTTGCGCGAGTTCCCTCTCCCGCATCGGAGGAGAGGGTGAGGGGGCGGGCGGCGGAGCGACTGGAGCGCTTGGCGATGCTTTGGCAAAAGCGCGTGATGACTTCGGATACACGGATGCCTGCTGTGCACGTTGCCCGCTCACCCCAGCCCTCTCCCCCGGTCGGGGAGAGGGAGAAGAGGCGCGTCGTGGAAGCAAGGCTCTCAAACGCGTTCATGCCGCCGCTCCTTTCTCCACCGTCTGCAAATTGTAGGCGGTTTCTTCCACAAGGTTCAGTGCGGCGCTGTGGAGGCTGCGGAGTTCGGCCTCGCTTGGCTCGTGCTTGGCGAACTTAACCACGTCGCAGCGGGAGAGGAAGTCGGCGAGAAATTCTTTTTGCGAGTCGTTCAACTGGTCGGCGCGTTGCAGCTCAACGAGGAACTCTTCCGTCGTCCGGTCCGGCGCGCGGAACTCGAAGCGCTCTTCGAGGTAGAGGCGCAGCGCGTCGGAGACGGCGGTGCAGAAGGGCTTGGGCTGCGTGAGCAGCGCAAGGGCGTCGGCGAGCCGGTGCTTGGCACGCTGGTGCGGCGGAATGGAAGGCTCGACTGGCTTGGCGGGGGCGTGGCGGAACCACTTGTTCCAGATCAGCACGGCGAGCAACCCGCCGAGCGCCGCGCCCATAGCGATCCACAGCCAGAGCAGCTCCGGCGGGAGCGGCACGGGGCCGCGGATGTCGCGGAGGACGGCGTTCGTGGCCGCCGCAGAGTTTGTCGGCGGGGAGACGATGACGGCGTGTTGGTTGGTCGCGGCCAAGGGAAAGTGATTAGTAATTAGTGCTGAGTCGGCACGCGCGGTTGGACAGGCGGGAGGGGAGGGTGTTCGGAGTGCGATCCAAGGTTTGCCCGCAGATAACGCGAAACACGCGGATGGAAGCGACCTATTCTCATCCGCGTCATCCGCGTCATTCGCGTTATCCGTGGGCAGCTCATTTCATCCGGCTGCGAGGGCGGACTCGAAGGCGTGGAGGCGGGCTTGGAAAACACTTTCGGCCAGCACGGGTTGCGCGGTGTCGGTCTGGATTTCCACAGCCAGCTCGATCCAAGACTTGCAGCCGCCGTAGCTGGGGAGCATGGGCAGTTCGATGCGTTGCGGCAGCCGCGAGACTCGCACGGCCAGGGCGAAAAGGTTTTGCTCCTTGCCCCAGTCGAAACGCTGCACCAGCACTTCGTCGCGCCAGATGTGCTGGCCCCGCAGACGCTCGACGGCGGCGAGGGAATCCAGCTTCCGCCACGCGACGACTTCGGCGCAGGACTCGATCCGGAGCAAGTCAGGGGTCGGCAGGTGTGGCGCAATCTCGTCGTAGCGTGTCTGAGCGGCGGGCAGCACCGACTCGCGTTGCTGGTGGTAGAGCGTCGGGAAGAAGAGGAAGCGCGGATGCTCTACTTGGAAGCCGCCGCGCCCCTCGGCGATGCCGCCCTTGCGCAGGAGGAGGATTTGCCCCCCGCGCCCCAGCGCATCCACAACGATGGCCCATTCTTTGAACGCCGTTCGCATGGCGCGAGTGTAGGAGGTCGCCTGCCCGGGGCCAAATCCGTTTATGAATTTGACAGTTGGCGACCCCCTCCCTAGCGTCACACGCCGAAACACTAGCTATGGCCGACAACTTGAAACTGCCCGCAGGCGCAGCCCCCCCACCCGCCGCGGGTTCCAAGGTTCAGCCCAAAAAGGAGACTGTCCGCATCAGTCTTCCCCCGAAGCCTTCCTCGAAGGAAACGGTCCGGCTCGAGCTGCCACCGCGCACTGGCGGGGCTGCCCCGGCCCCTGCGCCCGCCGTCCCCCGTCCCGCCGCGCCATCCGCACCGGCCGCACCGGCCGTTTCTTCCGCCGCCGCAGGTGGCGCAAAGCAGACCGTCCGCCTTTCTCTCCCGCCCAAGCCCTCCGCCGCGAAGGAAACCGTCCGGCTCGAACTTCCGCCCAAGCCCGCAGCAGGTGCCGCCAAGGCGGGCGCCGCCGCCGGTGGCAAGGAAATCAAGCTCTTGGTCCCCCAGACGGATGAGTCTGCGGCCAGCGCCAAGATTCCCGAAACCAGCGAGGCCGAGATGCCGACGATGGATTCGTCTCAGGCTGCGCCACCAGTGAAGCCCGCTGGCGGCTTGAAAGGCGGCCCGCCCGGCAGCAAGCCCGGTGGCATGCCCGGCAAAGTGGCCCAGGCTCCCGCGTCCGCGTTGCCAGACTCGACTCCCTCCGCGATGGCCCTGCCGGCGAAGAAGGCGCTGCCCAAGCCGGAGATGGCTGGCCTGCCGGTTGCTGTCGGCGGTGCAGTTGTCCGCCGGGCTGGCTGGCCGGACTACACATTGTCCATCATCGCATTGCTCACTGGCATTGCCGCTGTCATGCGGCTGCTGATGAACCTCGGCGTCTTCTGACCAGCGGAAGCCGCCACAACCACCGAACCGACTCCTCCCATGGCTGAAGGCAACATCGTCAACGTCACCGAAGCTTCGTTTGAGGCCGACGTCCTGAAATCCACCACTCCCGTCCTCGTGGACTTTTGGGCCGAGTGGTGCGGTCCGTGCAAGATGCTCCTGCCCGTGCTCAACGAGCTGGCCACCGAATACGCCGGCAAGGTGAAGATCGCGAAGGTCAACGTGGACCAGGCAGGCATGCTCGCCTCGCAGTATGGCGTCCAGAGCATCCCGGCGCTGTTCTTCTTCAAGGGCGGGCAGGTCGTCGCTCAAGTCGTCGGCGTGCGCTCCAAAAAAGACTTGAAGGCGCAGCTCGACCAGATCGTGTGATGCGCATGGGGAGGTAACATGGCCCTCCTACTCACGCCCCGCGCACTCGCCCAACGCGGCGAGTTTTACTACCAGCTCGCCTCGATGATTCGCGCGGGCCTGCCGCTCATCGGCGCGCTTCAGACGCTGGAAAAAAGTCCGCCTTCCTCCTCCTACCGCGGGCCCATCGCACGCATGCTTGCGGAGCTCAAGGGCCGCAGCAGCTTCACCGGCGCGCTCGCCACCATTGGTGACTGGCTGCCCATCTTCGACAAGGCGCTGCTCGAAGCCGGGGAACAGTCCGGCCGCCTTGACGAATGCTTCCGCCTCCTCGCCAACTACTACGAGGAGCGCGCCAAGCTCGCCCGCGAGGTCATCGGCCAGATGATTTACCCGATGTGCATCCTGCACTTCGCGCTGCTCGTGTTCCCGGTGAGCCTCCTCGTCGAAGCGGTCTTGCGCGACCAATGGGCGCCACTCCTGATCGAGAAGGTGATCGCCTTCGGAACCCTCTACGGCGTCGCCATCGCCCTCGTCCTCGCCAACAGCGGCTCGCGAGCCGAGTGGTGGCGCGCGACGACCGAGCAGATATTGAGCCTCGTTCCCGTGCTTGGCAGCGCCCGCCGCAACCTAGCCCTCGCGCGCCTCACCGCCGCGCTGGAGGCGCTCTTCTCCGCCGGCGTGGGCATCGTGGACTCGTGGGAGCTTGCCGCCCGCGCCAGCGGCTCGCCCGCCCTCGCCCGCGAGGTGATGAAGTGGCGTCCCCAAATCGAGATCGAGCAGAAGGCCCCGGGCGAAATCCTCGCGGACAAGAGCGTCTTCCCCGCCATGTTCACCAGCCTCTACCGCACCGGCGAAGTCAGCGGCCAGCTCGACGACACCCTTAAGCGCCTCCACGAATACAGCCGCATCGAAGGCCATCGGCAGATGCAGATGTTCACCAAGGGCCTGACCATCGCCATCATCCTGACCATCATGCTCGCCATCGGCTACCAGGTGGTGATGTTCTGGGTCGGCTACTTCAACAACATCAACAACGTGTTGTCGCAATGACGGAGGAAATGCCCAAGGCCCAATGACGCAATGCCCAATGAATGACCAATTCTCAAGGACCAATGCCCTGCCGATGCGCAGCCGGCGGTCATCAGGCATTGGGAATTGATTGGTCATTGGACAATGCGTCGTTGGTCATTCACGATCCGCACATGACCGTTTCCGAAATTCTCTCGGACGAGCGCCTCCGCCAGGACGAATTTCCCGTCTGCCGCAGCAGGGCCTACCTCGCCCACGCCGGCGTCGCACCCCTTGCGCGCTGTGCTGCCGACGCCATCGGGCACTACAGCTTTATGGCCGCGCAGGATGACCAGGAAACGTGGCTCCCGAAGCTCCACCGCGCCGCGCGCGTGTCCGCCACCAAGCTCCTCGTCGGCGCGCAGCCAGACGAAATCGCCTTCGTGGGCCCCACCTCGCTCGCTTTGAGCATGGTCGCCGGGGGACTCACCTTTCGCCGCACCGACAACATCGTCATCTACCACGATGACTTTCCTTCGAACGTGTATCCGTGGATGGCCCTCGCCGCCCAAGGCGTGAAAGTCCGCTACCTCAATACCCGTGAGTTGGGCCGCATCCGCCCCGTGGACGTGCTCGGGCAGGTGGACGAAAGCACGCGCCTGGTCGCGCTCGGCTCCGCGCACTTCATCGCGGGCTGGCGCGTGGATCTCGACGCCATCGGCAAGGCCCTCCGCCAGCGCGGCATCCTCTTCTGCGTGGACGCCATGCAAACCCTCGGCGCGTTTCCCATCTCCGTCGCGAACGTGGATTTCCTCGCTGCCGACGGCCACAAGTGGCTCCTCTCGCCCTGCGCCGCCGGCGTCTTCTACGTGCGCAAGGAAGTCCAGGACAAGCTCCGCCCCATCGCGCTCGGCTGGAACAACGTCCGCTGCCCGAACTACGCCGCGCAGGACTCGCTCGACTACCAAACCGGCGCGCGCCGTTTCGAGGCTGGCACGCACAACTGCGTCGGCCTCGTCGGGCTGAAGGCCGCGATGGACATGCTCGCCGACGTGGGCGTGGAGAACATCGCCGCCGAACTCCTCCGCAAACGCGCGTGGCTCGTCCCTGAGTTGCAGGCCAAAGGCTGGACCGTCCTCAACGCCGCCGCCCCGCCCCAGAACTGCGCCGGCATCATCAGCATCACGCGAGAAGCCGCGGACCTGCCCGCCATTCACCAGCGTCTCACCGACGGTGGCGTCGTGACCTCGCTGCGCGCTGACCGCACGGGCAAGCAATACATCCGCCTCTCCCCGCACTTCTACAACACGGACGCGGAGCTGGCCCGGGCGGGGCAGCTGCTCTGAAGGCGAGCGTGTTGCGTGCTGCGTGTTAATCGCGGGACTTGGCAGCTCGTGGCTTCCTCCCCTTCCTTCGCGAAGCCGGCTGCGAGCCGACACGCTGCCGCTTGCGCTTGGCTCACCGCTATCCTAGGCTCCGCCCAACTCATCCAGCCATGAAACTTCTCACGTCATTGCTCGCCCTCGCCTGCTCCGCCGCGCTGCAACTCTCCGCCGCCGACGCCCAGCCCGCCGTCCGCGCCCGCGTGGATGCCGAATACCCGCGCCTCCTTGACCTCTACAAACACCTCCACGCCAACCCGGAAATTTCCTTCCAAGAAGTGAAGACCGCCGCGCGCATCGCGGACGAATTGAAGCAGGCCGGCTTCGACGTGACCACCAAGGTCGGCGGCCACGGCGTTGTCGGCGTGCTCAAGAACGGCCCCGGCCCCACCGTCCTCGTCCGCACCGACCTCGACGGCTTGCCCGTGCTGGAAGAAACCGGCCTGCCCTACGCGAGCAAGGCGCGCACGAAGGACGACCAGGGCAACGACGTGCCCACCATGCACGCCTGCGCGCACGACATTCACATGACCTCGTTCATCGGCACCGCGCGTGTGTTGGCCACCGTGCGGGATAAGTGGAGCGGCACGCTCGTCTTCATCGGCCAGCCCGCCGAGGAACGCGTCGGTGGCGCTAAGAAGATGTTGGCCGATGGCCTTTACACGCGCTTCCCGCGCCCCGACTTCTGCCTCGCGCTGCACGCCGCGAGCGACTTGCCCGCCGGCACCGTGGGCCACACCGAGGGCTTCGCGCTCGCAAACGCCGACACCGTGGACATCCTCGTGCGTGGCGTCAGCGGCCACGGCGCGTGGCCGCACCTGACCAAGGACCCCATCGTCCTCTCCGCCCAAATCATCCTCGGCCTCCAGACCATCGTCAGCCGCGAGACTTCACCGACAGACCCGGCGGTCGTCACCGTCGGCTCCATCCACGGCGGCACCAAGCACAACATCATCCCCGAAGAAGTCCGCCTCCAACTCACGCTTCGCAGCTACTCCGACGAAGTGCGCGAGAACTCCATCGCCGCGCTCAAGCGCATCGTGCGCGGCCAGGCGCTCGCCGCCGGCATCCCGGAGAAGTTGATGCCCGGCGTCGAAGTTTCCGACGAAGGCGCGAAGTCCACTTACAACGACCCCGCGCTCACGAAGCGCGTCATGGCCGGCATTAGCCGCTGGCTCGGCGACGGCAACATCGTCGCGAAGAAGCCCGTCATGGGCGCGGAAGACTTCGGCCTCTTCGGCCGCACCGAGCCGAAAATTCCCATCTGCATCTTCTGGCTCGGCACCATCACGAAGGAATCCGTCACCGAGAGCATCAAGACCGGCAAGACCCTCCCCTCGCTCCACTCCAGCAAGTTCGCCCCCGTCCCCGAGCCCACGCTCAAGACCGGGGTCACCGCGATGACGGCGGCGGTGCTGGAACTGGTCGGTAAGAAATGAGCCACGGATGAAACACGGAAATCTGAGGCCGTTTTTCATCCGTGTTCAATCCGTGGCTAAAGATTCCGGCGGGTTCCACCACACCCGCTTCCCCGCATCCGCCGCCAGCAAGCGCGCCGCGTTGTAGCCGCAGAGGCCGGTGACGTTGCCGCCGGGATGCGTCGAGCCGCCGCAGAGGTAGAGGCCGGGCAGTGGCGTGCGATAGCTGCCCGCGCCGGGGAACGGGCGGTTCCAGCCGACCTGTCCGTTCGCAAAGGAACCGACGAGCAAATCGCCAGCGGTCATGTTCGGCAGCGTGCGCTCGGTGTCGAGGGCCGAGCGTGTGAAGGAGTCGAGCACACTGCCCGCGAGGTTCGGCGCGAACTCGGTCCACGTCGCCAGCAGGTCGCGACCGTGCGCGGCTTGGGCGGCGTCCCAGTTCCGCGCGTCGCCGCGCAGGGCGTAGGGAAGTTTCTCCCACAAAAAGGCGGTGTGCTGGCCGGGCGGCGCTTGCGTGGGGTCGAAGAGCGTCGGGCACGCGCCCCACGCGACGGGCGCGGGAATCTCGCCGCGCTCGTGCGCCGCGACGATGTCGTGGAACTGCCCGAAGCGTTCCAGCCCGACGATGAACATGAACGCGCGGTCCAGTTCCGGTCGTTGCGCGGCGGCGGCCCAGTGTGGCGGTTCGCGGAGCGCGACGTTCAGCGCGAAGAGCGGGGCGAGCAGGTTGTATTGGAAACCAGCGGCGCGGGCGCGGACCGCGGCAGGCACCGCATCAGGCGGGAGCAAGTCGAGGAAGGTCTGCTGCGGGTTCAGGCCGGACGCGATGAAGTCAGCGGTGGGCTGTTCGCCGGTGCTGAGTTCGACCCCGGCGGCGCGACCGTTGCGGACGAGGATACGCTTCAGCTCGATGCCGCAGCGGATTTCGCCGCCGTGCTCCGTGATGTCCGCGACGAGGCCGCGCGCGAGGTGGCCCGAGCCGCCCACGCACATCTGCGCCTTCGCCGGCGAGGCGAGCAGCGCGGGGATGGCGTGGCCGAAGCCCGGCTGGCGCAGGTCCACTTCGCGCAGGCCGTTGAAGAAAAGCAACCCGGCGCGGATGGCGTCGTGCTCGAAGTTCTGCGTGACGAACTCCAGCGGCGAGAGTGCCGAGACTTCCAGCAGGCGGCGGCCCAGCTTGCTTTGCGACAGCAGTTGCCGACGGCGCTCCGGCTCCACCGGCGGCGACTGCGCCTCGGGCACGAGGATTTGCTCGACGATGGGGCGGAACTCCTCGGTCCAGCGACGCAGGGCGTCAGCGTCCTTGCGCGAGAACTGGGCGAACGACGCGGCGGTGCGCTCGAAGTCCGTCCACCACTCCAGCGCGCGGCCATCGCGGAGCAGCATGGCGACGTTCAGCTCCGGTTCGAGGTAGCGCACCCCGTGGCGCGCGAGTTCGAGGTCGCGGAACCACGGCATCCGCGTGATGGCACGGTGGAAGAACGAGTGCGGATGGTGAGTGAAGCCGGGCAGATTCGGATTCTCCATCGTGCATAGGCCGCCGCCCGGCTCCGGTGCGCGGTCGAGCGCCAGCGTGCGCAGGCCGCAGCGGGCGAGGTAGGCTTGCAGCACAAGCGCGTTATGCCCGGTGCCGAGCAGGAGCACGTCGTGGTGGGACATGGAGAGATTAGCCGCGAAAGGGCGCCGAGAACGCAAAGAGATTTTTGAGTTGGGTGTTGCTCGCACCAAAGCCAAAGCGGTGCTGAAGCCACCGCAGTCCAGACGCTTCGCGAGGCCGAGGGCAATGATAGGTCGCGCCAGCGTTTGGACTGCGGCGACTTCAGCGCCGCTCTTTCACGGCTACCCAATCTCCGGGCCGGCGAGGGCGAAGATGCGCTGCGGGTCGCCGGGCCATTTGTTCTCGCCGAGGAACATACGAATGAGCGGGCGTTGCGGTTGGAAGCCGAGGCGCTGGGCGAGTTCCACTGCGCCGGTATTGGCGTCGGGGATGTCCCAGAAGATGCGTTCGTTAGGAAGCGCGAGGACGAGTGATTTGATGAGCGGACCTGCGGCGGCGATGGAGTTGGCCACGACCGGGCCGAGGTAGTGCGCTCGTGCGCCCTTGCGGACGACGCCGAAGGCACTTACGCGTTGCTTGGGCGTCAGGTGGATAAGCGCGCGTGAGGGCTGCCACGTCAGGCGGTGCATCATGGGCCAGCGCAAGACGCCGAACGCATCGGCGTCGAGCACTTGAATCGCTTCATGGTCCCCCTCCTGCCAGCGGCGAACACGATACTGCATCGGCGTGGCGGGCAGTTCTGCGTGGTCGGTCCCCCAGCGCTTCAGGGTCCACTCGTCCCTGAAACCCAGCGTGTCGTAAAGCGCTTTTCCCAACGGCGTAGCGTCGAGTTTGATGCAGGCGACGCGCGGCTTCAGGAAGGCGATGCAGTGCTCCAGCAGCGCGCGCCCGATGCCGCGCCGCTGCGCGTTGGGATGCACAAGCACCATCCCAATCCACGCGACCTTGTCTTCGTAGATCGTTGTGGTCGCCGTGCCCACGGGCTGGCCGTCCCACTCGGCGATGAAGCAACCGTCAGGCTGGTGAGCGAGAAACCGCATCCAGTCGTTCTTGGTCTGGTTCCAGCCCACCAGCGCCCGCAGCGAGTCGGCGAACACAAAGTCCGTCTTCTGAAACAGCCGGATGCGCAGGGATCTCACGCAGCGAGGCTAGCCATCGTCCCGGCAAAAGCAAACCGCGCGACCGAGCGCCTCCCGTGCTGAAGCCGTGCCCCGCAGCCACCGTCCGACGCAACCACGCGCACACATTAGCCGCCTGTTGCTTCCCGCTTTCGCCGCCCTGTTGGGGCTGGCTTCGCCCGTCTTTTCCGCGCCAAGCGCCCCGGCCTCCGCGAAGGTGGACTCCGCCCGCGACATCGCGCCGATTCTCTCCGCCAAGTGCTTCGCCTGCCACGGACCCGACGACACGCATCGCAAGGCCAAGCTCCGTCTCGACGTGCGTGACGCCGCCGTCAAGCCGCGCGACGGCAAACCCGCCATCGTGCCCGGCAGCCTCGCCAAGTCCGAGCTGTGGCGGCGCATCAACGCGAAGAACGACGACGTGATGCCGCCGCGCAAGGAAGGCAAGCCGCTCACGGCGCAGGAACTCGCGCTCATCAAGAAGTGGCTGGAGCAAAGCGCGCCGTATGCGGAGCACTGGGCGTTCGTTCCTCCGGTGCGGCCGGCCGTTCCCAAAGTCAGTAATCAGTATTCAGTGTCCAGTGTTCAGTCGGGGAACGGACGCGCCGGGAGTTCCAAACTGAATACTGACTTGCTGAAAACTGAACACTCGAACCCCATCGACGCCTTCCTCTCCGCCAAGCTCGCCGCCGAAAAACTCCGCCCCTCCCCGCCCGCCGACAAACCCACGCTCCTCCGCCGCCTTTCGCTCGACCTCACCGGTCTGCCGCCCACACCGGAGGAACTCGACGCCTTCCTCGCCGACAAATCGCCTGACGCGTGGTCGAAACAAGTCGAGCGGCTCCTTGCTTCGCCGCACTACGGTGAACGCTGGGGCCGGCTGTGGCTCGATGCCGCGCGTTACGCCGACTCCGACGGCTACGAAAAAGACAAGGGCCGCCTCGTTCACTTCTACCGCGACTGGGTCATCGCCGCCTTCAACCGCGACCTGCCTTACGACCGCTTCATCATCGAGCAGCTTGCCGGCGACCAGCTGCCCGGCGCGACGCAGGACCAGTTCGTCGCCACCGGCTTCCTCCGCAACTCAATGCTCAACGAAGAAGGCGGCATCCACCCCGAGCAGTTCCGCATGGAGGCGATGTTCGACCGCATGGATGCCGTCGGGAAGGGCATCCTCGGCCTCACCACCGCGTGCGCGCAGTGCCACAACCACAAATACGACCCGCTCACGCAGGAGGAGTATTACCGGATGTTCGCGTTCCTGAACAACGACCACGAGGCGATGCCGCGCGTCTTCACCCCGCCCGAGCAGGAGAAAATCGCATCGCTCCGCAAACAGATGGGCGAGGTCGAGTCCGCGATGAAGGCGCAACTGTCCGACTGGCGTGCGCGCATGGCGAAGTGGGAAACTGAAGTCGCCGGCAAGCAACCGTCGTGGACCGTGCTGCGCGACATGGAGCTAATCACAGACAACAATCAGCGCTACTACCCGCAGTCCGACGGCTCGCTGCTCGCCTCCGGCTGGGCACCGACGAAGTTCACGGCGACCTTTCAAGTCACCAACTCGCTGCCAGACATCTCTGCGTTTCGCCTCGAACTCTTCACCGACCCGAACCTGCCCGCGAACGGCCCGGGCCGCAGTTACAAAGGCCTGTTCGCGCTGACCGAGCTCAGCGTCGAGGCCGCGCCGTTGAGCGACCCGAAGCAGAAGACGAAGGTGAAAATCAGCGGCGCGACTGCCGATTTCGACCAGCCGGTGCAGCCGCTGGAACCCGGCTTTCACGACGGCAGCACGAACAAGCGCGTCACCGGCCCCATCAGCTTTGCGATAGACGGCGACAAGAAGACTGCGTGGGGCGGCGACTCCGGCCCCGGCCGCCGCAACACCGACCGCGCGGCCGTCTTCCAACTCGCGACGAACATCGCGTTCCCGGCTGGCACCGTGCTAACGATTCACCTTTCGCAGGAGCACGGCAGCGCGAACGCAAACGACTTCGGGACGCAGAACCTGGGGCGGTTCCGACTGTCCGTAGTTGGTTCCACTGCACCGGTAAGCGCGGACAAAGTTCCGAAGAAAGTCCGCGATATTCTCACGATTTCCGCACGCCGCATGCCCGAGCAAGTCGCCGCTGTCTTCGACTACTGGCGCACGACAGTCCCCGAGTTCTCCGCCGCGAATGCCCAACTCGAAGCGCTCTGGTCGCAGTGGCCCCAAGGCACCACCGCCTACGCGCTCGCCGCCCGCACCGAGGAACGCATGACCTCCGTGCTCACCCTCGAGGTGACCGCCGCGGGCTTAACTCCCTTGTTCAAACACCAGTGGTTGTTCAATGGCAACCCCATCCCGAACGCGACCAATGCCAGTTATGCGCTGGGCCCGCTGAGCCGCACGAACAGCGGCCTCTACACTGTGACGATCACCAACGACTTTGGCAGCGTGACCTCCAGCAATGCGGAGGTCTGGGTTCAGGTGCCGCAGTTGTTGCAGTCTCCGCAACGCCTGTCCGATGGCCGGGTGCGACTCTACTTCAGTGACCCGGACGGAACCCTCTCCTCCAATCCCGGCCGGTTCGAAGTCCACCACACGTTCAATCCGAGCGGTCCCACCACCGTCTGGGTTACGAATGTCGGCGGGGTCACCATCAGCGGCGGTCTGCTCCGCTACGAAGACCAAACCAGCGGAGGGGCCACCCGCCGCACCTACCGGATCATCGAGAAGTAAACTTTTGCTTGTCCATGATGCGGACGAGCCACGGGTGGCTGCGCCGGCCGCAGCGGATGTGGAGCATCGTGTAGTAGGCGATGTTGCCCGGTGTCACGGTTTTGCCGTTGGCCCGGGCGCGGGCGAGCAGGCGGGCGGCCATCAGGGTCGCGTCTTACAGGACTTCCTCGGCATCCTCGGCACCAACAAAGGAAACCTTGTGTGGGATCATGGCGCGTAAACGGGGGACAATTTCATCGACGAGGACAGTATCGGCGTGGGAACTCATTGGGGGATCTCCGGTGGACCAGCGTGGACCCGTGTGAAGCCGCTCCCGCCAGCGGCAGGAGATCACGGCCGTGGCGGGGAAGGGGCAGCGAGGCTTACCTTCAAAGGTTTATAGCGCTGAAGGAGGGGGCTGTTGCTGGGCGGGGAGTGCTGTCCGGGCCGGCGACCGGAAGCCGCGAACTGCCCCTCACCTTACGAGATGCCGGAGGACAAGCGCTCAGGCTGCTGCGGAATGAGCGTTCATCGGGACGATCTTACTGGCTCCCGGCGGGACGATTGCGAACCACGCTTTCGCGGCGGTTGGGGTCACGAGTTGTCGGTAGTTGCTGAAAATCATTTGAGGCGAGTTGCCGGCCTCCAACGCGACTTGCGCAACGTTTTGCGTGTCCGCGACCCGGTAGGAAATGAACGAATGCCGTAAAGCGTTGTGCTTCCATGCAAACTTGGGCAGGTCGCCGCGTTTCTCTCGCAACTGATTCACGCGTGCCGAGAGCTTCGTGAAGTGATGCCACCAACTCGTATAGTCCATCACCTTGCCGGACGCCTGTGCGTAAAGCGCTAGCCAGGCCGCCAGATTGTCGGTGATGGGGGCGAGGCGCCGCGCCGCTGTCTTGGCATTGCTGGCTTTGATTTCAATGTGGCGTTGCGCCAGGCTCACCTCGCTCCAATCCAGCCGTTGAATCTCCGCGGTGCGGAGTCCAGCGAAGGCGGCAATGGCAAGCCAGGAGATCATCTCCGGGTGCGCGGCGGCCAGGATTTCCTGCATCGCCTCGGGCGTGAAAATCTCAATCTCGCAGCTGTCCTTCTTCACCTGTTGGACTGCTTCGATTTCCTCTAGGGCGTCCTTGGGCAGATATTTCCGCTTGATGGCGAACCGAAACAAAGCAGCGATCACACGCAGATAATTGCGCTTCGTCCGTCCGCTGCCCTTCATGGCGTCGAGCCATGCTTGGATCAAGCTCCCGGACACGCCGGCGATGTTCATTTGGAAGGCGTCGGCAAAGCGCTTCAACCGGCACTCCAGGTCCTTCAAATGAACCGCGGACAAGTTCGCCGTGCGCTTGGCGGCCAGCAGATCGTCAACGGCTTGACTCACCGTCCGCTTTTGAAGCATGGCAGGATTGCGACGGCGGATAAGATCCACGGCTTCCCGGAGTGTCACGCCTTCGGGGAGCTGCTTCAGCGCGGACACATATTCGAGCACGGCGACGTTGAGCGGGAGTTTGAAGGGGCGCAGCTGTTCAAGCGCCTGGAGGTAGATGCCGCGGTCGGTTGAAGTCAGGCGGAGAACTTCATGTTCCCCGCTGGCGAACTTCGTGGCGCACAGCACTCCTTCGCGTTTCGCCTTCTTCAAGCTGCCGAAATTCTTCTTCCTGCGCTGCGCCCCGTCGTAATAGACGAGCGTGTATTGGGTGTAAGAAACGCCGTTGGCCCGGTTCTTCCCGGTGTAAATTTTCACGGTGACGTTGCCGCGCTTGATTTCGATGGGCTTCCTCGACGAAGGGCCAGCCTGAGGTTTTATTACGGGGATTCTCCCCAAATCGTCCCCAAAAATCAATGGCTACTAAAATCACCATAAAATAGTGGTGCCGGTGGCGGGACTCGAACCCACACGACGTTTCGCACGCTTGGAGTTTGCAGAAACCTCATAAAAACCAACGTTTACAGGCATTGAAAACATGCTAGACATCAGCAACACGTTATGCGATGACGTTATGCCATGTCTAGCATCCACCAACAACCGGGCAAGCCCTGCTATTTTTGCGCCTACTACGACCCCGAGGGCTACCGCCGTTTCCGCTCCACGGGCACCGGCAACCGCGCCGTCGCCGGCATCATTTGCACCGCCGTCGAGCGCGCATCCCAGCTCGCGCGTCAGGGCAAGCTGTCCGAGCAGAAGGCGCAAAGCCTCGTTCGGGAGACAAAGGCCACCGTTGCCGAGAATCCCAAACACGGGCCGCTGATGGCGGACATGGCGGACAAGACGCTCCGCCCCATCGTCGAGGAGTTCGTCAGGATGGCCGGCGGTGAGCTTACGAGCTTCACGGTGAAGCTCTGGCTCGAAACGTGGCTCGCGGGCAAGACGGACGCCAGCAAGGCCACCCGCATCGAATACAAGCGCATCGTGGACCTGTTCGTGAAGTTCCTTGGGGCTCGAGCGGAGCGACCGCTGGCGACGGTGCAGGCGGTCCACGTCGAGCAGTTCAAGGCGCACCTGGCTGGCCGCGTGGGCGCTTCGACGATCAACAAGTCCTTGAAGGTCTTGAAGGGCGCGTTCGGCAGCGCCGTCGCCAAGCGGCAACTGGAGTTCAGCCCGGCGGAACACGTCGAGTTCAACGAGGCGGCGTCATCCCAGCGCCGTGCCTTCACGCTCGCGGAAATCAAGAAGCTGCTGGCGGTCGCGGAGAGCGACTGGCGCACGATGATTTTGCTGGCGCTATACAGCGGTCAGAGAATGCAGGATTGCGCGCGGCTGACGTGGCGCGAGGTGGACCTACTGCAAGGCACCATCAGCCTCGAAACGGAGAAGACCGGGCGCAAACAGGCGATTCCCATTGCCGAGCCGCTGGCAAAGCATCTGGCAACACTGGCCGGCGATGACCCCGACGCGCCGCTCTGCCCAAACTTTCGGGGGAAGCCATCGGGCAGGCTGTCGGCTAAATTCTACGATCTGATGGTCAAGGCCGGGCTGGTGCCGCCCCGCAATCACGAGAGCAAGGGCACCGGGCGCGACGGCGCGCGGGAGATGAGCAAGGTGAGCTTCCACAGCCTCAGGCACACCGCCACGAGCCTCTTGAAGTCCGCCGGGGTGAGCGACTCCGTGGCTATGGACATCATCGGGCACGAGACGGCGGCGGTGTCCCGCAGCTACACGCACATCGCGGACGACGCCAAGCGCGCGGCGGTCAACAAACTGCCCGATGTCACCGGCTGACGGATTGGCGGCCGGCGCGCTGCCCGAACTGCTCGGGGTGCCGACGCTCCAGAATCCAGCGATAGCCCGCGCTCCCGGTTCCGTCCGCTTGGATGACTTTCAGCGCCTTGAACAGGAACTCCGCCTGCGCCTGCTCGATGACCAGCCTGAGCTGTGGGTTCCGCCGTTTGGCCGCGCGGAAAGACTCGTAGTTGACCGGTGGAGTCATCAGGTGGCAGGCCGAGCGCTCCGGCATCCCTCGCGCCACGTGCTGCGCGATGGCCTCGACCACGGCCAGCGTGATCTGCGCCGGGCGTCCACCGCGCCGCTGCTTTCGTGGGGTGCTCATGGCTTCTCTTCTCGCGCGCACGCGCGCGCGTGCGCGCGTTGCTGGTGCAAACTGCGTGGCTGGGGCATGGGGTTTCAGACGCCGAGTGTTGTCTTCGTCAGCGGAAACTGCACGGGCTCGCAGAACTCGCGCAGCCGACGAATGAGAGCGTCTGCAACGTGGCCGGTGTAGCGCTCAGCCAGCTCATCGGGCGCAAGTTGCGTCGTGACGATGATCGGGCGGAACTGCGCCGTGCGCCGTTCCACCAGGCCGAAAAGTTCTGTCTGCACGCGTTCTGTGGCCGGCTCCTTGCCCAAATCATCGAAGAGCAGCGCCTCGGCGCGCTCATACCGCTTCAGCCAGGCCGTTCCCTCGAAGCGGGAAAACCGGGTAGCAATCTCGTCTCCGAAAGCGACAGCGTGGATGGCCTCGCACCGCACTCCGGCGTCCACAAGCTGGCGGAGCAGCAGGCAGGCACTCCGAGTCTTCCCCTGGCCGGAGTCGCCGTAGAGAATCAGCCCGCGCGGGCCGCGCGGCCATGCCAGCACTCGGCGCAACGGCTCTTGCGGCATCCGAGCAGGGTCGCTCTCACGATATAGCGGTGGGCAGACTCGCTGCCACTCCAGCGCCCGCCGCCGAGCAGCCTCGGCAGTCCGAGCAGCTTCCTCCGCCACCCGCTGCGCTTCCGCCGCTGCTGCGGAACAGCCTGGACAGGCATGTCGGGTAAAGACCTCGCGGCCTTCAAACAGAAGCGGGGTGTAGGTGAAGGGTTCGCGGCAGACGGTGCAAATCGCCGTCCGGCTACCAGGCTGATGGGTGTCGTGTGTGGTTTCCATTTCGTTTGTCCTTCGTTTTGCCCTTCGGCTCGAACAGCCCTTGCCATCCGTTGCGAATTGAAGCGGCGAGAATCTCCGTGGCGGTCGGTTCATCAAACTGCGCCAGCCAGTCGAGTTGCTCCTGAAAGAGCCCACGCCACTCCTTCACCTTGCGCAACCCGCGCCTGTGCTTCATCCAGTCGCCCCACTTGCTCAGGAACGGGACGGTGTTCAGATGCCCCGGAAGCTTGAGCTCGGAGAGGTCGTCACAACCGCGCGCGGAGCCGCGCGTCTCCTTCCCAAGGAGAACCTTCAAGGGAGAACCTTTGTCCCCCTCCGTTTCGGGTGGGTGGTTGGGCATCCGTTTCGCGTGGGTGTCCCCCGGTTTGAATACCTGCCCCTCCGTTTCGGGTGGGCATTCCTTTCGGGTAGGCAGACCACCGGGCAGGGGATTCAGCACCACGCGGAAGATGCTGGTCCTGCCTGGGCGGACTTCCTTGGTGATGAAGCCGCGCGCCAGCAGGAGCCGCAGGCGGGGTCCAGCACGGTCACGCGGCAGAGCCGTTCGTGGAAGGCGTTGACCTCGGCGCGGGCTTTCTTCAGGTCACCCGCGCGGGCGTGCGTGACGGCGGCGACGCGGACGCTGGCCCACTCGGCGCGGAGCGGCTCGATGACGGTGGGGAGGACGAGGCGCTCGACATAGGCGCGGGGCGTGTAGTGCGCGCCGAGTTGGTGGCGCTCGTCCGGATTTAAGGCGCGTTCCAGCAGCGTGCCGAAGATGGCCGGCTCGACGCTGCCCCAGTGCTGCCGGGCGGCGTTTTTCAGCAGGCCCAGTTGCAGGCCGTTGATGGGGAGGACGGTGTCGTCGGCGAAGAGGCCGCCGTTGAACTGGAGCAGCTTCTTGCGGAGGACGACGGAGATGCCCTTGCCCGTGCCAGCGTTCATCTCGCGGAAGAGCTGCCGCAGCACGTCCTCGAAGCCTTCGCCGCTGGCCGGAAGCAAGTCGAGCAGCTCGGTGAAGCTGTGCTTGGGCAGCAGCTCGACATCCTCCGCGAACATGCAGAAGAGGCAGCGGGTGAGAAACTCGGCGACGACCTTGGGCGAATGGCCGGACTGCTCGAAAGACTTGGCCAGCGCGGCGAGGTGCCCGGCGACTTCGCGGGTGACTTCGGCGGAGCGCTTGGCGGGGTCGAGCGCGGCGGGGTCCGTCCAGATGAGTCGGAGGCGCGCGCGGATGGCGTCGTCCGCCAGTTCCGCGAGCCGGATGCGGAAGGCGCGGGGATTGGGGAAGGGCAGGTAGGCTTTGCCCGCCTGCGTGAAGTCGGCGAACACCTCGAAGGAGTGGCCGACATCCAAGACGATGATGAAGGGCGGGTTCTCGTCACCGGGCAACGCGCGGACGTAGCGCTCGGCCTGGCCGCGTGCCTTGAGCATCGCCTCGCCCCAGGCGTCGGTGCCGCGCACGGGCTGGGAGGATTTCTTGCTGGTGGTGATGCCGGCTTCCACAGCGACGAGTTCGAGCTGCGAGAGTTCGGCGCGGGTCTCCTGAAACTGCTTCGATTCGAGGACGAAGCAGCCGCGCTTGTAGAGGTCAATGCGGCCGTTGGTGGTCGTGCCGTCGGCGTGGTGCTCGGTGACGGGGAACTCAAAGAAGTAACCGGCGTGCGGGTGGTTGTCCGGGCGTGGGACTTGGAGCAGGTCGCAGAGTTCAGCGAGGAAAAGCTGGCTGTTGGCGCGCTCGGACGGCGCGGCATTCGACCAGTGGTTAATGAAGCCAGCGACATCGGACGGGGATGCGTTGGCTGGCTTTGGCTCGCTCATGTCGGTGCAAGACGGTGGCAAGGGCGTGGGTGGGCGGCAAGTTCTTACGTGGTTGTCCGATGGCTGTTTCGCATTCACGGGCTTGCCGCCAGCGTGACCCACGCCTACGGTGGCGGCGGTTGGACCCGGAACTGCCACTGCGGGCACTGCCTTAACAGGCACCCAAGCGGAGGGAAAAGCCTCCACCAGTTTGAAACCGGAACCCCCGGAGCAGACTGGCGCAGCGGATCCAAGTGCGAGTCTTGGGCGCAGTCCAACCACGCATTCCCTGCCTGTTCGGAGCGCGGGCAGGGTGTGGCCTGCCGCGCGCGGAACCCTCCTTGGGCAATTGAAGCCCTCTGGACTGGAACCGCGCGCGGCCTTTGCCTTGCTTGACGCTTTGCGACTCCTACACTGGCTCCGCTGCGGAAGCCGCGCCAGGAACTATCACCGCCCGAGACGAGCGACAAGGCTCTGGGATGGCGGCGGAGCCGGGTGCAAGTCCCGGTCTGAGCGCGCCCGCCGCAGCATTTCCTCTCCTCGCGCGAACTTGGTCCCGCTTGCCACCGCCCTCGCGCGTGCCTACGGTCGCTCCGGCTGCGGGGCCGGTAGCGGAAACTATCACCGGCTCCGATGAGCGAACAGGCTCTGAAATGCCGGCGGAGGCGGAAGTGCGTGCAAGCGCGCCCGCCCTAACCCCAGCCCCGCAGTCATCCCTCGCGCTCGTCCGCTGCTCCTTCGTGCGAGCGGCGGGGTGCGCCGTATCTCGGCGATCCGTCTCTCCAGGCCAAGATGGTGCCGTCCGGGGCCTCCAGCACCGCGCTGTTGTCCTCTGGAAATTCCCTCCACTTCGCAGCCGCCCACAACTGCCCTGCTGGCGTCAATGTCTCTCTAGGCGCGCCGGCCGGCTTCAAGTTGTCTGGCTCGTTCGGCATTGCACCCCACTCTTTCCCTGCCGTCGGGGAAGTCAACGACATCGTTGACATTCTTAACCATGTGAGACATTGTTTGTAGCACGATGAAGACCGCCACCGTCAGAGACTTGCGGAACCAGTTCCCCCGCGTCGCCGCGTGGATCGAGAACGGCGAGGAAGTTGGCATCACCAAGGCCGGCAAGCTCTTTGCCCGCCTCGTGCCCGCCAAGCCCGCCAAGCCGCCCAAGCTCGTGAAGCCCGACATCATGGCCCGGCTCAAGGAGACGTGGGGCGACCGCGTGTTTTCCGCCAAGGAAGTCGCCGCCATGCGCGCGGACGAGCTGGAGGGCGAGGAGGGATGATCGCCTTCCCGGACACCTCCTTCCTGTGCGCCATCTACCGCCGGCAGGACAATTCCCCGGCTGCTGCCGCTCACTTCAAGGCCATGAAGGAGGCCCTGCACGTCTCCACCCTGCTGCTCTACGAGTTCCGCCAGAGCGTGCGCTTCCAAGTCTGGCTGAACGCGCGGGACAAGACCCGCGGCTACCCGCAGGCGGACGGCGACCAGGCGTTGGCTGACTTGCAAACCGATCTGGACACCGGCGCGGTGGTGCTGGTGGCGGCGGAATGGCCGGACGTGCATAGCCGCGCGGAAACGCTCTCCCGGCAGCACACGACGGCGGGCGGGCACCGTAGTCTCGATGTGCTCCACGTCGCCACGGCGCTGCATCTGGAGGTCGAGGAATTCCTCACGTTCGACGCGAACCAGCGCAAGCTCGCCGCCGCCGCAGGGTTGAAGGTGAAGCCATGAAGCGCGGGAGCAAGCCGGGCAAGAAGAGCGGCGGGAAGGCCAACAGCACGAAGGCAGAGCTAGCGGTCGCTGCGGTTCCAACCGCATCGGACTGGATGGATGCAAAGTGGCAAGCACGGCTCGACCGGGAACAAAAGGCCCGCGAGCAAGAGGCGCGACGGCTCGGCATGACCGTCGCCCATCTTGATGCGATACAAGAGTCCTGGCTGCGCAACTCAGAGTTAAAGCAGCTCCGGGCGAAGTATGACGACCCGGACATGGCAGGAAGAAACTGCTTGGAGTTGCTCGACCTTGTCCCGCACGGCACTTCGTCACCTTGGCCGTCTGATGAGCTGCGAGAGATTGTCATCAAGGCAGCCGACAAGCTGCTGGAAGTTTCGACCTCGCAGCAGAGAAGTGAGCGAGCGAGAGGCATCGCCAATATGACGCTCGCCTACCTCGTCGAGGTCGTTGCCAAGCGAGCCTTCGCAGCCATCCGCAATTCGCTCAAGGCTGAACCCAACGACGCCACGCAATACCTCGTTGATGCACTGGTGAACTGCTGTGTGGAGTTCCGTGAGCTGGTGCAGGAGGGACCGAAGCGATTCAAACCTTGGACCCGCCAACGGATTTTTCTTCCGTCTCTCAGGGCCTACACGGACGCTTTCGATGATGACTTTGAGCGGACCAGGATGGACGCTGAACTTGCGCGAGACACAGGTGTCAATCTGAGTGGCAAAAGCAAGCCACGCCTACAGGGAGCAACTCTCGAAGTGGCCGAGGCGTTGCAGATAACTCGATGGCCGGAACTCACGAATGACGGGAAGGAATGGCCGGAACTCACGAAGGATACGGCGTCACTTTTGGTATGGTGGAATTCGCGGATCGAACCGTGGCTGCTGATCCAGCGGGAGCGGCTCTTGAAGTCGAGTCGTTTCACCAACATCGTCGGAAAGACAAAATACAAGAGCGATGACGCGCGCTTGAAGGCAGTGCTCCGCGCGTGCAAGCAGTCCCTCAGAACCCTCGCCCGCCCTCGTGCAATAAAATAGCCCTTATTACGGAAGCAGACTCTTTGCATCTGCCCGCGACTTCCGCGACATAGGCGGCGTGAAACAGGCTACACGCAAACAAGCCGCCGGACGGAACGGCTCTACAGATTCCGCCACTGCGCTCGCGCCCGCTGCCATCAGCGGCGCAACTCCTCCGCCACCTGCTGACACCGGCTTCGAGAAAAGGCTGGAGGAAATGCTGCGCGGCGTGCCGCCCTTCCTGAGGCTGCCAAGGCCCCGCGAGCGGTGTGCGTTCACGTCAATGTCGCGCGGCGCGATGTATGAACTCATCGCGCCATCGGAACGCAACGGGTGGCGTCCGCCGGTGCGAGCGTCCTACCGAAAGAGCCGGCGCGGCGCGCGGCGCGGCACCTGGTCCATCCCCGCCCGCGAACTGTTCACCCACCTGCTTTCGCTGGAGGCCGATTCCGTCGAGCGCTTCGTGGTGGACTCGCAGGCGCGCGCGGTGAGGGTGGCGGAGAAGCGCGGCGGGCGTGTCGAGCAGTCGGCGGGAGGAGAGCAGTGAGCCAGCGCGCGGATTCGCAAGCCGGCCATCCGACCGCGCCCGAGTGAAATGAAATGCCCGCCGGTCTTTGGCGAGACGCACGGCGGGCAAGAACACTGACACCGATGGATTTACTCGAAACAGCAGCGGCGGGCAAGCCGGGCGAACGCAACTCCCCTCGCGCGGCCCTGTTCATCGGCGCTTGGATAGACGACGCGGACCTTTCCCCAGCGCAATTCCGGGTGCTCTGCCGCATCGCGCGGCGTGGCGATTGCACGGAGTCAGTCCCCAACATCGCCAAGGGATGCCATCTGCATCCCGACACAGTGGAGAGCGCGCTGCGGCTCCGGCAACTTCCTCTACGTCGCCCTGCAACACCTGAAGATTCTGGAGGGCGAGGTGCTGGACGCCGCCGCGCAGTTCGGCGAGAACTTCAAGCTGGAGCTGGAGACGCACACCATTGACCCGCACCAGTTCCTGGGCATCGAGCTGAATCCCCGCGCCGCGTCCGTCGCCGAGCTGGTGCTGTGGATTGGCTACCTGCAATGGCATTTCAAGCTCCACGGCACGCGCACGCCGCCCGAGCCGATTCTGCGCGCCTTCAAAAACATCGAGTGCCGCGACGCCGTGCTGGCCTACGATGGCGAGCCGCAACCCGCGAAGGACGAGCACGGCCAGCCCATCACCGCATGGGACCGCCAGAGTAACAAGACCGACATGGTGACGGGCCGCGCCGTGCCGGACGAAACCAAGCGCGTCCCGCTGCTCACCTACAAGAACCCACGCCCGGCACAGTGGCCTGCCGCCGACTACATTGTTGGCAATCCGCCGTTCTTGGGCAAAGGGAAGCTGCGCGAATCGCTTGGAGACGGATACGTTCAAACATTGCGAGCTGCTTACCCTTCTGTGCCGGAGTCCGCCGACTTTGTTATGTATTGGTGGCACAAGGCAGCAGAACTGGCCCGCGCCGACAAGGTGAAGCGCTTCGGCCTCATCACCACCAACAGCGTGTCGCAAACTTTCAACCGCCGAGTAGTCGAAACTCAGCTGTCCTCACAACCGCCGCTGTCGCTTCTCTTCGCCATTCCCGACCACCCGTGGGTGGACACTGTAGATGGGGCGGCAGTGCGGATTGCGATGACCGTGGGGGCCTCAGGAGTCCACGGAGGAGAACTGCTGGAGTCCGCGAAAGAGGAGCCGCATGAAGATGGTTCTGTGAAAGTTACTTTCAGCGCTCGGGCTGGACGTATTTCCGCAGATGTCACTCTCGGGCCGAGTGCTTCGGATATCTGAGGCGCAGCCGACGAACAGCAGACTAGAGGCGGCGACGGCTAGCCGATCTGGAATGTAGCGAGTAATTTTCATGGCTTGTTCCTATTCGTTGATCTTGACCGGACGGCTACTTCGTCGCCACTCTGATCTGAAGGGCAGTGATCACGTTTATCATCAGGTGAGGTTCGAGCGGCAAAGATCGCACATCTATGCCTCTGTGGTCTGAAAGCAGTTTTGCATAGTCAGAGATAAGCAGTTTGATGTAATTGGCATCTCCAACAAGCGGGGCAAACCAGCCTTCTGGAACTAGTTTGTCAACGCCTGGTAGAAAGGCAACATCCACTCCAAAAGTTTTTACAAACGCGGCCAAAGTTGAGAATTTTTGGATCTGTTTTCCGGAGTCGTCAAACCATACGAAATGTTCAGGCACTGTCAAAAGGTAGAATGTCCCGGTTTGCTGCCCTGGAAACAGTGCAACAGGGTCACCGACCAAATGGATGTTGGTAATGGATGCGATTTTCCAATTGAGTGTAGTCACTGAAGTTAACGCACCACTGCTGCCAACGGGCCTACTTTCTGTAAGCAGGTCATCATCCAAGCCCGCTGAATTGAAAACTATCGCTGATACCAATGGATTGGCGAGTTTTATGGTCGCATAGGATGCAAGTCCACCCCCGAGTGAATGGCCGGTCAGTATGATTTTGTATCCCAGACCGGGCTGGGTGAATCGCTCAACGAAAGGACGCGCAAGTTCTACGGCTTCCGGGTATTGTTTGGCTATCACCCCTTTCAGATAGGCGTTCGCGACATCAGTAAGCAGATCCTTTATCAATCTCCATCCGTGTTCCGTTCCAGCAAATGCAATCACAAGAGGCTTGGTGTTTACATTGATGTAAACGTGTAAATGCAATCCTGATTTCTTCTCTTGTATGCTTTTGAGTCCTTTTAGACTAACCCCGTCAGGGCAATTGGATAAGTCCAGAGTTTCCCAGTTTCGCACGGACTGAGAGTCGTCATAGGCTGGACGCCCACCGCAAGCGCGCCCAAGCCCAGCACGGCCTGACCTTGACCGGCCTTTACAACGTCCTCGAAAAACTCCGCGCCAACGAACCGCTCACGCCCAAGGAAAAGTTGGTTCACGACGCGGGCCTCGTCTCCGTCCTCAAGCAGCTCCACGACGACCTCGACCGCGCCGTGGCGGACGCCTACGGCTGGCCTTGGCCGTTGAGCGACGAGGAAATCCTGACGCGCCTCGTGGCCTTGAACGCCGAGCGCGCCGCCGAGGAAGCGCGCGGCCTCATCCGCTGGCTGCGCCCGGATTACCAGCTCCGCGCCGTCGCCGGAGCCAAGGAAGCCAGCCCCACCCTCGCTCTGACCGAAGGCACCGCGAAGCCCGGCAAGCAGCCCAAAGCCAAGCCCGCCAAACTCCCGTGGCCCAAAACCCTCGCCGCCCGCGCCCGCGCCGTGGAAACCGTCCTCCGCACCCTCGCCCAGCCCGCCACACCAGAGACGCTCGCCAAGCACTTCCTCCGCGCGAAACCCGCCGACGTGCAGGAGATTCTCGAAACCCTCGTCGCCCTCGGCAAAGCCCGGGCGGGGAAGCGTGAAGGGACGTTCTCGGCGTAGGCCAATGCTGGGTGCATCGAGCAAAACAGGCACCTTGGAGACATGCCTCAGTTATGCCACAGCGTTATGCCGATGGTGGCTAGCAGGGAGCCGGAGGCGCAAAAACAGCACATTTGCTCAACGAAATGTGAATTGGTGCCGGTGGCGGGGATCGAACCCACACGACGTTTTACCGTCTCGGGATTTTAAGTCCCGTGCGTCTGCCATTTCGCCACACCGGCAATCAACTGGCCCCCGACACTTGCGGTTTTTCCGGCCACCGAGAACTTAGCGCGGCCCACTCTTTCTGCCGCTTCGGCACCGTGCAACTCGCAGCGGATCGCAATCCTCAGGCCCCTTCTGAAATCACGGTAGTGGACGCTACAGAGAGTCCAAGGAGGGCACAAGCGCCAGTGCGGGCCACTGCTCGTTGGCCGCGTGCTCAATCGAAGATTTGTTGCCGGATGGGGTGATCCAACCCATCTACCACCAAGAGATACCACTGCTGCACCACCTCGCGCCTGCTGGCAATACGGTCAGCGATAGGGTTGGTGCAAGGCCACCTTCGTCGCCTGCTTGCTGCGCATCTTCACGTTCAACATCTCCACCCCGACGCTGAAAGCCATCGCGAAGTAGATGTAGCCCTTGTTCACGTGCTGGTGGCAGCCCTCCGCCACCAGCATCGTGCCGATCAGGATGAGGAACGACAGCGCCAGCATCTTGATCGTCGGGTGCCGTTCCACAAAGCCGCTGATCTGCTCCACGAACATCACCATCACAATCATCGCGATCACCACCGCGGCGATCATCACGCCAAGATTGCTCACCATGCCCACCGCCGTGATCACCGAGTCGAGGGAGAACACGATGTCGATCAGCAAGATTTGCACGATCACGCTCGCGAACGTCGGCGCGAGGTGGTTCGTCACCGAGCCGTCCTCGCCCTCGAGCTTCTCATGGATTTCCTTTGTGCTCTTGGCGATGAGGAACAGTCCGCCAAGGATTAGGATCAAGTCCTTGCCCGACACCGCGAGATCCCAACTGAAAATCCGCGCCTGCCAGAACGGCCTGTCCAGCTTCACGATCCACGCCAACGAGCACAGCAGCAGGATGCGCGTGATGAGCGCCAGCGAGAGGCCGAGCTTGCGCGCCCGCGCCTGCTGTCCTACCGGCAGCTTGCTGCTCAGGATCGAGATGAAGATTAGGTTGTCTATCCCCAGCACAATCTCCAGCAACGTCAGCGTCAGCAGGCTGATCCAGATTTGCGGCTCAGAAATCCATTCCATAATGCGGCGCAGCGTAGGGGGCGGAGAAATTTTTGCCAGCACGGAACGAGGCGAATCACCACGCCCCGCAACGCTCGCGTGAAATCTCCTTCCTTCACCAGCCCTTTCCCCTAATTATCCCCGCCATGCTCATGGCTAGACTCTGGATGGACATCTCGGTGGAAATGCGCGACGGCATGGTGCACTGGCCCGGCGACCCCGAGTGCCACGTCGGACTCCACGTGAAGCTCGGCGACCCCGTCCCCGGCCAGCCCGGCAAGACCATCCCCTGCAACCTCACCAAGCTCTCCCTCAGCGCGCACACCGGCACGCACATGGACGCCCCGCGCCACTTCGTCGCCAAGGGCACCACCATGGAGACCATGCCCCTCGACGCCGTCCTTGGCCCGTGTCGCGTGATTGAACTCAAGCACAAGACCGCCATCACCGTGGACGAGCTGAAGCCCCACAAGCTCAAGCGCGGCGAACGCGTCCTCTTCAAGACGCGCAACTCCACCAAGAGTTGGCGCATGGCCAAGACCTCGACCTTCGACGTGGACTTCATCCACATCCCCGCCGCCACCGCGCAATATCTCGTGGACACCGGCGTGATGACCGTGGGCGTGGACTACCTCAGCGTCGGCGGCTACATGAAAGACGGCGTCGAGTGCCACCAGATCATGCTTGGGGCGAGCAAGCCCATCTGGATCATCGAGGGTCTGAACCTCGCCAAGATCAAACCCGGCAAATACGAACTCGCATGCCTCCCGTTGAAGATAGTTGGAGCCGACGGTGCCCCCTGCCGTGCGGTGCTACGGACACTCTGATCGAACCCCCGCATCTGTTGGAAAGTGGAGCGAGCGAAGAGATTCGAAACCGCCCCAGCAATTTCACCGACTTCTTTGAGTAGCGCACAGTGGCATCCCACGGAGGCGCGGAGCTTGAGTAAACCGGTAGCGTTTCCGAACGGAGCGTCGGCTTGGGACCAAAACGAGTTTAGGGCTATTTACATTGTTCCCCCGACCACCGCTGGTAGTGTTTTGGCATGGCCGACTATCCCGTGTCAGCGGCGGAATGAAAGTGTGGTAATTCTGGCGGTTTGAAATTCCGTTTTCTTCCCGGTGGTTTTCTTCAGCCTTCAGCCGAAGATTTTTTCTTCCTTCTTCCTCTGTTCTTCGCGGCGGCGAGAGATTTTTTGATTGCCCGGCGCGGCGCGTTTTCTTCCGGCTTGGGGCACGATGAATTTCCCGCCCAGCCGCCGCAAGTGCCGGTGCTGCAGTCTTTTCTTCACGCCTGACCCCCACAACCGGGGACGCCAGCTTTACTGTTGCGCACCGGACTGCCGCCGCGCCAGCAAGGCCGCCAGCCAGCGGCGCTGGCTGGGCCAGGCGGCCAATCGCAATTACTTCCGGGACGCGGCCAACGTGGAGCGGGTCCGGCAGTGGCGCAAAGCCCATCCCGGTTACTGGAAGCGATCCAAGTCGCGTTCAAAACCGGGTCAACCCGTTGAACCCGCGGCGCTTGACCCGGTAACGGTCTCTTGTAACGCAAGCCCACGAGATCTCGTTTCGTTACAAGATTTCGTTCTGACGGATCACCCTGCTTTTGTGGGCCTGATCTCCATGGTGACGGGCTCTACGTTACAAGAGGACATCGCCGCCGTCGGGCGCAATTTGCTACTTCAGGGGAGAACCATCCTGGGTTTTGAAAGCCCGGAAAAACCGACTGCCGACCATGATTCAAAAACGATTGCTCCGGCCCGACCGCCTCCGCCAGGTGCCGCCCAGTTTCAACTGGGTGGATCACCGGGCGCTTCCGCCATCACTTCCCGCAGCCGCGCGAAGCCTTCTTGGAAATCCTTCTCCATCGCGTCGCGCACGCAGGCGTTCCACGGGTCCACGATGAAGAGGTTGGGCGCGAAGTCCCGAACCTCCGCCTTCAGCTCGCGCCGGAAATCCGCGCTGTGCAACGCCAGCCCCGCCGGCGGCACCTACGCGGCCGGCAGCACGGTCTCGGGTTCGCCGACCTGCACCATCAGCGGTCACACGCTCTGAACTGAGGCATCCTTGCGAAAAGGCTTGGAGCGCACAGCTCCAAGCCTTTTTTCTTGCCCTCGAAGGAGATTTGCCCCCCCATCTAGATATGCGCCTTGGAACCGCTCGGCGGGGATTCACGTTGGTCGAGATCATGATTGTGATTGCCATCACCGGCCTGCTGGCTGCGGTCGCGGTCCCAAATTTCCTCAAGGCCCGCGTCAACGCCCAGAAAAACTCTTGTGTGGCCAACCTGCGGATGATTAACAGCACGGTTCAGCAGTGGGCCCTGGAGATCGAGAAGCAGTCCACGGACACCTACTCTTTGTCCGACACCACACTGCTAGGCTACTTCAAGGGTTCCTATATGCCCTATTGTCCGGGCGGAGGCACCTACTCGCCTGCCGCTGCGGTCGCCTTGGCCCCAACCTGCAGCTTGTCCGCGCTCGGTCACACCTACTGATCCACCACCGACTCCGCTGGCGCAGTTATCAGCCATTCTTCGTCGGTGCGGGGTGATGATTTGGGCCGGTGCTTTTCCTTCTCCCCTCTGTCCGAAACCAACGGTGGAAACCACCCTCTCAATTGAAAACCTGCGCGTCGAATACCGCAGTCGTGACCTCGGCGAAACGACAAAAATCGCCGTCCATGACCTGAACCTCAAGGTCGGCCTGGGCGAGGTTTTCGGCTTTCTCGGCCCCAACGGCGCGGGCAAGACCTCCACCATGAACGTCTTGTTGGGTTTCGTGCCACCCACCAGCGGGACAGCCCGGATTTTCGGTGTGGACGTGCGCGAACCCATCGCGCGCCAGCGCATCGGCTACCTCCCCGAGCAAACTTACTACTACAAGTTCCTCACCGCGGAGGAACTGCTCCGCTTCTACGCCGGCATATTCCAAATTCCCAGCAAGGAGACCGAGCAGCGCATTGATGGCGTGCTGAAGCTCGTCGAATTGGACCACGCGCGAAAACGCCAGATCAAGACCTACTCCAAGGGCATGCAGCAGCGCGTCGGCCTGGCTCAGGCTCTCATCAACAACCCCGACCTCCTCATCCTCGACGAGCCAACCAGCGGCCTCGACCCCATCGGCCGCATGAAGGTCCGCGAGATCATCCAGCGCCTTAAGGGCGAGGGCAAAACCGTCTTCTTCTCCTCCCATGAACTCGGCGAGGTCGAGACCGTCTGCGACCGCGTCGCCATTCTCCACCAGGGCGAACTGAAGACCGAAGGCAGCGTCAACGACCTGCTGAAAGAACACTCCTCCAACCTGGAGCAAATCTTCCTCAAGCTCATCGGCTACTCGCCGCAGCCATGAACACCATCTGGGCGCTCGCCAAAGTCGTCGTGCTGGAAATGGTCCGGCGGAAGGACTTCTACGTGCTCTTCATCCTCACCGTGCTGCTCACCGCCACGGCGGGCAGCGTCAACCTCTTCAACGACCGCAGCATCGTCCGCTACCTCAAGGAAATCTGCCTCCTGCTCATCTGGGCCTGCGGCCTCGTCATCGCCATCACCTGCACAGCCCGGCAAATCCCCGCCGAGCGCGAGAGCCGCACCATCTTCCCGCTCCTCGCCAAGCCCGTCACGCGCGGTCAGTTCCTGCTCGGAAAATTCTTCGGCTGCTGGCTGGCGACCGGCCTGGCACTCCTCCTGTTCTACATCTTCTTCGGCTTGGTGAGCGCCTCGCGAGACCATGAATGGCCCGTGCTGAACTATCTCCAAGCCGCGTGGCTCCACTGGCTCATGCTCGGCATCGTCGTCGCCTTCACACTGCTCGGCTCCATCGTCTTCGCCGCGCCGTCCTCCAACGGCACCATCTGCTTCGTCAGCGCGGCCGGCATCCTGGTGCTGGGCCGCCACCTGAACAAAGTCGCCCTGAGCCTCGCCGAACCGCTCCAGTCGCTGCTCTACGCCTTCTACTTCGCCCTCCCGCACCTCGAACTCTTCGACGCTCGCGGTCTCATCATCCACGGCTCTGAACTGATTCGATGGGACATGATCGCGCTCGCCACGCTCTACGCCGCCGCCTACGCCGCGTTCTTCCTCTTCGCCGCATGGCTCGTCTTCCGCCGACGCCCGCTGAACTGACATGCACCCTGCCCTGCCAATCGCCCTTGCCCTCGCCACCGCGCTGGCCGCAGGCGGGCGCTTGCTGCTCTGGCAACAAAGTCGCACGCAGGACACCGGCTCCGTCTTCGCCCTGTTGCTGGGCGAAAGCCGCCGCGCCTTCGCCGCCCAGGTATTTCTCAAGGCCGACGCCTACTTCCACCGGGGCTTCTACCCCTCCGTCTTCGACCTCGCCCTCCCCGACGGAAAGACGCACATGGCAAAGGAAACCGAGAGCCACAACCCTCACGAGCACACCCAGCCGCAGCACCCCAACCGCGACTGGATCGAAACCTTTGGCCGCAACTTTTACCCTTCGGAACACCGCCACATTGAACGCCTCGGCGAGGCCCGCGAGATTCTCCCATGGCTCCGGCTCGCCGCCGAGTTGGACCCTCACCGCGTGGACCCCTACACCGTCGCCGCCTACTGGCTGCGCGAGCGCTTGAACAAGGTCAACGAAGCCGAGGCCTTCCTGCGCGAAGGCCTGCGGGCCAACCCCGATAGCTACGAAATCCTCGGCGAACTGGGCCGTCTCTACGCCGAGAACCAGCGCGATGTCCCTCGCGCCCGCGCCGTCCAGGAACTCGCCATCGCCAAGTGGATCCGCCAGGAAGCCAGCAAACCGAGTCCCGACGTGCTCGCCTACGCCCAAATCCTCGGCCAACTCGCCGCCTTGGAGGAGAGCACAGGCAACCTTGATCGCGCCCTCGCCCACTTCACCCGCCTCAAGCGCGTCTCCCCGGCCCCCGACACCGTTCAGAAGCGAATTGACGAACTGCAGGCGAAACTGGGCCAGCCACGGTGAGCCTTCGAGTGGGCTGGGACACCCCACTTCAGATTTCCTCCCGAAATTCTCATGGAGTTCCGACGCCGTGAATACTGAACACTTTCCCTGCCCTCCGCGCGCGGGCACACTACTCGCCACATGCGCGAGACGCTCCGCAACTGGACGGAAACCGCCGAGACCTTCGTGCTCGAAGTCATCTTCGAGCAGCGCAAGGGCAAGCGCGCCGCCATGCTGCGCACCGCGCTGCTCGGCCTCTCCAAGGTCTTCACGGTCCTCGTGAAGCTCCGCCTCTTCCTCTACAACGTCCGCATCCTCCGCGACGCCACGCTCGGCGTGCAGGTCATCGCTGTCGGCAACGTCACCGTCGGTGGCACGGGCAAGACACCGGTCGTCGAGAAGTTCGCGCGCGAGCTGACCGACGCCGGGCGCAAAGTCGCCATTCTCTCTCGCGGCTATCGCTCCAACCCCGGCCCGCTCGGCCCGCGCCTCTTAAACAAGCTCCTTCTCCGCGAGGACACCACACCGCCGCGTATCGTCTCGGATGGCAAGAACCTGCTCCTCAACTCCGAGACCGCCGGCGACGAGCCTTACATGCTCGCGAGCAACTTGAAGGACGTCGTCGTGCTGGTGGACAAGGACCGCGTGAAGGCGGGCCGCTACGCCATCGCGAAGTTCGGTTGCGACACGCTGCTGCTCGACGATGGCTACCAGTATTGGAACCTGCGCGGTCGCCGGAAGGACATCGTGCTCGTGGACTGCCAACAGCCCTTCGGCAACGAGCACCTGCTCCCACGCGGCACGTTGCGCGAGCCGCTGTCGCACCTCGACCGCGCCGGCGTCATCTTCCTCACCAAGAGCGACGGCGACACCGCGCGCCTCCGCGCGCGCATCGCCAAGCACAACCCGAAGGCCAGCGTCGTTGAGTGCGTCCACCACCCGCTCTACTTCGAGGACGTGTTCACCGGCGAGCGGATGGACCTCAGCTTCATCAAGGGAAAGAAAGTCGCGAGCTTCAGCGGCATCGCGCAGCCGGAGAGCTTCGAGAGCAGCCTCGTGAAGCAGGGCGGGGAACTCGTCTATTCCAAGCGCTTCGCCGACCACCACCGCTTCACGCAGCAGGAAGTCCTCAACGCCATCAACCGCGCCAAGAAGCGCCAGGCCGAAATCATCGTCACCACGCAGAAGGACGCCGTGCGCTTCCCGAAGATTGACCGGCGCGACCTCCCCATCTGCTTCATGCGGGTGGAAATCAAAATCCTCTCCGGCGCGAAGGACTTTCAGGACTGCGTCCGGCAGATTTGTTTCAAGTGATGAACGTGGGGCTCACCATCCTCGCTCGCGTCGTGGTCGCGTTCTTGCAGGCGCTGCCCCTTGAAGCCGTGGCGTGGTTGGGGCGGACGTTTGGCGCGGTGGCGTATGTGCTAGATGGGCGGCATCGCAAGGTTGCCCAGCGGAACATTGGAGAATCTTTTCCAGAGAAGTCCGCTGCCGGGGTCCGCGCGCTGGCGCGCGAGAATTTTCAGCGCATCGGCGAGAGCTTCGCCTGCGCGGTGAAGACTGCGAGCTTCGATGCCAGCGGCATCCGCGCGGTGACGGAGTTTGTGGGCGCGGAGAAGTTTCCCAAGGCGGCGGCGGGCGAGCGGCCGCGCACTGTCGTGTGTGCGGTCGGGCACTTCGCGAACTTCGAGCTGCTGGGGCGCTCGGCGTTGTGGGTGCCGGGCTACCAAGTGGCGACCACGTATCGCGGGCTGAAGCAGGCGGGGCTGACGCGCGTGATGCAGGAGTTGCGCGAGAAGTCCGGCAGCCTCTTCTTCGAGCGCCGCAAGGACGCCGACGCGCTCAAGACCGCGATGAACCGGCCCGGCATGATGCTGGGCCTCTTCACCGACCAGCACGCGGGCGACCGCGGCGTGCGGCTGCCGTTCTTCGGGCGCGACTGCTCCACGAGCGTCGCGCCGGGCGTGTTGGCACTGCGTTATGGCTGCCCGCTCTTCACGGTCATCTGCTACCGCACCGCGCCGGGCCGCTGGCGCATCGAGGTGGGGGACGAAATTCCCACGCACGCCAACGGCCAGCCGCGTTCCACCGAGGACATGGCGCGCGACATGAACCGCGCCTTCGAGGCCGCCATCCGCCGAGACCCGGCGAACTGGTTCTGGGTGCACAACCGCTGGAAGGAAGGGAAGTGGCGCAAGGAAATGACCAATGAATCAATGAACCAATGACCAATCAATGCCCAATGCCCAATGGCACGCAGTCGCCAACCGTCCGGTGCGGACGCCGTTGGACATTGGGACTTGGGGATTCATTGGGCATTGGTTCATTGGGCATTGGACATTAACCTCCCCTTCCGATGCGCTCCGCTCCACCTGCCGCTCCTCGCCGCCTCCTGGTGCGCGGCGTGAACTGGATCGGCGACGCCGTGATGACCACGCCCGCGCTGCTCCGGCTCCGCGAGGCGCTGCCGGAGACGCACATCACGCTCCTCACGCATGAGAAACTGGCGGGGTTGTGGGCGGGACACCCGGCGGTGAATGAAGTTATCACGTTCTCGCGGAAGGAAGGTGTGTTCAGCGTCGCGCGGCGGTTGCGACGTGCCGGCGACTTCCAGTCGCCGAGGGTGTCGGGTGTGAACGACGGCGACTGGAAGTCGCCGGCACGGGGTTTCGATGCCGCGCTGGTGCTCCCGAACTCCATTCGCACGGGACTGGAAGTGCGGCTCGCGGGAGTTCCACGTCGCATTGGCTACGCCGCAAGCTGGCGGAACTGGCTACTTACGGAGGCAGTGCCGTGGCGCACGGATGTGGTGAAGATGCGGAAGCGGACGGCGGAGGAAGTGCGGCGGCTCGTGGCGTCAGGTCAGGACGCGCAGCAGCGCGTCCCTGCCACGCCAAGCTCTTCGCACCACATCCTCCACTACCTCCACCTCGCCGCTGCGCTGGGTGCGAAGCCGGAGCCGCTCGCGCCGCACATCGCCGTCACGGATGCCGAGGTCGCAGCGGTGAAGGAGAAGTTTAACCTGCCCGACGGACTGTTCATCGGGCTGAACGCCGGCGCGGAATACGGCCCGGCCAAGCGCTGGCCTGCCGATCGCTTCATCGCCACGGCGAAGGAGCTGCGTGCGCGGCTCGACTGCTCCTTCGTCATCTTCGGCGGGCCGGCTGATAACGCGCTGGCATCCGAAGTCGCCGCTGCGTTGGCCGAGCAAGCGGTCAGCGGTCAGCAGTCAGCGGTCAGCGTTACGAACCTCGCCGCCCAAACTTCACTCCGCGAATTGTGCGCCGCTCTCCGCGCGTGTCGCGTCGTGCTCACCAACGACACCGGGCCGATGCACCTCGCCGCCGCTGTCGGCACGCGCGTCGTCGCGCTATTCGGCAGCACGTCGCCCGAGCTGACCGGACCCGGCTTGCCGGGTGACTCGCGGCACATTCTGCTGCGCGGTGAAGCGGCTTGCTCGCCCTGCTTCCTGCGCGAGTGCCCGCTTGATTTCCGCTGCATGATGGGACTGTCGGTCGAGCAGGTCGTCGTTGCGGTTCAACGGTCGGCAGCTCATCCCGCTTGAAACTGCAGGTCCGCCGTGGTCGTCTGCGTTGCGACAGCCATGAAAACGATCTCCTGTTCCTTGCCCCTGATCCTTGCCCTGTCCGCACTCTCGCTGCCTAAGCCGGACGCGCCTATTGATTGGAACCGCGCAGGGCAGCTTCACCAGCGCGCGCAGCGTGGCGAGAAGCTCACGGCGGAGGAGCAGGCTTACTACGAGCGCGCCAAGGCCGCGCGAGCCAAGGGCGGCCAGTCATCTCCCAGCACGCAGGCCAAGTGGACCGGGCACATCACTCCGCTCACGGAGCTGGGCGCGGAAAAATAGAGGGGAGCGGACGGCGGGCTTTACGGTGGCGGGAAGAACGAACCACCTCCTGAGCACCTCGCAGCAGCGCAGCGCGAAGCCGCCAGGGTTCAGCCGCTCAATGCTGACGGCAAGCCGGCCAAGGACGGAAAGATCGTGCTCTTGAGCGTCGGCATGTCCAACACGACGCTGTCCTTCTCCCGCTTCAGGCAGCAGGCCGACCGCGACCCGGCGAAGTCGCCGCAGCTCATCATCGTTGACGGCGCACAGGGCGGGCAGACCGGGATGCGCTGGGCGGACTTGAAAACTCGGCTCTGGGCTGAGGTGGAGAACCGACTCCAGCGCGCAGGCGTCTCCGCCCAGCAGGTGCAGGTGATCTGGATGAAGCAGGCCGAGGCCGGGCCGGCGAACCTCGGCGAGTTTCCGCGTCACGCGCTGGTGCTCAAGACCAACCTCGCCACGAGCCTACACAACTTGAAGGCGAAGTTCCCGAACCTCCGCATCGCCTATCTCTCCAGCCGCACTTACGGCGGCTACGCGACGACGCAACTGAACCCGGAGCCGTTTGCCTTCGGGACCGCGTTCGCGCCGCGCTGGCTGATCTAGGACCAGATCGCCGGGAAACCGGAGCTGAAATTCGACGCGGCGCGTGGACCGGTGAAATCACCGCTGCTGCTGTGTGGGGCGTATCTCTGGGCTGACGGTGCGACGCCGCGCAAGGCCGATGGCTTCCTCTACCAGAAGGATGACTTTGGCGGCGACGGCACGCATCCGACCAGCGCCGGCCAGGAAAAATTCGCGGGCCTGCTGCTGAAATTTCTCAAGGGCGAGGCGACGGCGAAGTGGTTTCGGAAGGAATAAGGAAGTGAGCCGGACACCCCTGTCCTCCGTGGCTCACGTTCGTCGCTCGTGAGTCGCGCAAAGTCCGCCGAAGGAGTGCAGGAACCGGGGACAGGAGTGTCCCCGCTACTTCAGCGCGGCCCAGACGCGTTGCACGTCATCATGCGCGTCCAGTTCGTGGAGGAACTCGCCCACTTCGGCCCGCTGCGCGTCGCTGAGTTCGGGGAAACTCTTCGGCACGTAGCCCATCTCGCTCGTCACCACGGACCAGCCGTTCTTCACCAACCACTGCGAGACGGCGTGGATGGCGGTGCGGTCGGTGATGAATCGCGCGCCGGTCGCGCCCTCGCAGATGTCGTCGTTCTGCGCGGAAGAGAGCGGCTCAACCTCGTTCGCGCCGGCCTCGATGGCGGCGGCTTCGATGTCAGCACCGGGCGTTGGGTGATGCGCTTCGACAAGACCGACGTGGTCGAAAAGGAACCTGTTGCTGCCCGTGGTGCCGAGCTGGCCCTTCTTGAAGAGCACGCGGACCTCGGGCGCGGTGCGGTTCACGTTGTCGGTCATCACCTCGACGATGACGGGCACCTTGTGCGGCGCGTAGCCCTCGAAAGCGATGTGGTCGAGGACGATCTTTTCGTCGCCGGTGCCGGAGCCTTTCTTGATGGCGCGCTCGATGACGTCGCGGTTGACGCTTTCCTTGCGCGCCTTCTCGCAGGCGGCGAAGAGGCGCGCGTTGGCGCCGGGGTCCGGCCCGCCGAGCTTGGCGGCGACCATGATTTCGCGGACGAGTTTGCCGGTCGTCATGCCCTTCTTCAGGTTGTTGACGAGGCGTTTGGCGTGTAACCACTGGCGACCCATGCGCGGAGAATACCGGTCGGGAGGAGGGGAGGGAAAGTGATTAGTAATTAGTCCGAGCCGACGGTGGTGTAGCGCTGCCTTTCGGACTGAGCACTAATCACTTTCCCACAGCCCGCTCACAGCCCGCTGAACATCCGCAGATACTTCAAGGTCACGCGAAAATCCTTTGGCCACTCGGCGGTCAGGAAGAGGGGCAGGCCCGTCGTCGGGTGCGTGATCTCGATGCGCTCGGAGTGCAAGGCGACGCGGCCCATGAGCGGGCGCTCGGTCTCGTTGAATTTGGCCCGGTAGCTGGACTTGAGCTGAGAGAGGAAAAGCGGGCTGCCGGCGTAGGCCTCATCGCCGACGATGTGCAGACCGACGGAGCGGAGGTGGACGCGGATCTGGTGCGTGCGGTCGGTGAGCGGCCGACATTGCAACAGGGTGAAGCCACGGAACTGCTCGAGGACCTTGAACTCCGTAAGGGCCTTCTTCCCGCCCTGCGTGTCTATCCGCATCAGGCCGGGCTGCCGCGTCTGCGGGCCGATGGGCGCGTCCACGGTGAACTCCGACTGCTCAGGCATCCCGCGCGTGAGGGTCACGTAGGCTCTCGTGACCTGGTTCGCTCCGAGTTGATTCGTGACCGCCACGAGCGCGGGCTTGGTCTTGGCCAGGAAAAGCACCCCACTGGTCTCGAAGTCCAGCCTGTGGGCGTTGGCGACATAGGCCAGACTGCGCTGCTTCGCCCAGGTCGCGCCTTGCGCTATGCTGTCGTGCAGCATCCGCATAAGGTCCGGGCGCTGCGGGTCGTTGAGGTCGGGGGAAACGAGCAGCCGCGCGGGCTTGTCAAACGCAAGCAGTTGCTCGTCCTCGAAGAGAACCGAAAGTTCCCAAGACTCCTGAGTGGCCGGGCTGGAGAGTCTGATGACAGAGCCGGCGGGCATGGCTATTCGCCGACGACTGCCTTCTTGGTCTGCGTCTGGAGCGGGGCCATGACACCGGAGCGTTCGACCTCGCGGCTCAACCACTCGCGGAAGGCGTAGTTGGCGCGATTGTCGCGGAGCGACTCGGTGTATTTGGGCAGCTCAAGTTTCACCTGAAGGTCTGGCACGGGCTGGAAGCCCTTCACGTGGGCGATGAAGCCGCCACCGCTCGTCGGACGGAAGCTGCTGACCTTGCCGGCGGCCAGTGTGAAGACAAGATCGCGAAACTCCTCGGCCATCAGCCCGCGGCTCTCGACGATCTCAATGCTCTTCGCGTTACGGCTGAAGGGCGGCACTTCCAGCGCGACGTGGCCGAGCGCCTCGCAGGCGTCCTTGAAGGACTTGCCCTTCGCGAGCGCGTCGTTGGCGGCCTGCACGAGCTTGGTGCCTTCCTGTAGCGTGAGTTCGGTGGACTGCGCGCGGCGATAATCTTCAGTGACCTTGGCCTTCACTTGCTCGAAGGGCGGGTCCACCGGCTTGAGGCGATCCTTAAACGCCATCAGATACACGCCGTCAATGCCGCCGATGGGCAGGCCCAGCGCCTCGTCGGCGGACAGGCCGAAGGCGGTGCGGGCGAAGTTCGCCGGGGCGTTCGTCAGCGCGGGGCCATCCATCTCGGTGAACGGCTCGGTGGCCTTGGCCACAAATCCCTTTTCGGCGGCGTGCTTCAGCAGGCTGGCTGCCTGGTTCGGGAGCTTGAACAACTCGTTGGCAAACTCGCCGGCCTTCTGGCCGCCCAGACGTGCAGCTGTCTGGTCGAGGAACTCCGAGCGGATTTTGGTCTTCGCCTGGTCGAAGGTCAGGGCCGTGCCGTTCGTGTCACGGTAGCGGAAGGTGTTGGTCGCGTGGTGCGCCTGCAGCAGCGCCGTGAGGTTGGTGTTCGCCGCGAGGAGCTTGTCCGCCTCGGCGGTGAAGTTCGTGTAGGGGAAATAGACGTAGTGGACCGACACGCGCTCGGAGATGCGGTAAGCGGTGAGGTTGTTCGTGTGGTAGGCGCGGAGCTGGGCGTCGTCGAGCTTCACCTTGGCGAGGTTGTTCGAACTGGCGAGGAAGACGAACTCGGTCGCTGCCGACTCGTTCTCGCGGCGATAGAAGCCTTCGGCTGCACGGTCGGTGATGAGCTTGCCGGAGGCCCCGAACAACCGCGCAAGCTGCTGCCGGCCCAAGTCGTTCTTGAGAAAACGCTCGAAGCTCGCCTCGGCCACGCCGCCCAAGGCGAGGCGCTGCTTCACGAACGCGTCATACTGCTGCGGGTTGAACGCGCCGGTCTCCGACGTGGTGAAGATGTTGATGATCTCCTGCGCCACTGCCTTGTCGCCCACGTCAATGCCATGCTGCTTGGCCAGATGGTTCATCAAAAGCCTCTGCCGGGCCTCGCTGTCGAGGTTGAAGCCGAACATCCGCGCGCGTTCGTCGCGTTCCGGCCACTGGCCACCGCTCATGAAAAAGTAGCCAATGCGGGCGTCCGTGTAGGCCTGGGCGAGGTCATCGCGCTTGATGGTCTGGCCGTAGATGGTGCCGAAGTTCTCTTCGACATTGCCGCGACCGCCACCGGGATTGGTGTCCCAGAAGACGAAGGTGACAATCACCACGAAGATGACGATGCCCCAGAGCCACTTTGAATGCTTGCGTATCGTTCCAATCATAATAGGGCCGAAAAATTCAGGGCGGAAACCTAGCCGCGCGTTCGCAGGCCGGTCAAACCTTAAAGCGGACGAACGGCTGCCCTGCGGTGGTGTTCACGAAGCGATGGCAAAGGGATGGGGGCATGGGAATGAATCCCTCGGGGATGGATTCCTCTGCCCCCATTCCTCTGCCAACACTCGGACGGGATCAGCCCATCGCGCTGGGGTGAAAGCGGGTAAAGTTTCCAGAGAGAAATCGCTCCCACGTCCGAATCGCTTGCGCTCACGGTGGTTTTCAACGGCGGTGAATTGGCCTTGGCTGCCCTGCGGACACACATCGATTCCGCCGACCGACATCACTGAGAATACCCGGACGCCAAGCCGCGTCTGAGACTGCAACTAACTTTTCTGCCATGCTCAACCTCTTCGGACAACGGATCGCCGGCAACGCCCACTGCGATGGCATCGCGCGCCGCGAGTTCCTCAAGATCGGCGGCATGGCGGCGGGCGGCCTCTCACTCGCGCAACTCCTGAAGCTGGAGGCGCAGGCCGACACGGGCCGCTCCCACAAGGCGGTCATCAACATCTACCTCCCGGGCGGGCCGTCGCACATTGACATGTTCGACCTGAAGCCCAACTCGCCCCGCGAGATTCGCGGCGAGTTCCGGCCCATCGCCACCAACGTCCCCGGCATGGAGATTTGCGAGTTGTTCCCGCGCCTGGCCAAGATGGGCGATCAGTTCGCGCTCATACGCTCGCTGGCGGACTCCGACGGCGCGCACGACTGCTTCCAGTGCATGACCGGCCGCACGCAGAAGGAGAAGCGCACCGCGCCCGCAGGCGGTTGGCCGAGCTTCGGCGCGTGTGTCTCGAAGGCTCAAGGCTCCGTGGCCGGCACGCCCGCGCATCTCTCGATAATGTATCCCACCGGCAATCGCACTTGGGGCGAGCCCGGCGATGGCGGCTTCCTGGGTCACTCCCACGCGCCGATGCAACTCGTCGCCAAAGACCCCCATGCGCGCGTGCAGAATCTCACCCTCCAAGGCATCACGCTCGACCGCCTGCAAGACCGCGAGCGCCTTCGCACGGCCGTGGACCAGTTCCGTCGCGATGCCGATGCCGCCGGCCAGATGGATGGCCTCGACAGTTACAACCAGCAGGCGCTGGGCATCCTCTGCGACTCCAAGCTCACCGCCGCGCTCGACTTGTCGAAGGAACATCCCGAAGTCGCCGCGCGTTACGGCCTGAACGACGACCGCTATATGCGCGACGGCGCGCCGCGCATGATCCGCAACTTCCTCGTCGCCCGCCGCCTCGTGGAAGCGGGCGCGCGCGTGGTGTCGCTGAACTACAGCCGCTGGGACTGGCACGGCGGCGACGGCATGAACTTCCCCAGCTCGCGCGAGGAGTTCCCGCTGCTCGATCAGGGCCTCTCCGCGCTGCTCACGGACTTGAAGGAGCGCGGCCTGAGCCGTGACGTGGCCGTGGTGATGTGGGGCGAGTTCGGTCGCACGCCCAAGATCAACAACATGAACAGCCGCGACCACTGGCCGCGCGCGAACTTCGCCTTCCTCGCCGGCGGCGGCATGAAGACCGGCCAGGTCATCGGCTCGACCGACCGCAACGGCGCAGACGTGGCCGACCGGCCCGTGAAGTTCCAGGAAGTCTTCGCGACGCTTTACCACTGCCTCGGCATTGACACTTCCACGGCGACCATGACGGACACGTCTGGTCGCCCGCAGTATCTTGTGGACTCCGGCATCACGCCGATCCGCGAGCTGGTCGGCTGAAGATTCTCCAGTCGAACGCCTGCCCCCTACATCCTGCTGCGTTGGGTCGCCGGCAAAATTTTCTTCTGTGGACGCGGAGGTTCCGCCACTCTCCGCCACCATGAATCTGCTGCCATTCTCGAATCTTCCCACCCACGCGCCGCGCCGCTTTGTGCCCGCGCAGATTGACCTAGGCGACTGGACGCAAATCGCCCCGCTCTTCGACCGGCTCGATGCTCGCGCCGCACTGTGCCGGTCGCTCGCCGAGTTCGAGCAGTGGATTCTCGATCAGGGCGAACTCGCCGCCGCGCTCGACCAGGAGGGAAGCCAGCGCTACATCGCGATGACCTGCCACACGGACAGCCCGGAGGCGGAGGCGGCTTACCTGCACTTCGTCGAAAAGGTCGATCCGGAGCTGAAGCCGCGGCAATTCAACTTGGCGAAGCTGTTTCTCGCGCACTCGCTTCGCGCGCAACTCGACAAGCGTCGCTACGAAGTCTTCGACCGTGACACCGCGCTGCTCGTCGAGCTGTTCCGCGAGGAGAACGTCCCGTTGCAGACGGAGGAGGCCAAGCTCGGCCAGCAGTATCAGAAGCTCTCCGGCTCGCTCACGGTAAACTTCCGCGACGAGGAGAAGACGCTCGTCCAGATGGGCCGCCACTTGGAGGAACCAGACCGCGCGCTCCGCGAGGAAGCCTGGACCCTCGTCGCGCAGCGGCGCTTGCAGGAGGCGGACAAGATCGAGGAGCAGTTCGAGGCGATGCTGCAGGTCCGCGAGCAGATCGCCCGCAACGCCGGATTCGCGAACTACCTCGATTACGCCTTCCGCGCGAAGGGCCGCTTCGACTACACGGCTGCGGACTGCGTCAAGTTCCACTCCGCCGTGGACACGGAGTTCATGCCCGTCGTGCGCTTGTTGCAGGCAGAGCGCAAACGCCAGCTCGGCGTGGACGCGCTGCGTCCGTGGGACACCGCCGTTGACCCGCTCAACCGCGCGCCGCTGCGTCCCTTCACGGACGTGGACGAGATGGTCACGCGCACGCAGCGCGTCTTCGACCAGGTGGATGCCGAGCTCGCTGGTGGCTTCGCCCAGATGCGTGACCTGAAACTCCTCGACCTCGCGAACCGCAAGGGCAAGGCCCCCGGCGGCTACCAGTCCACGCTCGCCGAGGCGCGGCTGCCCTTCATCTTCATGAACTCCGTCGGTGTGCAACGCGACGTGGACACGATGCTCCACGAAGCCGGCCACGCCTTCCACACGCTCGCGGCGAAAGGCGAGGACCTCTACGCATATCGCGGCGCGCCGATTGAGTTCTGCGAAGTCGCGAGCATGGCGATGGAGCTCCTCGGCAACAAACACCTGGAAGAATTCTACGCCCCCGCCGAGGCGAACCGCGCGCGCAAGACGCACCTCGAAGGCATCATCGGCTTCTTCCCGTGGATGGCGACCGTGGATGCGTTCCAGCACTGGATCTACTCGCACCCCGGCCACACGCGCGCCGAGCGCACCGCCGCGTGGCTCGCGCTGATGGACCGCTTCGGCGGCGACGTGGGCTGGACCGGCCACGAGTCCGCGCGGGCGAACCTCTGGCACCGCCAACTCCACATTTTCCTCCACCCGTTCTACTATGTGGAATACGGAATCGCGCAGCTCGGCGCGCTGCAAGTCTGGGCGAACTCCCACCGCGACCCGGTGAAGGCACTTCGTGATTACAAAGCCGGCCTTGCCCTCGGTGGCTCCCGTCCGTTGCCGGAACTCTTCGCCGCCGCCGGCTGCCGCTTCGACTTCAGCGCTGAGACGGTGCGGCCGCTCGTGGCGCTGACGCGGAGCGAACTTGCGAAGTTGAACTAGCGCCTCTCGCGGCAGGAACCAGCTTTGCGGTTCACTTCTCCACCGGCTTGCCCGCCGCTTTCCAACCGTTGAAGCCGGGCGCGAGGTCCACCACGGACTTGAAGCCCAGCGCCTTCATCTGCTCCGCCGCGTTCGCGCTGCGGCGTCCGGCGGCGCAGTGGACGAGGTAGGTCTTGGACTTGTCCAGCGCGGTCACCTGCTTCTCGAAGCCCGCGTCCAGCACGTCCAGGTTCACCGCGCCGGGGATGTGCCCGTCCTTGAACTCATCCGCCGTCCGCACGTCGAGCACGGTGAGCTTCCGCTCCTGCCAGAGCTTATCGAAGTCATCAACGCCCACGCGGCGGAAGCCCGTGGGCCTCGCCGCCGCCGCCGGTTCGGGCTGCGCGAGCGCCCACTGCACCGCGTTCAAGATTAGCCGGTCGAACGACTCGGTCCCAAATTCCTGCGGATGGCCGAGCGACGTGTAGAACACGGGCGCGCCTTGGTAGCTGTGCGTCCAAGCCACCGGCTCGGCGGGCTTGCCCTCAACGGAACCCATGAGCAAAACCTTCGACCCCTCGGGCAGCGGGCTGTTCCGGTAGAGCGAGCCGGGGCTGGCGAACTCCTTCGCCACGCCCGCGAGAATCGGATGCGCCGCCGCCTCGGGCAGCACACGGACGGTCGTCGCGAGCTTGTTGTTGTGATGGTTCTGGTAATTGCCGCCGAGCACCTCGCGGTCCCACTCCTTCCAGTTCTGGAACGCGTGGCTCGCTGTGCGCAGGCCGATGATTGGCTTGCCCGACGCGGCGAACTTCTTGAAGTGCGCGAGCTGTTCGTCAGGCAGCGTCATGCGCCGGATGTAAATGATTGCGAGGTCCGCCGTGTCGAGCGCTTCGAGTCCGGGGATGTCGTTCACGTTCGTCCCCGGCTTGCGTTCGAAGTAAATGCACTTTGCGCCGAGCTTGGCTTCGAGCCGCGTCTTGAGCACAGGCAACGTCACGGCGGACTTGTATTCCAGCTCGCCGCTGATGAGAACGATGGTGGGCTTCCTGGCCGGGGCGGCGGCTTGGGCGGAAGCGCAAACCAGCGTCAGGACGACCATGCACAAGGCGGAGCGGACAAACGATTGCATCATGGGCAAGTCATAGGCGCGGGCGTGGGACGTGTCCAGCCGCAAGCGGAACGCGCCAGCACTGACATCTGTAGCGGCGGTCTGTGACCGCCGGGGTTCATCCGTTCGGCGCTCACAGAGCGCCGCTACAGTTTCAAACATGGAACATCACTTCGCCTGCCCGCTTGCGGGTCAGGTTTGCCTGCGATACGCTCCGACCATGAAAAAGTGGTTGATCCTCACGGCGGCGGTGTTGACGGGACTGGTCGCGCCCGTTGGTTTACGCGGAGCCGATGCGCCTGTGGTTGCGGCGAAGAAAGTTTACGTCCTCCCCATCCGCGACGACATCATGCCGCCGCTGGTTTACGTGGTGCGACGCGGTGTGAAGGAGGCGATGGAGGCCAAGGCCGACGTGCTCGTGCTCGACATGGAGACCAACGGCGGCCGCGTGGACGTGACCGAGGAGATCATCAGCATCATAAGCAAGTTCCCCGGCAAGACCGCGACGTTCGTGAACAAGAAGGCGTTCAGCGCCGGCGCCTTCATCGCCTTCGCCACGCAGAAGATTTACATGGCCCCGCAAAGCGTCATCGGCGCGGCGGCCCCGGTGATGGCCGCGCCGGGCGGTGGAGTGCAGGACATCGGCGGCACGATGGAGATCAAGGCTTCCTCCGCCATCAGCGCCCTGGTCCGAGCCAATGCCGAGAAGAACGGCCATAACCCCGCCGTCGCTGACGCGATGGTGAAGAAGACGACGAAGCTGGTCATTGACGATCAGGTCATCAACAAGGAGGGCGAAATCCTGACGCTCACCAACAAGGAGGCGGAGCGCGAGTTCGGCACCCCGGCCAAGACGCTGCTCTCCGCCGGCACAGTCGAGTCCCTCGACGCACTGCTCAAGCAGCTTGGACCCTTTGAGGCAAAGTTCGTGCGCATCGAGTCGAGCGGCATGGAGAAGCTCGCGTCCTGGGTCAACACCATCAGTCCGCTGCTGCTCATCATCGGCATCGCGGGAATTTACATCGAGTTCAAGACGCCGGGCTTCGGCCTGCCCGGCATCATCGGCATCTGCGCCTTCGCGATTTACTTCTTCGGCGGCTACGTTGCGGGGCTGACCGGTCTGGAGTGGGTGGCGGTGTTCATCGTGGGCGTCGCGCTCGTCGTGCTGGAGCTATTTTTCTTTCCGGGAACGCTCGTGCTCGGACTCGCCGGCTTCGGCCTCATCCTCGCGTCGCTCGTGATGGCGATGGTGGACATCTATCCGGGCGCGCCCAGCCTGCCGACGCTGCCGCAGTTGACCGTGCCGCTGAACGACCTCGTGCTGGCGGCAGTGGGCGCGGCCGTGCTGATCCAGATCCTCAGCCGGGTGCTGCCCCGCACCAGCCTTTATCCCGCGCTGGTCTCGCAAGGCGCGAGCGGCGTGCAGACCGAGGCGGCCATCGCCACGGCCCAGCAACAGCACATCGGCATGGTCGGCGTCGCCATCTCGACGCTCCGGCCCGGCGGCAAGGCGCAGTTCGGCGACGAGATTCTGGACGTTGTCACCGAGGGCGACCTCATCGAGACAGGCCGCAAGGTCCGCGTCATCGGCAGCAGCGGACACGAGGCGGTGGTCGAGGTGGTCTGACGGAGCGCCGGTCTCCGTGCCGGCTTTGCGCGTTCCACCGGGCGAGGAGTGCGAATGGAACGCCGTCTCCAAGCCATCCCGAACTCCGAAGTTGGCGCTCCGATGGAGGATCACAAACCAGCCCGGGGCAACGCCCCGGGTTACCCGGCAAGGAGATTACAAGAACGGGCGACACAAAATGTTCCGCCCCTTCAGGGCTGCGATCCTTCTATTCCGCTACCCGGGGCGTTGCCGCGGGCTGTCATGTCTGAGGCTTTCAGCCTCGACTTCGGAGTTCTGGTTGAGCCGCACTGGGACTGTAGGAAAGGGAGATGCGGCCGCTTTTCCCGTCGGATGTCCCGTCGCATTGACCCTCACCCTGTCGCCCGCTAGCCTCGCGCGCATGATTATCGCACCGTCGTTGCTGGCGGCCAATTTCGGGCGCTTTGCGGCGGACACTGGGCGCTTTGACCAGTCGGGGGCGGAGTGGCTGCACCTCGACATCATGGACGGCCACTTCGTGCCGAACCTTTCCTTCGGTCCGCAGTTGGTGAAGTCGCTCCGTCCGCTGACGAAGAAGTTCTTCGACGTGCATCTCATGTGCTCGAAGCCGGAAATCCTCCTGGAGCCGTTCGTGAAGGCCGGCGCGGATCAAATCATTGTCCACGTCGAACTGGGCGACCGCGTCGAGGGCTTGCTCTGGAAGATCAAGTCGCTAGGCAAAAAGGTCGGCCTCGCGGTGAACCCGCCCACGGCCATCGAAAACGCGCGGCCCTTCCTCGATCACATTGACCTGCTGCTCGTGATGACGGTGAACCCCGGCTTCG
>SXTU01000175.1 GCA_005791875.1 Verrucomicrobiales bacterium
CACGGCCTTAAACGGGTCTTCCTTGCCCTCGAACTCCAGCGCGACGAAGCCCTGATAGTGAGCGGCGCGGAGAATCTTCACGAGCTTCGGGAGGTCCGCCGACTGCGGGCCTTTGGTGTCCGCGCCCACGGGATTGATCTCCGTCTTGAGCTGCACGTTCACGGCGTAGGGCGCGATCTCGGCGAAGTCCTTGTAGGGATCGGCGGTGCGGAAGTTGCCGGAGTCGAGGTTCACGGCGAGCCAGCGGCTGTTGACCTGCTTGATGAGCTTGAGCAGATGTTCCGCGCTGCCGATGGCGTCGTGGTTCTCGATGCCGAGGAAGATGCCTTTCTGCCCGGCGTAGTCGCAGCACTCCTCCAGCGCGGAGACGACCAGCTTGTCCGCTGCGTCGCGATCCAGTTCCTTCGTCTGCCCGGCGAAGACGCGGATGTGCGGCGCGCCCAGCCCGGCGGCGCGGTCAATCCACAGCTTCGTCTGCGCGATCTCCTCGTCACGTTTCGCACCTTTCGGGTGCGAGAAATTATTGCCGATCGCCGTGCCGCTGACAGCCAGGCCCTTGATGAACACGTGCCGGCGCAACTGCACGAGGTAGTCGGTGGACAGCTCGCGAGGGAAGTAATAGCCCGTTAGCTCCGCGCCGTCGCAGCCGTGTTCGGCGCAGTAGTCAACGAACTTGAACATGTCCATCGCCTGTCCGGCGGGCGCAGCGCCTTTCTTTCCGGCGGGGCGCTGAACATCCGCGCCGAAGAACTCGCGGAAGGAGTAGGCGGCGAGGCTGAGTTGGAGGCGGGCCTTGCCGGTGCGGCCCAGCGGCGCGATGGCGCGGGCGGCAGGCGCGGCGAGCAGGGTGGCGGCGGTGGCTTGGAGGAAATGGCGGCGGCTGGTCGTGTTCATGGTCTGGGCGCAAAGCGAACCACAAGGCACAAGGGACGGAAATGAAAAATGTGACGGCGTGCGGGGGAAACTCTTGTCCACCGAGGTTTGGAGCGCTCCAACTAACGGATTGCGGGACAAGAGCGTCCCGCTCACGGCTACCTCACGGTGGCGGCAGGTCGGTCGGGGTGAAGGTCGAGATCGCCGGCTCGGGAGCGCGCTTCACGAATTTGTCGAACCAGCTGAGGGTCTCCCAGACGACGTGCTCGACGCTTTCGCGGGCCTCGTAGCCGTGGCTCTCGTGGGGCAGGAGGACGAGCCGGGCGTTGCCGCCGTTGCCTTTTACGGCGTGGAATAGGCGCTCGCTCTGCATGGGGAAGGTGCCGGGATTGTTGTCGGCCTCGCCGTGGATGAGCAGCAGCGGTTCGTTGATGCGGTGGGCGAACATGAAGGGGGACATGCGCGAGTAAATCTCCGGCGCTTCCCAGAGCGTGCGGCGCTCGTTCTGGAAGCCGAAGGGCGTGAGCGTGCGGTTGTATGCGCCGCTGCGGGCGACGCCGGCCTTGAAGATGTCGGTGTGCGCCATGAGGTTCGCGACCATGAACGCGCCGTAGCTGTGGCCGGCCACGCCCACGCGGTTCGGGTCGGTGATGCCCATCTCGACGGCCTTTTCCACGGCGGCCTTGGCGCTGCTGATGATCTGCTCGAGGAAGGTGTCGTTGGCTTTCTTGGTGTCGCCGATGACGGGCATCGTGGCGCTGTCGAGCACGGCGTAGCCCTGCGTGACGAGGAAGAGGTGGCTTGCGCCGCTGAAGCTCGTGTAGCGGTTTGCGCTGGTGGTGACCTGGCCGGCGGTGTCGCTGTCGTTGAACTCGCGCGGGTAGGCCCAGAGGATCGTCGGCAAGCGCTGGCCGGGCTGGTAGTCGGCCGGCAAGTAAAGTGTGAAGGAGAGCGGCACGCCATCGGGGCGCTGGTAGGTGACGAGCTGTTTGCGGATGCCTCGGAGCTGCGGCATGAGGTCGGGGAAATCGGTGAGCGGTTTGCGCGCGCCGTCGGCCAGGGTGCGGATGAAGTAGTTGGCCGGACGCGTGGGTGACTCGCGGCGCGTGATGAACTCGGCACCGTCGGGCGTGAGCATGGCGACGACGGATTCGTGGCCGGACTCGTCGCTCTGGAAGAGGCGCTCGGAGCGATGCGATGTGAGGTTGAAGGTGTCGAGGAAGGGACGTTCGCCGTCGGGAGTCGCGCCCGCGCCGACGAGGAAGAGGCTGCCCTCGTTCACGCGCGCGACACGGAAACCGTTGGTCAAGGGGCGCAACAGCGGCGAGCCGGGGTCGCCATAGCGGTCCTGCGAGGACACGTCCCAGAGCAGGCGGGATCGCTCGGCAGGCGCGTTGGGGTTGATGAGCCAGGTGCGGTTCCAGCGGCGGCTGGCCTGATATTCGCGCACGAGGGCCACGTCGGGGCGCTCCGACCAGGTCAGCCCTTGGAAGCGGTGCTCCGTCTTCTCCAACTCGGTCGGGTTTCCGGTGAAGGGCGCGTCGAGCATCTGGATGCGGTCGCGGTGCGGGACTTTCTTGCGCGGGTCGCCGCCGTCGAGCGCCTCGACCCACGCGAGCGTCGCGGGGCTGGTCGGTCGCCATTGGTAGCTGCGCGGGCCGGTGCGCACGCCGCCGATGGGGATTTCCTCCGCGAGCGGGAGGGTGGCGAGGTGGAACGCGACCTTGCCGTCGAGGCCGAGGACTTCAACCGCGCGCGGAAACATCGAGGCCGGGAGCTGATAGGAGTAGGGCCGCTGAATGCGCGAGACGAGAACGAGTTGGCCGTTGGGCGAGGGATCAATCGTGGAGAAAACGGCGGGCGCGCCGACGGGCTTGGTGTCGCCGTTCTTCGCATTGACGAGCGCGATCTGCGATGTGGCGTAGTAGTCGAAGAGTTCCTCGCCGTGCGGTGAGTCGAGCAGGTCTTGGAAGGTCCGAGCGGGTGCGGCCTTGCCGGATGACTCCTGCACGAGGGGGCCGCCGGAGACGCGCGGCTCGACAGGCGGCTTGGGGCGGTTTGCGACGATCGTCTGGCAGATGATGGACTGGCTGTCGGGCATCCATTGAAACGCCTCGCCGGACACTGCGTTGATGCCACCGCGGAGGCGGCGGACGGAGCCGCGTTTTCCATCTCCCACCCACAGCTCGACCTCGCGGGAGCCGAAGCGGAGGAACGCAAATTGTTTTCCATCGGGCGACCATGATGGTGGCGTGATTCGCGCGCTGGCCGGAATGGCGATGGCGCGCTCTTTGCCCTCCGGGACCGGGTGCAAGGTGAGTTCAACGCAGCGCGCGGTGCGATGCGGGCCGTTGTTCGCGGGGTTGATGCGCAGGCCGGCGAGGCGCAGGCCGGGTTCGGCCAAGTCCGCGACAGGCGGATGGCGTTCGGCGCGATAAATGATCATGGCGTCGCGCTGCGGGTTGAAGTGGACCGAAGGCGGGGCCGGGGTAGAGAGCAGTTCGCCGATGGGGGCTGGGGCCTTCTGATAACCGCCTTCCGCCGCGAATAAGCCGGGCGCGCACAATCCCCATGCCAGCAGCAGTCCGAGGAACGCTGCGTGCGTCTGTAGCCAATTGCCGGAGGGGCGGGAGATCGGGTCTGAGCTGAACGTGGTGAGACAGTGGCAGAGGGCCAGAGGTGGGGCAAGCGGAACCATTGTTGAAGAGGTGAAGGGTTGAAGAAGGAACTGCCCGTTCCACTCTTCAACCCTTCACATCTTCAACACCTCTCCTGCACCAGTGCCGAGAAACTCCGGCCCAGGTGGTCGGGATGGGTGAGCGTCTGGAACTGGCGCACGCGCTCGCGGGGCCATTCGCCGAAGCCGGCGGGCTGCTGCATCGTGCGCTGGGCGATGCGCGTGAGGAAACGGGATTGCTCGGTCAGCTCCACCGTGGCGAGGCCGGCGCGTGCGCCCGCGTGAGTGACGGCGGCGAAGTTGACATGGGCAGTGATGTCCTGAGTGCCGGGCACGGCGAGGATGTCGTCAACGAGTTGGTGGTCGCGGTAGGCGCGGAGCGTGCCGTGGGGCTTGCTGGGATTGATGGCATCGCCGCTGGTGTGGCCGTAGTCGAACGTCATCAGCTTTCCATGGCGAAGGCTCTGCGCGGCGATGCTCCACCAAAACTCGGCGAAGGGCATTCGCTCCAGGATGAAGCCGTCCGGCAGCACTGGCGCGAGGCTGACCCATGAGCTTTCGCGGAGCGACTCGTCGAGGCCGCCCAGCGCGGCGGAGGGTTGCGCGAGCACGGCGACATTCGCGTGCAGCTCCGGTAGGCGCGTCCACATGAAGCGTTCACCGATGGTCCGCACGCCCCACTCGAACCACCGCTGTTCCGCCCCGCTCCACGCGAGGCGGTGGACGGGGAGGGCATCTAGCAGCTCGTTAGCAAAGATGACACCGGTCACGCCGCCTGCCTGCTGGACTTCGCCCCAGTTCGCGAACCACTTCACGCGCGGGGCGAAGATGCTCAGTCGTTCGCGTTGCCACTCCTGCCGACGTGGCGAGGGGTCGAGTAACCAATACTCCACGCGTTCCAAGAGGTCGGGTCGCCGCTTTCGCAACCAGAGCAGGATGTCCTCGGCAAGTTGCCCATCATGCGCGCCCGCCTCGACGATCTGGAGCGGCGCGTCGGCCGTTCCGCGTTCCGCATTCCGGGTTCCGAGTTCGTCGAGCCATCCGGCGAACTGGAACGCCAGCAGTTGCCCGAACAGCTCGCCGACGCTGACGCTCGTGTAGAAGTCCCCGCGCTGGCCAACGGCCGCGCGGTTGCTTTCATAGTAGCCGTGCTCCGGGTGGTAGAGCGCGATCTCCATGAATCGCGCGCAGGGCAGAGGACCGGTGCGCGCGATCTCCTCGTGGAGAATTGCCTCCAACAAAGGCGATGGCTTGCAGTCAGCCTCATTATTCGCTATCACACGCCTAAACACAGTCTGGGATTCCGATTATGGCCAAGATTGACGCGTTCTTCAACTTGATGATGCAGCAGAAGGCCTCCGATCTTCACCTGGCCTCGGGCAGCCCGCCCATTCTCCGCATCAGCGGCGAAATGCGCCGCGTGGACTACCCGCCGCTGGAGAGCGACGCGCTCAAGGCGATGCTCTACGAAATCGCGCCGGAGATCAAAGTGAAGCAGTTCGAGGAAACCGGCGACGTGGATTTCGGCTACGAAATCCCGAACGTCGCCCGCTTCCGCGCCAACTTCTTCAACCAGAAATACGGCTGCTCGGCCGTGTTTCGCCAGATTCCCAGCACGGTGCTGTCGTTCGAGGATTTCGAGAAGTTCGACGCGCCCCTGCCCGCCGTGCTGCGCAAGTTCCCGATGATGCACAAGGGCCTCGTGCTCGTCACCGGCCCCACCGGCTCCGGTAAGTCCACCACGCTCGCCGCGATGATTGACTACGCGAACAAGAACCGCGACGACCACATCCTCACCGTCTAGGACCCCATCGAGTTCGTCCACCAGAGCAAGCGCTGCCTCATCAACCACCGCGAGGTCGGGATGCACACGAAGTCCTTCGCCTCCGCGCTCAAGGGCGCGCTGCGCGAAGACCCGGACATCATTCTGGTCGGCGAAATGCGTGACTTGGAAACCATCGAACTGGCGCTCACGGCGGCGAGCACGGGCCACCTCGTCTTCGGCACCCTGCACACGCCCAGCGCCGCGAAGACCGTGGACCGTATCATCGACGTGTTTCCCGCCGACCAGCAGAACAAGGTGCGCGCGACGCTCTCCGAGGCGCTCAAGGGCGTGGTGGCGCAGAACCTCTTCAAGCGCATCGACAAGCCCGGCCGCGTGGCCGCGCTGGAGATTCTCGTCTTCACCACTGCCGTCGCGAACATGGTGCGCGAGGGCAAGACCCACCAGATTCCCGGCATGATTCAAGTTGGCAAGAAGCTCGGCAACACGCCGCTCGACGACTCGATCATGGAGCACCTGCGCATGAAACGCATCGCGGCGAAGGACGCCTTCGACAAGGCGCTCGACAAGAAAAAGTTCTTCTCTTTCCTCACGCCGGCGGAGCAGGAGGAGGCGCGGTCGAATGGCGATGCGGATTGAACCACTGCTGGCTTTGATTTCAACCATGCACCCTTGTTTCATTTCGCGTGTTGCGTGTTGCGTGTTGCGTGACTCGGGCGCAGCGCGTTCTGGGCGCGTCACGCGTCACGCAACCCGCCCCACGCCCTGACCCATGCGCACCAACGAACTCGACTACCTCCTCACCACGATGTTGGACTCCAACAAGGATGTCTCCGACCTCAACATCACCGTGGACAAGCCGCTCCAAGTGGAGTCCTCCGGCCAGCTCGTCGCCGTGCCCATCAACCCGCCGGTGGACCGCCTCACTCCGTTCCAGACCGAGCAGATCGCCCTGAACCTCATCGGTGGCAGCCGCCGCCTCACGGAGGACCTGCTGCGCACCGGCTCGTGCGACTCCTCCTACTCACTCGGCCAGAAGGCGCGCTTCCGCGTGAACATCTTTTCGCAGCGCGGCAACTACTCCTGCATCCTGCGCAAGCTCACCACCCAGATCCCCACCCTGGAGCAGCTCAAGCTCCCGCCGATCTTCAAGGAGATCTCGAAGGAAAAAACCGGCCTCATCCTCGTCACCGGCGCGACCGGCTCCGGCAAGTCCACCACGCTTGCGGCGCTGCTCAACGACCTCAACGAGAACAAATCCATCCACATCGTCACGCTCGAGGACCCGGTCGAGTTCGTGCATCCGCAGAAGAAGGCGACCTTCAACCAGCGCGAGATGGGCACGGACTTCGACCGCTTCTCCAGCGGCCTGCGCGCCGCCCTGCGCCAGGCCCCGAAGATCATTCTCGTCGGCGAAATGCGTGACCGCGAGACCGTCGAGCTGGGCCTCTCCGCCGCTGAGACCGGCCACCTCGTGATGAGCACGCTGCACACGATTGACTGCGGCCAGACCATCAACCGCATCCTGGGCATGTTCGACCTGAGCGAGCAGGACCAGATCCGCGAGCGCCTTGCGGACACGCTGCGGTGGGTCGTCAGCCAGCGCCTCGCGCCGAAAGTGGGCGGCGGACGCCAGGCCATCCTCGAGATCATGGGCAACAGCGTCCGCACCAAGGAGTCCATCCTTCAGGGCGAAGCCGAGGGCAAGACCTTCTACGAGATCATCGAGGCCAGCTACACCTTCGGCTGGAAGAGCTTTGACCAGGCGTGCATGGAAGCCTTCGAGCAGAACCTCATCACCGAGGAAAGCGCCTTGCTCTATTGCAGCAAGAAAGGCCCGACCTCGCGCGGCATTGACAACATCAAGAAGAAGCGCGGCGAGGTGACCACCAACGTCACCAGCCTGGGCATGAAAAAGGACGGCCCCGCGCACGGCTCACCCGCCGCCGCCCCGCCCCCGCTGACTTTGAAACTCAAGTGACCATGAACCCCGGGAGCAGGATTAGGATCAGGATAACGAGCCGGAGCGCTCCGTCCGCTTCCTCTTCCTGCTCGTAATCCTGCTCCCTCCCTCTCCCTCTCCCATGAGCCAGCCCTTCGCCGACTACGAATTCATCAGCCCTTCCGACAAACCCGCGCTGCTCGCCCTCAGCAGCATGGAAGTTCTCGCCAACGTCCAGACCATCGTCCTTGAGTGCGGCTTCAAGATCCATGTCGCCAGCAACCACGACGACTTCGGCAAGCGCTTCACCGCGCTCAACTATCACCTCGTCATCGTCGAAGAACTCTTCGCCGCCGGCACCCCCGACGAGAACGTCACCCTCCGCACCCTCCAGTGGATGCCCATGACCCGCCGCCGCCACACGGTTGTGGTGCTCATCAGCGACCGCGTCCAGACGCTTAACCCCATGCACGCCTTCCAGCAGAGCGTCCATGCCGTCGTCAACAAGGCCGACCTCAGCAGCCTCGGAGGCATCGTCTCCAAGGCCGTCGCCGACAACGACCTCTTCCTCCACAGCTACCGCGAAGTCCAGGCCGCCAACGCTCAGGGCAAGATCTGAATGCACACGGAGCGCCGATTTCCAAATCGGCACGGGCTGGATGCGACATCGCCTGCCGATTTGGAAGTCGGGGCTCCGCTGCGGTTCATGGTCGCAATGCGCGGCTTTCTGGCCGTTGCGGCTGCCAATTGAACCTGTAGCGGCGGTCTGTGACCGCCGACCGTGATCCTTTTCGCGCACAGGTGGCCGCAACTCGGCGTTCGCAGATCGCCGCTACAGCCTCCCCTGAACATCGAGCCCTGCGTCCGGCTTTCTTCACTTGCTCTGAAAAAACTTGCTCTGCACGACTTCGTGGATCAAGGACTTGAACCCGTAGTTCTGGTCGCGGAGGTGACGGACGATGGTTTCGATCTCCGGCTTGGCCGGCTTGGCCGGGGCCGCGCCGGTGGAGTAGGCGAGCAGCTTCTCGGTCAATGCGCGGGCGAGTTGGTCTTTGTCGTCGAGCAGCAACTTCTTGTATTCGTCAATGTCGCGGAACCGACGCCCGTCCGGCAGCACGTCGCCGGGGTCCACCGCCGGGCCGGGCCAGAAGCGCACGCGGCGGCCGTTGATTTGTCTTGGCTCACCGGTGGCGCGGTAGTGGTCGCGCCATCCGCCGGTGACGTCGAAGCTCTCGAGCGCGAATCCCGAAGGGTCAATCTTGCTGTGGCAGCTCGCACACGAGGCGACTTGACGGTGCTTCTCGAGCTGGGCGCGGATGGTCGTGGCTCCGCGAATGTCCGGCTCGATGGCTTCCACATCCGCAGGCGGCTTTGGCGGCGGTGTTCCCAAAATGCGCTCCAGCACCCACGCCCCGCGAATGATGGGCGAGGTCGTCGTGCCGTTCGCGGTCACTTTCAACACGCTGCCATCGTCAGCACGCCGCCGCGATGACTGGCCGGCAGCAGGGCCACCTTGCGCATCTCCGTGCCTTCCACGCGGGGAATGCCGTAGTGCCTCGCGAGGCGGGCATTGAGGAAGGTGACATCCGACGCGACAAAGCTCGTGAGGCTCAGGTCGTTCTTCAGCACTTCCTCGAAGAACAACAGCGTCTCCTTGACCATCGCCACCTTGAGGATGTCGTCATACTCGGGATAAAGCGTGCGGTCGGGCGACGTGGCGTCAATGGCGCGAAGGCTTAACCACTGGCCGGTGAAGTTCTCGGTGAAAGCCTTCGCCTTCGGATCACGCAACATGCGCTCGACCTGCACGCGGAGCTCGCCCGGCTCGCGGAGCTTGCGGGCCTCGGCCAGCTTGAACAGCGGCTCGTCCGGCATCGAACTCCACAGGAAATAGGAGAGCCGGCTAGCCAGCGCGAAGTCATCGAGTGCGGTGGCGTTCGGCGTGGCGGGCGCGCTGGCGGTGGCCGGCTTCTCGCGCAGGAACAGGAAGCTCGGCGAAACCAGCACGGCACGGAGGCCAACGCGCATCGCCTGCTCGAAGGAATAGTTCTGTTCCAGCCAGGTCTTCACTCATGCGAGGAACGGGCGGATGTCCTCGTCCGTCACCGTGCGCCGAAAAGGCCGGCGCGCGAAGTCGCGCAGAATCCGCTCGGCATCCACCAGCGGCTGCGACGACACGACTTCGAGGCGCTTCGAATCGGTGGGGCTGGGGACGACCGCCTGCTTCAGGTCGCCGAAGATCGCCTTGTGACTCGGCGGTGGCCACGACGTCATCAGCGGCCCCTCGACATCCACCCACTGGATGACGAGGCCCGGCCCCTTGTAATTGTCCGCCCCGATCTTCTCGACGACCGGCGGCAGCGCGGGCAGGCCTTCGGCGAGGATGCGGATGCGGTTCTCCGGCTCCAGTTGCTCGGTGAACTCGATGACCGTCGGCTTGTCCGCAGGCACGGCGAAGTAGTCAATCAGCCGTTCCTCGGTGACTTCCTTGAGCGTGCCGGTGGTGACGCGGAAGTTGATCGGCTTGCCCTCGCTTTGAAAGCCGTAGCCCGAGATGCGGAAGCGATACTTGCCGCGCACGTGGCTGCGGAAGTTCCACATCGTGACGCGGATGTTCGCCGACTCCCAGGCGGCGAAGATCGCGACACCGTCGTCTACATGCCGGTAAACGCTGCCCGTGGGCTTGAACGATCTTTCCTCGCGGATGTCGAACCGCTTCTTGAGCAGCCAAGGCTGCGGCTGGTTGGCGATGGCCTCGTTCAGCACGCGGTCGGCGGCGTCGAGGTAGCTCCGCATCAAATACGACGACGTGTGCAACGCCTCTGCGCTCTTGTCGAAACCGCTCGTCGAGGTGTCCAGCGGCAGCAGATCGGTCAAGTCCACTTCCACGCCGAGCAGGTCCCGAACGGTGTTCGCATACTCGGCGCGATTCAGCCGCCGCAACACCACCCGGCCCCCGGTGGCCCGTCGAGCGAGTTCAGCCGCGCCCGCGCGCTCGCTGATCCATTTCACTGCGGCCTGAACCTCCTGCGCGGAAGGGCGCGGCTTCTCCTTCGGCGGCATCTCGCCCGTCTTGAGTTGCTCCAGCACCGTCAGCCACTGCTCACGGTTCTTCCGGTCAGCGAAGTCTTGCGTGAGGCTCTCGATCTGGAAGTCACCCTTGGGCTTGGTCCCGGAGTGGCATTTCTGGCACTGCTGGGCGAACAGGTTTCGGGCGGGGTTGTTGTCCGCGCTGGCCGCTTGTGATTCCGCAGGGATCAAGTTGCCGAAAGCGACCGCCGCGATGAGCGTAAGCATCCCCTTCACCCGGCCAAACCGGCACTTCGACCAGCAATCATGCATCGAGCTTGAGAACACGACTGAAGCTCCTCAAAGCAGTCCCTGATACGCCAGCCACAGCGAACGGTAATACTTCATCACGCGGATGGGATCGGTGCTGGGCGGAATCTCCGCGAAGGTGAAGCCGGTGAAGCCAATCTCGTTCAGACCGTTGAGCAGCTTACGGAAGGGATACTCCTCCAGATAGAGGTCGCGCATGTGGACGGTGAAGATGTGCTTCTTCACGAGGTTGAAGTTCTCGTCCCAGCCGTCGCCAAAGATGTCGGACTGGTTCGAGTTCCAGCAGAGGCCGACGTTCTTGTGGTCAGCGGTGTCGAGCATGGTCTTGATGTGGGGGAGGAGTGAGGTGCCGGTGCCGTGGACTTCGAGGCGAATCTGCTGGCCGTGCTGCGCGCCGAACTCCCCCAACTCGCGGAGGGACTTGCCGATTTGCGCAAGGGTCTTCTCGACGGGGACTTCCTTGGGCAGGGCGTTGGGCCGGACCTTCACGCCAGTCGCACCAACGTCCTCGCCGAGGAGGATGTATTCCTTGGTGGCCTCGATGTCCTTGCGCAGCTTGGCCGGGTCGGGCGTGTGGTAGTCGAAGGCGCTGCCGAGGCTCCAGAGCTTCACCGGCGAGTCGGCGAAGCGCTTGCGAACGTCGGCGCGTTGCGGCTTGGTCAGGTCCACCTCGACCTTGTGCGCGTGGCCGGTGCGCAATTCGACGCCCTCGAACTTCGTCTCGGTGCAGTTTTGAATGATCGTGGCGATGTCCCACTTCTCCGCCAAGTTGTAGGTCACGGTGCCGAGGTGCATCTTCGAGGGCTTCGAGAAGAGCGGCGATTTAACCTCCGGCATTTTGACCTTCTCAGCAGCGCTGGCGCTGGTGGCGAGGGCGGTGGAACCGAGGGCGGAGGCGAGGAAGGCGCGGCGAGTGGTGTTCATGGTGTGTGTGCTGCGGAGTGGAATAGCAAACCGGCGCGGGGAGTCACGCGGATTCCGGGAGGTGTCACTTGTAGTCCGCGCCGTTCAGGCTGGCGACGACACCTTTCAGCCAAGCCTCCAGTTCCCCGCGCATCTTCGCGGTGCGCTGCGGTTCGGCGGCGAGCAGATCCTGCGACTCCGTGCGGTCGGTGGCGAGGTTGTAGAGTTCCCATTTCACCGCGCCGGCCTTGGTCTCGATTCGATGGAGCTTCCAATCGTTGTCCAGCCACGCGGCGTGTCGGCCAAAGGTCGTGTCCGGATAATCGCTGCGGAGCTGCGAGGCAGGAATGGGTTCGACTTGGTCCCAAGCAACGACCTTGCCTGCGGCCTGTTCGTCGAGAAGTCGCTTCATCCACTCCTCGCTTGGCGTGCGGACACCGCCGATGGCGAAGTCCCAGAAGCCCATTGGGCGCGGGCGCGAAGTCATCTTGCCATCGAGCAACGGCACGAGGCTGACACCGTCGAGCACCGGCTGCTTCGTGACCTTTGCCCCGGCGAGTTCGAGCAACGTCGGATAGATATCCACCGTCCCGCAGGGGATGGTGACGACGCGCGGTTGTTTGAGGCGCGCGGGCCATTCCATCAGGCCGGGCACGCGCAGGCCGCCTTCGTAGATAGCAGCCTTGCGACCGCGCAGGCCGCCGGTTGAACCTTCGGCGATCGCGCCGTTGTCGCTGTTATACCAGAGCAGCGTGTTGTCCGAGACTCCTTGCGCGCGCAAGCCCGCGCGGATCTGGCCCATCGCACGGTCCATCGCGGTGATCTCGGCGAGGAAGTGCTGCTGCTTCAGCGGTTGGTTCTTGTAGAGCGCTAGGTCGCGCTCGGTCCCGATGTGCGGCCCGTGGGGCGAGCCGAACCACACGACGGCAAGAAACGGCTTGTCGCTCGCCTTCGCCTTGGCGATGAACTCCAGCGTGCGTTTCACGATGACCTCGGAGCCCTCGCCTGTGAACTTCACGGCCTTGCCCTTGTCGCAGAGCAGCGGGTCCACCTCGAAGAAGTTGGGCGCGGAAAGCCAGTCGTCGAAGCCGCTGTTGCCGGGGTTGACCGGGCTGTCAGCGCGCACGGAGCCGAGATGCCATTTGCCGAAGTGACCAGTCGTGTAGCCGACGGACTTGAGCGCCTCGGCCACTGTGATTTCCTGCGGGCGCAGCGTGTTACCCCACGAGAACGCTCCCATGCGGTTCGGCGTGCGGCCGGTCATCACGCTCGCGCGCGTCGGCGAGCAGACGGGCGCGCCCGCGTAGAAGCGGTCGAAGCGCCAGCCCATGCGCGCCATTTCGTCGAAGACCGGCGTCTTCACGGTGGGATGACCGTTGTAGGCCATGTCGCCCCAGCCCTGGTCGTCGGCCATGCAGAGGATGAAGTTCGGACGCGGCGCGGCGTGAGCCGCGATGCAAAGCGCAAGCAACAAGCTGGTTGTCGTCAGGGGGGATTTCATGGCGGGAGCTTAACCATCGGCGAACGCGAGGAAACACGATTTTGTTCCAGTCGCCCAGCATCCGCCCAGCATCCGGGCTTGGACAACGTGCGCGTGTCCTGTAAAACGTCCGGGCTTATGAGTTCACGCAGCAGCGCAAAGAAGAGTTCCGCCGCGAAGCACGCCGAGTTGCCGCTGGCACCGAAGACTTTTGGCAAATTGATGGTCGCCAACCGCTCCGAGATCGCCATCCGCGTCTTCCGCGCGGCGACGGAACTCGGGCTGCGCACGGTCGCGGTCTATGCGCAGGAGGACCGCTTCTGCGTGCATCGCTTCAAGGCGGACGAGGCGTATCTCGTCGGCCAGGGCAAGGGGCCGGTCGGCGCGTATCTCGACATCGAGAGCATCGTGGCGCTGGCCAAGGCGAGCGGCGCGGACTTGATTCATCCGGGCTACGGCTTCCTGTCGGAGAACGCGGCGTTCGCGCGCGCGTGCGCGGCGGCGGGCATCACGTTCGTCGGGCCGCGCCCGGAGCTGCTGGAGATGATGGGCGACAAGACGGCGGCGCGCGCACTGGCGCAGCGGATTGGCGTCCCCACGTTGCCCGGCACGGAGGAGCCGATGACCGACCGCCACGATGCGCTGAAGCTGGCGAAGGAGATTGGCTTCCCGCTCATCATCAAGGCGGCGTTCGGCGGAGGAGGACGCGGCATGCGCGTGGTGCATAAGGCGGCGGACTTGGCGAACTTGCTGGATGAAGCGCAGGCGGAGGCGGGCCGGGCGTTTGGCAACCCGGCGGTCTTCCTGGAGAAATACATTCCCAACGCGAAGCACATCGAGGTGCAGATTCTCGGCGACCAGCACGGGAACGTCATTCACCTGCACGAGCGCGAGTGCTCGGTGCAACGCCGGCATCAGAAGGTCGTCGAGGTCGCGCCGTCGTTCGGCTTGCCCACGCACGTCATCCAAGAGCTGTGCGACGCCGCCGCACGGATGGCCCGCGAGATTCGCTACGACAACGCGGGCACCATCGAGTTCCTCTACGACCTCGACAAACACGAGTGGTTCTTCATCGAGATGAACCCGCGCATCCAAGTCGAGCACACGGTCACGGAGGTCATCACCGGCCTCGACCTCGTGCGCGCGCAAATCCTCATCGCGCAGGGTCACCGCTTGCACGGCCCCGAGGTCGGGATGCCGCCGCAGAATCAAATCCCGCGCAATGGCTACGCGGTTCAGTGCCGCGTCACCACGGAGGACCCGGAAAACAAGTTCACGCCGGACTACGGCAAGATTCTCACCTACCGCAGCGCGGGCGGCTTCGGCGTGCGACTCGACGGCGGCATGGGCTTCGCGGGCGCGGTCATCACGCCCTTCTCCGACTCGATGCTCGTAAAGGTCACCAGCTCCGGTCAGACCTACGACATGGCGCTCCAGCGCACGGACCGCGCGCTGCGCGAGGTCCGCATTCGCGGGGTGAAGACGAACATCCCGTTCCTCGAGAACCTGATTCACAACCCCATCTTCCGCAGCGGCCAGGCGACGACCACGCTGATTGACAACACGCCGGAGCTGTTCGCCTTCAAGCATCGCCGCGATCGCGCGACGAAGCTGCTGAACTTCCTCGGGATCGTGGTGGTCAATGGCAACCCGCACGCGAAGGGGTTCAAGCCGGAGAAGCCCTTCGCCCTCGCGCAGTCGCCTGCCTACGACCACAAGCAAGTCCCCGCCGACGGCACGCGCGACCTGCTCCAAAAGCTCGGGCCGAAGAAGTTTTCGCAATGGGTGCTCAAGCAGAAGCGCCTGCTCGTGACCGACACGACCTTCCGCGACGCGCACCAGTCGCTCATGGCCACGCGCGTGCGCAGCTATGACATGCTGGCGGTGGCGGACGCGCTCGCGCGCCGTGCGCCGCAGCTCTTCTCGCTGGAAATGTGGGGTGGCGCGACCTTCGACACCGCGATGCGTTTCCTGCACGAAGACCCGTGGGAACGTCTGCGCGAGCTGCGGAAGCGCGTGCCGAACATTTGCTTCCAGATGCTCTTCCGCGGCAGCAACGCCGTGGGCTACACGAATTATCCCGACAACGTCGTCGCCGGTTTCGTGAAGCACGCCGCCTCTTCAGGCATGGACATCTTACGCGTGTTCGACTCGCTCAACTACACGCCCAACTTGCGAGCCGCGATGGAGGCGGTGCAGGACACGCACGCGATTTGCGAAGCCACCGTCTGCTACACCGGCGACATCCTCGACCCGAAGCGCGACAAGTATTCGCTGAAGTATTACGTCGCGCTGGCCAAGGAGCTGGAGCGCATGGGGGCGCACATGATTGCCATCAAGGACATGGCCGGTCTCTGCCGCCCTTACGCAGCGCACAAGCTCGTCAAGGCGCTCAAGGACGCCGTCGGTTTGCCCATCCACTTCCACACGCACGACACCAGCGGCATCAACGCCAGCTCCGCCCTACGCGCCGCCGACGCGGGCGTGGACGTGGTGGACCTAGCCATCGCCAGCATGAGCGGCAGCACGAGCCAGCCGAACATGAACAGCATCGTCGCCGCGCTGCAAAACACGCCGCGCGACACGAAGCTAGACCTCGAGGCGCTCAACGAGTTCTCCGACTACTGGGAGCTGGCGCGCGAGTATTACCGGCCGTTCGACACCGCGCCCAAGGCGGGCAGCGCGGAAGTGTATCTGCACGAGATGCCCGGCGGCCAATACACGAACCTCAAGGAGCAGGCCGCCGGCATGGGCCTGGCGAACCGGTGGCGCGAAATCGCCCACACCTACGCCGAGGTCAACACGCTCTTCGGCGACATCGTCAAGGTCACGCCCAGCAGCAAGGTGGTCGGCGACATGACGATGTTCCTCATCACGCGCGGCATCAAAGCCGCCGACGTGGTGAACCTCGAGCCTGGCTCCGTGCCCTTCCCCGCGAGCGTCATTGATATGCTCTCCGGCGGCCTCGGCCAGCCGATGGGCGGCTGGCCCGCGCAGTTGCAGAAGGTCGTGCTCGGCAAGCAGAAGCCCATCACCGTCCGCCCCGGCGAGGATTTGCCCGACACGAACTTGAAGAAGGTGCGCGAGGAGCTCACCACGAAGCTCAAGCGCGATGCGACCGACGACGACCTCTTCAGCCATCTGATGTATCCCGAGGTCCACGCGGAGTTCGCGAAGGTCCAGCGCGACTTCGGCGAGGTCAGTGCGCTGCCCACGCCCGCGTTCTTCTATGGCCTCAAGCCCGACGAGGAAATCAGCGTGAGCATCGAGCAAGGCAAGACGCTCTTCATCAAGCTGGTGAACATCGGCACCGCCGACAAGGACGGCCGCCGCACCGTGACCTTCGAGCTGAACGGCATGACCCGCGAGACGAGCATCGCGGACAAGTCCGTGGCCGTGAAGACGAAGACCCGCGCCAAGGCCGACCCGGCGAACCCGCTCGAAGTCGCCGCGCCCATTCCCGGCATCATCACCGCGCTCGCCGTCGGCGTCGGTGCGAAGGTGGCCAAGGACGACAAACTCGTGACGATGGAAGCGATGAAGATGCAGACCACCATCTACGCGCAGGCCGACGGCGTGGTCGCCGAAATCTCCGCCCAAGTCGGCGAGACGGTGGAGAGCAAAGATTTGATCATGAAGCTGAAGGCGTAGCGCCTCTCACTCGCTGTCGCGGCGCTCCATGAGCGCCGTCCATGAACGGATCTTTCCGGCCTTCTGGACTCCAACACGCCACATTGGTTCCGCACGAATGTGCTGCCAGCGGCAAAGGACTTTGTCGGATGGTGTCGCTTTCGCGCAGGAGCTACTGTGGGCGCATTCGACACCCGGTTCTCATTTTCAGTTGCCTCCTGCTGGTCGTCGCAGGCCGTTGCCCAGCCGCCCTGCATGAGGTCGTGCGCGACTGGCCGGCGCTGCCGCCCACGCACGTCCTTGGTGAATGCACCGCCGTGGCCGGGGATTCGGGCGAGAATGTCGTGGGGCTCCATCGCAGCGGGCGCGGGTGGACGACGCCGTTTGCGACCGAACCCATCGCCGCCCTGACGGTGAGCGTGATTGACGGGCGCACGGGCAAGCTGCTCGCCGCGTGGGGTGCGAACGAGTTCATCATGCCGCATGGCCTCTCGCTTGACGGCGCGGACAACGTGTGGCTCACCGATGTGGGGCGGCATCCGGTCTTCAAGTTTTCGCCTGACGGCAAAAAGCTCGTGCTCACGCTCGGCGAACGCGGTGTGTCCGGCGCGGACCAGACGCACTTCAACCAATCCACGAATGTCGCGGTGCTGGCGGACGGCTCGTTCTATGTGAGCGACGGCTACCGCAACACGCGCGTGGTGAAGTTCACCTCCGACGGAAAGTATGACTTCGAGTGGGGCGGCAAGGGCGCTGGGCTAGGACAGATCAACCTCCCGCATGGCGTGGCGGTGGACGCGCAGGGTCGCGTGATCGTCTGCGACCGCTCCAACTCGCGGCTGCAAGTCTTCGATCCGCGCGGGAAGTTTCTCGCCGAGTGGAAGGGGCCACTCATCGGGCGGCCGTATGGCGTGGGCGCCTGTGCGGATGGCCATGTGTTTCTGATTGATGGCGGCGACGGCACGGGGAAGACGGCGGAGCGTCCGCGCGGGGTGGAACTGGACGCGGAAGGTCGCGTGGTGGACCGCTTCGGCGGCTTCGGCAGCGGGGCAGGGGAGTTTGAACGCGGACACGACATCGCGGTGGCGAAGGACGGCGCGGTGTATGTCGCGGACGCGGCAGGGAAGCGGGTGCAGAAGTTTTTGCGGAGGGCAGCAGTGGCGCAGTAGGCGAACCGAAAGTCAACAAGACGGGGGCTGGCCCGTTCCACCCTGGCTCGACGGGAGCGCCTTGATGAACGCCTACTTCCCGCCGAGGCTGACGAGGTGGTTCTCGGTGTGGATGAACATGCGGCCTAGCGCGACAGCGGGCGTGGAGTGGCAGAGTTCCCCGAGCACGTAACGGTGCAGCACGTTGAACTTCTCGCTCGCCTCGGCGACGACGAGTTCACCAGCGGTTGAGACCGCGAAGAGCCGGCCGTCCACCCACACGGGCGAGCCGAAGAAGTTCCCACCCACGCGCTCTTGGTAGCGGATTTCGCCGGTGGGCGCGTGCAGGCAGGTCAGCACGCCGGCGTCGCTCAAGAGCCACGCGAGTTCGCCGACCACGACGCCCGTGGGCACGTAGGGCGCGGACTTCTTCATCTGATAGGCCAGCTCGGGCTTGCGGCCTTTCGCGGCGTCACCAGCCTTGATCACGGTCACGTAGTTGCCGCCGCCGCCGCTGCCGCAGGAGCCGAAAATGAAGTCACCCGCGATGAGCGGCGAGCTGCAGCTCCGCATGGTGAACGCCTGCGCGTATTCCCAAAGCACCTTGCCCGTGTCCGGTGCGACGGCGTAGATGCCATGACCCTGGCTGTTGAAGATGAGCGCAGGCTTGCCACCCTTCGGCTCGTAGAGGCTCGGCGTGGAGTAGGCGACCACATGGCTGTTGCGCGGCGTCTGCCAGATGGTCGAGCCGGATTTTGCATCCACCGCCACGATGAAGCTCTCGCCGGAGCGCGTGCTGCCCTTCACGTTCTTCGCGTCGTCCTGCTCGTTGCCGAGAATGACCATGCCGTTGTGCACGATGGGCGAGATGCCGCAGCCGTGCTGGCTGACGAACGGGCCGAAGTCTCGCTCCCACTTCACCTTCCCTGCGTGGTCCAGCGCGGCGAGTTTGAAATGCTCCAGCTCGTTCCAGATGACATACACGTGCTGGGCGTCCACGGCGGGCGAGGCGGCGGCGAAGTTGTTGAACTTGTGCGGCGTGAAGGGCGCTTGCTTGAAGTCATGCCGCCAAAGCTGCTTGCCGGTGATGGCATCGTGGCATAGCACGCGCACGCCGCCGCTCCGGCTGTCGCACGTCGTGACGAACAGCTTGTTCCCCCACAGCCCCGGCGACGAGTGACCGACGCCCGGCAACTCCACGCGCCAGTTCACATCGGCGTCGGTGAGCTTCGTTTGAATGGTCTTGGCGTGGCTGATGCCCGTGCCGTTCGGCCCGTGGAAGCGCGTCCACTCCTGAGCGGAGGCGGTGGCGATCAGGGTGAACAGAATAAGGGTTCGCAGCATGGGATGGCAGACGGGACTGAGCGACAGAGGCTTCATCAGGCTGGAAGCCAGGGTTATTCGAACAACCCCTGAATCTCCTCCCACGTCAGGTTGTCCGCGAGCGTTTCCTCGCCGCCGAGTGTGGCCTTGATGATGGCGCGCTTCTTCTGCTGGAGTGACAAAATCTTCTCCTCCACCGTGCCGCGCGTGATGAGCTTGTAGCTCGTCACCACGCGGGTCTGGCCAATGCGGTGCGCGCGGTCCGTAGCCTGGTCCTCGACTGCGGGATTCCACCACGGGTCGAAGTGAACCACCGTATCCGCGCCGGTGAGCGTGAGGCCGACGCCGCCGGCCGTGAGGCTGATGAGGAAGACGGGAATCTTCGCGTTGCCCTGGAACTTCTCCACCACCGCCCCGCGATTCGTCGTCGAGCCGTCGAGGTAGCAATACTCGATGTTCTCCGTCGCGAGCTTGGCCTTGAGCAGCGCGAGCATGGTGGTGAACTGGCTGAAGACCAGCACGCGATGCCCGCCGTCCACCGCTTGTTCCAACAGCTCGCCGAACATCGCCAGCTTACCGGAATCGTCGTCGGTGAACTTCGCATCTACCATCTTGAGCAGCCGCAGGTCGCAGCAGATTTGCCGCAGCCGCAGCAGTGCGTTGAGGACAATCATCTTGCTCTTCGCCACGCCCTGCGCGCCGACGGCGTCCATGACTTCCTTGCGACTGACGGCGAGGACCTGCTTGTAAATCTCCGCCTGGTCGTCGGTGAGTTCGCAGTAGGAAACTTGTTCGAGCTTCGCGGGCAAATCCTTCGCCACCTCGGTCTTGAGGCGACGCAAAATAAACGGCCGCAACCGCCGCCCTAGCCGCGCCTGCACGGCCTCGTCCTTGTCGCGCGTGATGGGCTGCTCGTAGCGCTCTTTGAAGTCGGTGGCCGAGCCAAGGTAGCCCGGCATGAGGAAGTCGAAGATGCTCCAAAGGTCGAGGACGGAGTTCTCCATCGGTGTGCCGGTCAGCACGACGCGGTGCGTGGTCTTCACGGCTTTCACGGCCTGCGAGTTTTGCGTCTCGCGGTTTTTGATGTGCTGTGCCTCGTCGAGCACGAGCGTGTCGAACTCAAACTCACGATACTTCTCCGCGTCGCGCCGGATGAGCGCATAGCTGGTGATGACGAGGTCGCTCTTCGCGATGTCCTCGAAGCGCGAGTGCCGCCCCGCGCCGTGCAGCGCGACGACCTTCAGCGTGGGCGTGAACTTCTTCGCTTCGGCCAGCCAGTTGAACACGAGCGAGGTCGGGCAGACGATGAGCACCGGGCCAGAGAGCTTGCGGTTCGTGTGGCACGACTGAAGAAACGCCAGCGTCTGGAGCGTTTTGCCTAAGCCCATTTCGTCCGCGAGGATGCCGCCGAATTTGTTGTCACGGAGGAACTGCATCCACGCCACGCCCTGCTTCTGGTAGGGGCGCAACACGTTTTCCAGCGAGCCGAGCGGCGGGCAAGTCACCTTCGTCACGCCGCTCTGCTGCGAAGCGCGGTCGCGCCAACCGGCGGCGGCCTGCACCTGCCAACCCGACTGCTGGCGGAGCGTGGCATCGAGGAAGCCCGCCTGCTCGTTGCTGAAGCGGTAGCCCTTCGCGTGTTGTTGCGGCGCGCAGTCGCGCAGCACCTCGTTGAATTCCTCCAGCGCGCTCGTGTCGATGAGCGCGATGCGCCCGTTCTTCAGCCGCGTCGTCCCGTTGCCGGACAGGATGAGCCGCTGGATGTCGGCGGCGGAAAACTTCTCCCCGTCCGCCGAGCCGAGCGACATCTCGACATCGAACCACCGTTCGCCCGAGGGCCGGATTTCAAAGCGCGGTTCCAGCCGCTCGAAGTTCTTCGTCGTGCTATGCTGGAGCCGCTCTTCCAGCGACACGTCCCATTCCTTCTGCCAGCGGGGGTAGTCCTTCGCGAAGAAGCGCACGACGTTGCCCTCGCCGTGAAGGTTCCAGCGGCCCTGCGGGTCGGGGCCGTTGAAGCCCGCGCGCCGCATCCGCTCGCTCGCCGCGACCTCCGCGCCGAAGTCGCGCGTCGAGTAGCGCGTGGTGCATTTCGGGTCCGGCAGCCAGAGCGACTCGTCCTTGCTCGTGACGCCCACGGTCATGATGCGCGGGCCGTAAGCGCACTGGAGCTGCGCCTGCACCTGCGCCAGCCCGCCATCCAGCGCGAGGATGAAGCGTGGCGACTGAGGTTCCAGCGTGAACTCATCAATGCCGAAGTTCGCGTCCACCTCGCTCTCGGCTTCGAGCACGGCCAACTCCTGGCTCAAGAACAGCGGCACGCGCGCGCGCGGCAGCTTCATCGGCGCTTGGAAGAGCGAACGCCACTGCTTCGGCAAACCCACCGGCTCCAGCGAGTCGCTGCGAAATGCCCAGAGCGATTCGCCTGCGATGAGTGTCGGCGCACGCAAACCGGACGGCAGGTTCATGCGAATTTCACCGGAAGTTTCGAGCGTCACCTCGACGGCCACGCGCCACGATGTCGCGCCGATGGCGAGCGGCTGTCCGCGCCCGAGCGCGACGCGCGGATGACCGCCGAGCGCGTCGAGGAGTTGGGTCAGCTCGACGAGCGTGAGCATCAGGCCGCCGGGCGTTTCGTTTCCGGCGAGTTCCTCGGCCTTGTCGAGCAGGCGCGCGTCCTCTGGCGAGAGCGCGAAGGGCTGGTTCATCGGCAGCGCACTGAGCGGTGCGCGACCCCGCGCCCACTTGCCCTCGAACGTGACCATCACCTTCCCACGCTCGATGCCCGCCGCGAATGTCGGCGGCAGGATGACGGAGATTTCCACCGGCTCGCCGTTCACCGCGCGCTTGAGCTTCGGACCCGGCTGCGGCTCCGACTCGCGCGCGACCGGGCGCGTGGCTCCGAGTCGCGCAGGCAGCGGCGTCGCCGTGTCGCTGCCGCGCGGCACGGGCTTGTTGCTCAGAATGTGATGCAGCCCGATCGCCACGGAGTGCGCGCAGATGACGCCGCCCTCGCGCGAGGCGCGGCAGGTGCACAGGTTATCAATGTCCACAGGCCCTTTGATGACCAGTCCCGCGCGATAGGACGATGTGCCTTCCTGCACGACGCCCTTGAGCAGCGGCGGTGTCCAGTTCGAGGACAGCACTTTCCCGGCGGCCAGCAGCGCCCGAGCGCCCTTGACCGCTTCCCAGCCGGCGGACTTCGCGAAGAAGGCCTCCGTCAACTCGGTGAAACTCATCCGTGCGACTCTGCCGGACGCGGCGGGCGCTTGGCAAAAAACTTTTCCGATTGGTCCGGCGCGGAGTTGAAGCCGCGCCGTGAGTTTCTGGGGAACCAGGTTGTCAATTTCCGGTTGCCCTGTATAACACACGCGTGCTCCGCCCGTTCGTGCTCGCCCTCGTGCTCGCTTTTGCGTGCGACGGGCTGGCGCAGCAGGACGCGCCGCGCATCCGCAACGCGCAGGCGGGCTTCGGCGGTCAGTTCCGCAACCGCCACTGGATTCCGCTCGTGGTGGACATCGAGAACCCCGGTCCAGCGCGCACCGGGTTGCTCGTGGCGGAGACGGAGACGGCGTTCACGCGACAGCGCGTGCAGTTCACCCGGCCGGTCATCCTGCCCGCGCAGTCCTTCCGGCAGTTCGAGTTTCCCATCCTGCCGGACTTGCGGCCGGTGCTGTCGGACAAGGTGCGCTTCGACCGTGTGGTGAGCGTGAAGCTCACGGACGGCGGCTTGCAGACGTGGAGCCAGAACGAGGCGATTGGCAGCCAGGTCGCGGAGGATGCGTTCTTCGTGCTGATCGCGGACGCGGGCTTCGGCGGGTATCGCGGGTTGCGAGACATGACCATCGGCGTGGAGAGGCGGATCTTCGCCCGCGCGCAGACGGCTCCGAAGAATCTGCCGAGGCGGCCGCTGAACTTGCGCGGGTTCGACGCGCTCGTGATGGGCGGGCTGGCGGAGACCGATCTGTCGCCGCTGCAACTGCATTCGTTGCGCGACTACGTGGAGCTGGGCGGCCATCTCATCGTGCTGCCGTCGGCGATGCCGGGGATCAGCCCGGCGCTGGCGGAACTGCTGCCCGGCACGTTAGTCTCGACGCAGCGGGTGGAGACGCTGCCCGAGGTGGCGGGCGGATTTGTTTTCACGAATGGCGTGGGCATCGCGCGGCTCGTGCCGGAGCGCGGCGAGGTGACTGTCGGCACGCGCGAGCGGCCGTGGATTGTCTCGCGAGCCAGCGGGGCAGGGCGGGTGACGATGCTGGCCTTCGAGGCCGGCAGCGAAGATTTCAGCGTTTGGCCGGGGGCGAAGAATTATTGGCGCGAGCTGCTCGGCAACGCGCCGCAGTTCCTGCATCACGCGGACCGGCTGCTGTCGCGGGACTCGCAAGTCGAGCGTGTGCTGGCCAGCCTGGCGGGCATGAAGGTGCTCTCGCGTCACGGCGTGCTGCTGTATCTCGGGGGCGTCTGCGGCGCGCTGCTGCTGGTGCTCGGGGCATTTCGTTTCACCGCACGCCCTGAGCGCGGCTGGGCCGTGGCGGCGGTGCTGGCGCTGGCGCTGGGGATCGGCGCTGTCACCGCGTCGGCGCGGTGGAAGTCTGCGCCTGAACCTTTCCTGAACGAAGTCTTTGTGGCCACCGCCCGCAGCGGCGAAGACACGGGGCAGGTGCAGGCGGCGCTGGGGCTGTTCTCGCCGACGGAGCGGAAGTTCAACCTCCGCACGTCCACGGACAGCGCGTCGCTCTCGCCGGGCCGCAGTGCGCTCACGCCGCCGGAGCTGCTGCGCATGGACTACGAGGCGCAGCTTTCGCTCAATGAGCTGGCCGTCCGCGCGGATGATCTCCGCACGCTGATAGGTCGCGCGCCGCAGACGGCGGTGCGCGCGCCCGTGCTGCGCGCGCGGATCGGCGCCGAGGGATTTGCGGTCGTGGTCTCGAACCGTTCGGACGCGGTGCTGTCCGGGGCATTCGTGAAGTTCAACCGCTTCGTCGCTCCGCTGCCGGACGTGGCACCGGGCGCGCAGATCGAGCGCGCCGGCCTGCGCGTGAACGCGCGCCGGGACTCGACGGAGCTGTTGCGTTCCGCGCGGCAGCAAGACCGCGAGCGACTGCGCGAAACCTTCTTTCCGACGCCCGTGTATTCGGCTGACCCTTCGATGAGCTACGACGAGCGCCGCTTCCAACGGCTGCTGCGCGGGCGCGAGCCGCAGCCGGTGCTGTTCAGTTGGAGCGACGCGCCGGCATTTCCGCTGTCGTCCATCGAGCCACCGGTGGCGCGGCGCGCGGTGGGACTGCTCGCGGTCGAAGGCGGCATCGAGTTCGCGGGGCCGGCGCTGCTGCTGCCGCCGGGAGTCATGCCGATGCAGCTCCGCAATCTGGGCGCGCATGCGTTCGAGCGGACGGAAGGCAATTTCGCCGGCGGGCGTCCGGGCCAGGTGGCGATTGAGTTCAGCCTGCCGCCGGGTTGTCCGACGCTTGAGGCGCGCGAGATGACGGTTCACTTCGAGTTTCGCGGGACAGCGTTCCAGCCGGAGCTTTACGTTGCCCCCGGCAACTTCGACATGCAGGGCGACATAGCGCGACTAGTTGCGCGCATGGAGAAGATTTCCACGCCGCTGCCCGCGCGCGTGCCGGACCCGGGGCGCTTCGTCCATGCCGGTGCGCGAAGCGTCATCATCGTGGTGAACGTCACCCACACCGCCGAGGGCAAGCGCCTTGGCACCACAATGAACCCGAACCTCCACACCTGGCAGATCCGCGACCTCGACCTCGAACTCAAGGGCACCACGCCATGATCGTCACTGAAGCACTGACCAAATCCTACGGCGATGTCCTCGCGTTGGACGATCTCAGCCTCGACATCGGCGAGGGCGAGATCTTCGGCTACATCGGCCCCACCGGCGCGGGCAAGAGCACGACCATCCGCATCCTCTCCGGTCTGCTGCGGCCCACCAGCGGCAGCGCGCGCGTGGCGGACGTGGACGTGGTGCGCCACCCGCAGGAGGCCAAGCGCGTGGTCGGCTACATGCCGGACATCTTCGGCGTTTATCACGGTATGCGCGTCTGGGAATACCTGGACTTCTTCGGCGCGGCCTACCGGATGCCGCGCGCTGTCCGGCGCGCGCGCATTGACGAGGTGCTGCATATCACCGGCACGGATGAGATGCGCGATTACTTCGTGGACTCGCTGTCGCGCGGCATGCAGCAGCGCGTCGGCATCGCACGTGCGCTGATTCACGATCCTAAGGTGCTCTTCCTGGATGAACCCACCTCCGGCCTCGACCCGCGCGCCCGCATCGAAATGCGCCAACTCCTGAAGCATCTCAAGGAACTCGGCAAGACCGTCCTCGTCTCGTCGCACATCCTGCCCGAGCTGGCGTCCGTCTGCGACCGCATCGGTATCCTCGAACAGTCGCGGCTGCTCCTGTGCGACCGGATGGAGGCGGTGCTGCGGCAGGTGGAGCTGCGGCGGTTGATCGAGATCGAAGTGCTGGACGACCCCGCTGGCGCTGGCGCGGCGCTCGCGGCGCAGTTTCCCGCGCCCAAGCTCGTGGTGACTGAGACTGTGGGGCGGATGCTGCGGCTGTCCTTCGCGGGCGAGGACGCGGAGATCGCGGGGCTGCTCGCGTTCCTCATACAGCAAGGCATCGGCGTGCTGTGGTATCGCGAAGTGCCGATGGACTTGGAGCACATCTACATGAAGATCACCACGCAGGCGAAGGCCGGCAAACGGAGGAGCGACGATGCTGAGTAACCCCGTGCTGCTCCGCGAGGTGAAGAGCGCGCTGCGTTCGCCGCTGGCATTGGCGCTGGCCGCACTCTACCTCGGCGTGCTCGCGACGCTCGTCTGGTGGATGTGGCCGCAGGAGGGGATTTACTCCGCCACGGCCCGGGCCTCGCGCTCGCTGCTGCTCGTGTGCGGCGTCGCGCAACTGCTGCTGGTGATCCTCTACGCGCCCGCGTTTGCAGCGACGGCCATCACTGCCGAGAAGGAGCGCAACACCTACGACCTGCTCTTCGCCACGCTGCTGCGTCCGCGCGACATCGTCGCTGGAAAACTCTTCTCCTCCATCGTCGTGCTGCTGCTGTTCGTGCTGCTGTCGCTGCCGGTTTTCGCGGCGTGCTTCTTCCTCGGGGCCGTGTCTGTGCGCGAGGCAGCGGCCATCTACATGGTCACGGCGGCAAGCAGCGTCATGTTCGGGTTGCTCGGCTTGTCCGTCAGCTCGGTGGCGCGCAACTCGCACCTGGCGCTGGTCGTCACCTACCTGTTGCTGCTGCTGTTCACGGCTGGGCCGTGGGTGCCGTGGTTCCTGCTGGAGCAACAGCCTTGGGCCGCGAAGTTCATCCACGAGGCTCGCGCGTTCAGCCCGCTCGGCGCGATGGCCTCGGTGATCCTGCCGGCGTTCGAGCCGTCGGGCGCGTGGCGAACGTATCTGATCTTCTGCGGCGCGGCCTCGGTCGTGATGGTGGCCTTCATCATCGGGCGCGTGCACTGGGCCGGACCGCGCGACGCGCGCCGGCACGGGGCGACCATTCAAGACCCCGCCGAGCTGGCGCAGCGACGAATGAGCTTCCCGTTCTATCTCGTGGACCCGCAGCGGCGGAAGGGCTGCATCCCGGACTGGCTGAATCCGATGTTCGCGAAGGAGCTGCGCAGCCGGGCGTTTGGCGGAGGCCGCTGGATTTTCCGCCTGGCCGCCGCGTGCTTCGGGCTGTCCATGCTCTTGATGATCGGCGTCGTGGGCAACCTAGTCGGGCCGACGCCCAACCTGATCCGTTCCGTGGCGCTTGTGTTTCAGCTCGGCCTGATCGTGCTGATCGTGCCCTCGCTCACCGCCGGCGCGATCACGCAGGAGCGCGAGCGCGGCAACCTTGAACTGTTGCGGATGTCGCGGCTGGGGCCGCTCTCCTTCCTCACTGGCAAGCTCGGCGTGGCGCTGCTCTTCGTGATGTTTCTCCTCCTCGGCACGCTGCCGGGCTGGTTCGCAATTTACTATCTGGAGATCAACACCATGCCCGAGATCCTCGACGCGTGGGCTGTGATCGGGGCAACGATCCTGTTCGCGCTGACCGCCGGATTGTTCTCGTCGGCGCTGGCCCCGCGCACGCCCGTCGCGACGGCGCTGGCCTATGCGATCACGTTTCTCGCAGCCATAGTCACGCTGCTGCCGCTCCTGACGGCGGACCAGCTCTCGGTGCGGCTGCGCGAGATGATTCTCGTGCTGAACCCTTTTGCCTCCGCGTTGCAAGTGCTCACGCGCGGCGTGTTCGATGATTTGGGAATTCTCTGGCAACGGCACGCGGTCATGTCACTCGGCGTGTCCGCTCTCTTTCTGATCATCGCCTTCCTACGGCTGCGCTGGCTGCTGCTGCCACAGAAATGAAATCGCTGATCGCCAACAAGAAATCCGCGCGCTGGCTTGTCCTCGGTTCTCTGAGCATCGTGCTGACGGTCGGAGCGCAGCAGCCAGCGCCCACGAATTCAGGCTGGGTCGCGTTGATCATGCACCCGGTCAAGGACGCGCCCACGCTTGAGATTCTCCGCGTGGTCCTCAAGGAGACGGACCCGGTCATCCGCGAGCGAGCGCTCGAAGCGCTCGCCAGCATCCGCGATCCGGCGGATGCCGCGCGCGTGCGCTCGCTGCTCGACGCCGAGAGTGAAGCCACACGCCAGCAGGCGGCAAAATCCGCAGCCAGCCTCGGCGTGTCGCTCAACCCGGCGCAGCGTGCTGCGGAAGCGCGCGTGCGTCCGCTCCCCGCCAAGCCTGCAGTGACGGCCGATTTCCTCCGCAGCACCAACGCGCTCGTGCTCGCCCGTGGCCTGCGCAGCCTCGACGCGGGAGCCGCGCAGCGCGAGTCCGCTGCTTTGCTCGCGCTGCTGCGCCGGCCTGAGACGGTCGTGCAGGAGGAGGCCATGCGGGCGATACAGCGTGGGCAAATCACTGCGGCAGTCGCCGAGTTGATCGCACGCATGGATGATCCCGATGAGGGGCTGCGGCTGGCTGCGAGCGAGGCGCTGGCCTCGATGTTTGACCGGCTTGCGCGGCCCGAGCTGACGGTGGCGATGGTCCGCCGGATGGAGCTGGACGCGAGTTCGCAGGTGCGGCGCGTGGCGGGCCTCACGTTGGTGGCCCTGCATGACGCGCCGGCGCAGGCTGCGCTGTTGCGGTTGCTGGAACACGCACGCGGCGTGACGCGCGTCTCTGCGGCGGCCGCGCTGGGAATCTGGGGTGATCCCACGCTGACTGGCGCGCTGCATCCGCTGCTCGGAGACAGCGAGGACTTGGTTTCACGGGCGACTGCGCACGCGCTCGGCCAGTTGCGGAATCCGAACTCGAAGGGGCCGGTGCTCGCCGCGTTCATGGCGCGCGGCCCCGTGGTGCAGGAGCGCGCCGCGTGGGCGCTCGGGGAATTGAAGAGCACCGAAGCCGTGCCTGCGATGACCGCGCTGCTGCCGAAGACGACGGACGAGGCGCTCAAGGTCTCGCTCGCCCTCGCGCTCGGAAAGATCGGGGACAAGCGGGCGCTGGCTCCGCTGCGGCAGGTGCTCCAGCAAATCCTGCTCGCGAATAATCTGGCGAGGGCGCGCGAGGCGGTGTTCGCGGCGCTGGCGGCGATGGGCGACAAGGTGGCCATCCCTCGCGCGATTCAGATTGTGACCACGCCAGTGGTGCCGCCCGCACCCGGCGGAGGGCCGACCTTCGACGAAGACTTCGTGCGGATAGCGAGCCTGCGCTATCTCGGGGCGTTGGGCGACCGGGCGGCGGGCGCGACGTTGCTGACGGCGCTCAAGGACAATGTGCCGCGCGACATGAGGCCAGCGGTGGCGGAGACGCTGAGCAAGCTGCTGGGGAAAAATTATCAGCCGGTTCCCGACGAGGACCATCGCCGCTTTTTCGTCGAGAGCCACGAGGTGCGCATCACCAAGCCGGTGCCGGCACCCGGTGCAGTCATTGTGCCCTGAGCCGCGGCCTCAACGGGTGGCGTCTGCAAGTCGCCGGCAGGGTAGCGGGCTTCACTTCAAATCATTCAGCAAGTCCTCGACCGACTTGTCCTTCCTCTTCGCGGCGGGGTCGAGGGCGGCGAGGCGCTCGGCGTGGAAGCGGACGTGGCCCCAGAGTTCGGGGTGCAGCTCGGCTTCGCTTGGGGCGTCGGCGGTGATCTGCGTGGCTTTGTTAGCCCAATACTCGCGCCGCAAAACCTCGGTGCCGTCGGGGCCGCTGACGAGGATGCCCCAGTCGAGTTTCAGGCGCAGGCCGGGGGTGATTTTCAGGCCGAGCGTGGCGAGCGGGATGGCGGCTTCGAGGGTGTAGCTGTTGGCGGCGTCGTCCACGGCGAGGCGCACGGAGTCGAGCTTGGTGACGCGGTCGAAGGCGACGGAGTGGACGGGGCTGACGACTTGCCAAGCCTTGTCCGCCGGGGTGCCGGGGACGACGGCTTGGTAGAGAATGGCGGCGGGCTTGTCGCCCATGAGCGTGAGGAGGAGGCGCTGGTCGCCGGGCGCAGGGGCTTTGCGGTCGGGGTTCGCGGCGGGGTCGGCGGCGATTTGCAGGTCCACGCTCGCGCCGGTCTTGAAGAGGCGGTCCCACTGCTGGCCTTGGTTCTTCAACGGTCCACGGCGGGAGACTTCGTAGGCGAGGTAGAGGTTTTGATCGTCGTAGCCGATGCGGAACTTCGCGTCGCGGTCCAACTCGGCGCTGACCGGGCCCCAGTCGTTGAGCTTGCCGTCGAGCTTGGGCGCGGACATCAGGTAGGCATCGAGCACGGGCGCGCGGGCGTAGAGGACGCGGGCCTCGCGGCTGCGTTCCCAAGCCTGCGTGGCGGCGAGGTCTTTGCCGCCGATGGTGAGCGCGCCGCCGAAACGCTTGAAGCGGTCCATGCCGACGACCTCGACGACGCTGGCGTGGTTGTGGCCGGCGACAGCGTAATATTTGTTGTCCGCCGTGCGCGTGAAGTAGCCTTGGAAGTGCTCCTGTCCCGGCGTGAAGTCGTCCATGCGCATCCCGCGCGTGTTGTTCGTGCCGCTCCACGGCAGCGCTTTCGGGTCGCGGATGTCGCGGAAGATTTGCCCGGCGAAGAGACCGTCGGCGGTCATGATGTCCCAGATGCCGACGTTCGAGTTGAAGACAAGGAACTCGCCGAGGTCGCCCGCGTGCGCGGTGGCGTGGCCGGCGAAGCCGAAGTGACAGACAATCTGCGCCGGGTGCCAGGGCTTCGCACGGGTGAGGACCTGAACGCCCGCGCCCTCGGTCTGGTAGGTCCAGAGCACCTTGCCGTCGGGCCGCTGCACAGCGCAGACGTGTTTGGCGGCATCGTCCTCGAAGTGATAGAAGTTCCCGTCGTTCAGGCGCAGCGCGACGCCTTCCCAAAGGCCGGGCAAGTCGGCGCGCTCATACACGGGCACGCCGTCGGGGCGGGTCGTCTTCACGCGGAAGCCGACGCTGCCCATCTGCACGCCGAGCTGGGAATCGAAGACCACGCGGGCCTGCTTGGGCTTGGGCCAGAGCTGGACTTCGTCGGGCTGCACCTGTTCGTCGCCGTTCAAGTCGCTCCAGGCGCAGAGGTAATCCATCAGCACCTTGCCGCCAAAGGCCTTCACGAGGCGCGGGTCGAGCATCGGCTTGAAATGGCCGGCGATGCCCACCGCCGCGACGAGGCGGGCGCGGTCGCCCTCGTGCAGGTAAACGACGCCGCAGTTCTGCGACGGGCCGTGGCCGCCGGGGCGGGTGTTGACGAGGTAAAGATGTTTGCCGACGCGGATGGGCGAGTCGCTCACGGCGTGGCCTTCGAGCGAGAGCAGGTTCTTCAAGCGCGATTTGCCGCTGGCCCAGTCGAGCTCGAACTCCAGCGGGCCGTAGAACAAGCGCCGCTTGTCACCGGGGTCGAGCTGGCCGCCGCCGCCGTATTCCGTGGGGCCGAGGAACTCCTTCTGAAACTTCCCGTCGGCGCTCCACTGCACGATGCGCTTGGGCCAGTAATTCCAATCGACGGCCCAGACCTGTCCGCGTCCGTCCACGGCGAGCGCGCTGATGTGGCTCATGCGCTGCTGATTCCACGGACCGCGCTGGTAGCCGCCCGGCTCGCCGATGGTGCGGAGGAGTTTCCCGGAGCGGTCATACACGCGGATGTTCTTTCGGTCCTTGGCGGCATCGAAGACGAAGCAGTTGCCCGCCGTGTCGCAGGCAAGCGCGGTGGGGCTGACGAGGTCGCTAGCGAGCACCTGATGCTGGCCGGCGGCGAGGTTCACCTTCACGAGTTTGCCCGCTGAGATGGCGAAGAGGTCGCCGCGCGCGTTGGCGGCGAGCGTGTTGCCGGGCGCGGAGCCGCCGGTGGGACTGCCGGCCTTGGGCAAGGGCAGCTCCTTCACGAGCTTGCCGGTGGTGCCGTCGAGGACTTCGAGGCGCTCGGTGACGAGCGGGTTCACGGGCGGTTCGCCGCCGAGATACTTGAGCGGCGCGACGCCGTAGACGCGGCAACGCTTGAGGTCGAGGGTCTGGCCGCCCTGGTCCTGCCGGACGCCGCTGGGGTAATGGGCCTTGGTGTCCCATTGTTTCACGACGCGCAGGCGCACGGCGCGCGTGCTGACTTCGCGGCCGAAGTCCACGTAGCCGTCCACATAGCGCGAGTGGGAGGAGTGCGTCGCGTCGGGCTGGTAGTAATTGCGGAGCTGCTGGTGGTAGGTGCCGACCTGCTCCCAGCCCGCGCTCGACGCGATGTCCACGGGCTCGCCAGCGGGGCCGGTGAAGACATCCACCTCCGTCACCGCTCCATCAATCTCCTTCAGCGCGAGGCCGCGCATGGATTGCGCCTGCTTCCATTCCAGCGCGTAGATGGCGGGATCGGCGACGCTCAACGGTTCGGTGCGTTGCGCGTCCCAAGTGCCGTCGGGTGCCACCTTGCCGCTGCTCACGCGCACGGTGGCGGTGGGGAAAAGATTCTCGAAGCGACGGTTCAGCAGCTTCATGCCCTCGACGCGGCGCATCCACAAATCATCGTCCGCGCCGGCGAACCCGCCCTTGCCCTTCTTCGCGTTCGACTCGGTGGCATCGAGCGACGGCGCGCCCTTCTTCTCCTCCACGTCGGCGAGCAAGTCATCCGCCGCACCCGCACCGCCCTTGGTGAAGGTCATCCGCAGTGCGCGCGTGCTCGTGCCCGCAGGCAACGCGGCGACGGCCCACGCGCTCGTGTCCGTGAGCGGGACGGTCTGCCAGTCGGCGCGTTCGTTCGGGCGCGGCGGGTAGGGCGCGCTGGCTTTGAGCACGCTGATTTGGAACTGAACCTTGTCCTCCTTCGGCGGCGGCGGGAACACGAGCGAGCCGATGGACACGGGCTTCGCGAACGCGAGGACGATGTGCTGCTGGCGGTCGGGATTTTTCGTTGTCTCCAGCCAGAGGAGGCCGTTGCCCGGCGACTGGCCCGGCGGCGTGTCCTTGAGGCGGAAGAGCCGGAGCGTGTCCGTGCGCGGGTCGGGCACCACCTCGAAGGCGGCGCGCGGCTTGCGGGGGGTCGGGTAGGCGGGGAGGCAGTTGGCGAGGTCCACGTCCGCGGCCCCGGCGGCGTTGTTGAGCCAGTTGTCGGTGGCGTGGATGGCGAGGAAGATTTGGTTCTCGTGCGCGGCGAAGCCTTGCAGACCGCGCTTGCGCTCGGCAGTGGGCTGGAGCATCGCGACCGTGCGGACTTTCTTCGTCTCGATGTCCACGGCCCAGATGGCCTCGGTCTTTTTGTCCATGCCGGCCTTCGCGAAGTTGTCGGCGTGGGCCATGTTGAAGACCGTCTTGCCGTCCGTCGCGAGCATCCATGAGCCGGTGAAGGCCTCGAAGGACGGATGGCCCCAGTGCTTGCGGCCATCGAGGTCGCACTCAATCAACGAGACGCCGCTCTCCGCGACGGGCGCGCCGAGGAACACGCGGTCGCCCCACGCGCAAGCCGAGCGCGGCGGCGTGTGGTCCGCGAGCCAGCCGCCCGCGCCGCTCGCGCCGGTGAGCCACGCGGCGCGCTCGGGGAAATAGCTGCTGTGGTTCGGGTAGGCGGTCATCTCGTAGCGCAGTTCGAGGGGCGGGTGCGTGATGGCCTTCCACTTGTAGTCGCCGGGGGAAACGTAGTTGCCCTGCTCGTCCTTGAGGTCCCACGCGATGGTGTTCTTGCCGGCGGGTTGCACGGTGTTGGCGAGGAGGTTGCGCACGCGCGTGCCGTCCGCGCGGTCCACGACGAGCGTCACCTTGCCGGCCTGCGCGAGGTCGTAGCTGATTTGCACCGGCGGCTCGGCGGAGACGGGTTTCACAAGGGCGGGCGCGGGCTGCGTGCCGAGGTCGGTGAAGACGGAGAAGCCCGCGAGCCGCGCGACGGAACCCTCGTCGGTCTTGGTGATGAGCAGGCGAAGGGCGCGCGTTTGGACTGGCTCGAAGGTGAGCCAGCGGCGAGTGCCGTCGCGGGTGGGCTTGAACTTGCGGATGGTTTTCCACTCCTGCTCGGTCGCGGCGGTGGCGTTGATGCCGGTGGGGCCGGTGAAGGCCTGGAGCTCGAAGGCGTTGAAATTGTCCTGCAACAGCACGCCATCCACGCGCCGCGCGTCTGGCCACGAGACGACGAGCCACGCCGGGTCCAGTTCGGTGATGGGCGGGCGGGAGTTGATGCCCGAGCTGTCCTTGCCGGAGTTGACCCACTCGCCGTGGCCGCGCGTGACGTGCCCGGCGTCGTGCGAGTAAGGCGGCGAGAACTGCGACGTGGCCGTGTGCTCGGACTGGGCGTTCGCGACCGCGGCGGGCGTGTGGTTCGCGAGGCGCGGCGCGAGCAGCCGCAGGAATGGCGACTGGTTGGAATCGCGCGGCACAGACACGGAGACAAGCAAGGCGCGGGTCTGTGTGCCGGGCGGCAACGATGCGAAACGCGGGGCGGACTGGTTCGGCTGGACTTCGACAGCGAGCCAGTCACCGGCACGCGACGGCTCCGGCGGGAACGGCGCACTGGCCTTGAGCACGCGCACTTCCCCCACGCCGCCCAGCACGGTGCCGACGGCGACGGGCTGCTTGAAGGCGAGGAGATATTGGATGCTAGCCGTGGCCTTCCGCGAGCTGCCGCCCCGGCGCGCGGGCGCGGCCGCATTGCCTTTGCCCAGCCCGAGCAGGTCACGGATGGCCGAGTCCTCCGCCGGCTCCGCGCCATCCTCGTGCAGCAAGCGGCACTCGGCGAAGTCCACCAACTCCACGGTCACGGCACCCGGGAATGGCGCGGCACCGAGAACTCCGCCGAGGAGCAACAGCATAAAGCTGTGGAAGACAAAGGGGGGGAGATGGAAACGAGGACGGTTAACAGGCACGATTTGCCGACGTGAGGCACCGGGCCTAAATTCGTTCCGCGCGCCAGTCTTTTCGCATCACGCTCAGCGTTGAATAGCCCTTGGCGAAGTCTAGTCGGCTGTGGCGTTACTGATCGCCATTTTGCAGTTGGAAACATTTGAAATATGAAGAAGTTGCTTTTCGCCGCTGGCGTTGTGCTGGCACTTTTGTGTCACATTCCTGCGTCTGCCCAAGTGCCCGGCGGCGCGCTCTCGCTGGTGGATGACAAGAAGGCCAAGGCGCTGATTGACGCGGGCGATGCGCGGTTCGAGGCGGGGGAGTTACCGGCGGCGATGGACCTCTACAAGGCCGTGCTGGACCGCTACCCCGTTTCCCGCTGGCGCTTCCTCGCCCGGCTCAAGATGGGCAAGCAGTTCCTCAAGGAGAAGAAATTTGACCTCGCGCTCGATCAGTTCCGCCGCGTGGCCGTCGAGGACAACAAAGACTCCGACCAGTCTGGCGATGCCAGCTTGCATGTGGGCATTTGTTTCTTCGAGATGGGCAAGTTCGAGGAGGCTTTTGGCGAGTTGCGGAAGGTCATCAAGCTGCATCCTGGCACGCCTTACTCGAACGACGCCTATTATTACATCGGCCAAGCGCACTTCAAAATGGGCCGCTTCGCCAACGCCATCGAGGCCTTCAAGAACGTCGGCACCTCGATTGACCCGCAGGCGCAGGAGGCGGAGAAGCTCGACGCCGGCAAGCGCCTGTTCATCAAGATTGATGACAAGGATCTCTCCGCCCAGGCCGGCGAGACCGGCGTGGTCGTCATCATCGAGACCACGGCGGGCGACAAGGAGTCCGTCACCTGCTTTCCGGTCACGCCCGGGGCCTCGATCCTCATGGGCAGCCTTCGCACTCAACTCGGCGACGCCAAGCCCGGGGACAATGTGGTGCAGCTCATCGGCACGGACAAAATCAAGGTCACCTACACCGACAAGCAGACCGCCAAAGCCGAGCTGAACATTGTTCGCACGAAGGAAATCAAGGTCGTCGGCAATGCCCGCGTGAAGGTCGTGGACGGCGCGTTTTCAGAGTCCGTTGGCGCCGTCGTGCTGGACAAGCCCGCGTTCCTGTTCCTTCATGATTCGGACCGCGATGCCTCGGCGAAGTCGGACGAGATCGAGGTCATCGTCCGCACCAAGCGCCCCGTGGAGGAAAACCCCGACACCGAGAAAGCCGAGAAACCTGCTGGCAACGGGGCCGCCGCCCTTGAGGCGCTCGAAAAGGCCGAGCCTATCTTCAAAGTCATCGACGAGAAAAAGGTGAAGCTCGTCGAGAAGCCGGCCGAAGGGGCCGCTGCCGGTGCGGCGGTGCACACGGGTGTTTTCATCGGCGTCATCCAGATGGGGCGCCAGGGCGAGGTCCCGAACCCCGCCGCCGTGGTGGGGCAAGTCGGCGACGTGCTGGAGATCGAGTATCTCGACGAGATCAGTCTTGAGGCCAAGCCCATCGCGCGGAAGACAGTGGCCCGCGTCATCGAGGGCAACCTGAATCCGCTGCAGGTCGCCAACGCGAAAATCAACGACGAGGAGCTGAAGTTCAAAACCGCGCTCAAGACCAGCGAGGCGCTCAAGAACATCGGCAACATCTATAAGGACCTCGGCCTCGCCAAGCAGGCCACGGAGAAATACAAGCAGGCGCTCATCGAGACCGAGCAGGTGGCCCGCAGCTATGGCGCGCTGAACCAGCGTCTGCTCGAACAGACCTACGTGCAGATGTGGAAGATTTATTATGCGATGGACGACCTCGGTCGCGCGGCGCAGATGTGCTTGGAGCTTCAGCGGCGGTTCCCAGAAAGCCCGTTCGTGGACGATGCGTTGCTGCTCATGGGCCAGGTCAGCCAGAAGCAGGGCAAGTTTCAGGAGGCCATCGGCGTCTATCGCCGCCTCTCCGCCTTGAAGAACTCCCCGCTCGCGCCCTCCGCGCAATACGCCATCGGCGAGTGCTACGAGGAGCTGGGCACGACGCAGAAGAACAAGATTTACTACGACGAGGCGTTCCTCGCGTTCAAGGGCTGCTTCGAGAAGTTCCCGAACTCGAA